>NZ_JBHJUV010000043.1:0-86353 GCF_042268025.1 Streptomyces sp. NPDC056161
AGCAGCAGGAACTCATCCGCAACCACCAGACGCGCTACCGCGACCAGGTCATACCCACCGCCTGACCGACAGCACCCTCAGAAGATCTGCACCCAACCCCAAACGACTGGGTTCGCTGTCAAACGCCTCGATTGGATGACAACGGCCAGCCAGTGATGAGTCTGTCCTCGAACGTCCAGGCCGGTCAGTTCAGCAGGGCAGCCGTGAACGTCTGACGGTGGTCCAACAGCCAGGTCTGCATGCGGTCCCAGCGTTCCCATCCACCACGCTCGGCCAACGCCTGGAGATAGACGGGGTCTCCGTCGGCCACGCGGCGGGCGACGAAGGCCCGGCAGACCTCCGTGGCCTGCTCGATGACGCCAGGCAACTCGGCGCGGTCCCCCGCCGAGAGGCCGTAGCTGTCGGCAAGAATCCGCAGCCGCGCGGCCGCATCCATCCCGTGGGGATAGAGAGCCGTCGCGGACCCGGGATCGAGCATGGGCACCCAATAGCGGGCGGTCATGGCGAAGTCCCAGAGGGCACGGCCCGGGGCCGCCAAGTCGAAATCGATCAGGGCCGCGGCACGACCATCGCGGAAGACGACGTTCTCCGGGCACACATCGTTGTGACACAACATCGTTCCCCCCTCCGGGTCGGCGAGGTCCCGGGGCCACGCGGCACGGGCGTCGACCGCGACGACCGCGCTGGTCTCATGCAGACGCCGCAGCAGGCTCCCCACCGATACGAGGGCAGAACTCGTCATCGCCCAGTCCGGGAACGGCGGCAGAGCCACGTCGCCAGGAATGAAAGTCAGCTGCTCACGGCCACCCGCAGTGAGACCGACAGGGGCCGGCGCCGCGTCGAAGCCGTGCTCCTTCAGCGCAAGGAGATAGGCATGCAGGGCGCGCGCGTTGCGCGGTGCCGGTCGCTCCACCAACTCCCCCTGGCGGAAGACCGCCCCCACGTTCACCATCCCGCCGACCAGCGCCTCGTCTTCAGCCGTCATGAGGATCACGCTATCGCCAGACCGACCCCGCGCGGGCCGGGCTGCACACGACGTGGATCAACGCACGACGGAACGCGCGACGCGGAATCCCACGTCGTCGACCTGGAAAGTCGGGTGGCTGCGGCGCCGCGCGGAGGCCCGGCAACTCCAGTGCTCATCAAACCAACCACCGCCACGGAGCACCCGGTAGACGCCATAGACCTCGGCGTCGTAGACGTCCCAGCACCAGTCCCAGACGTTGCCGAGCATGTCGTAAAGCCCCACGAGTTGGGGCGTTTGCCGTCCACTTCGTGGATAGGTCGTGCGAGTTACCGCGGTACCAGCCGATCGCGTCGAGATCCCCGTAGTGCGGCCCGGTCGTCCCGGCGCGGCAGGCGTGCTCCCACTCGGCTTCGGTCGGCAGTCGATACCCGTCGGCGGAGGCGTTCCACTCGATATCTTCGGCCTCGGCACGGAAGTGGTACGCGGGTGTGAGGCCGGCGCACTGGGACAGGGCGTTGCAGAACCGCGCCGCGTCCCACCAGGACACGCACTCGACGGGCAGCTGATCCCCAGGGGTGGTACTCGGCCGCTGGCCTGTGATCTGTGCGTACAACGCCTGGGTGACCCGGAATGCCGCGAGCTGGTAGGGCGCAAGCTCGACCGACCAACTGCGCTGAGTCCGCCCGTCCGACAGCGTCACCTGCCCCGGCAGGATGGCGATCATCTCGTTCCCCATCATCACGTCCATGATCAGGAGATCCGAACGATGCCTGCCATTGCGAGACGACAGAGCCGCCAACCGTTGTCCCTGGCTGACACGAATCTGCAAGTGGTCATCCTTCACTGACACAGACAGCCATCGATCATCCTTCAGTGGCAATCGATCAACGTTCACTGGCGCAGGTCAACGGGACACCCAATCCGGATGCGGACCGTAGTCGCTCTGGGAAGGGTGTCACGCTGATCGACGCGTGGCCCGAATCAGGGGGTCGGGCACGTGGTTCCGGGCCGAACCGCCAACGTGACACCCCAGCGTGACAACCGGATCGGGGCGCGTGACACGGGTGAGCGTGACAGCGTGACAGTCACCCTCGGTGATCACGGGCGAGGCCGGAGAATGCCGGAGCGGACCGTACGATTACTGCGCTACGACCGGACGCGAGCGAGGAACACGGCAAGGTCACCAGCAGCTTCGGGTTCGGCGGTGGCGAGCCGGGCCGCGAACGCCAACTGGGCGACGTCGACGCCGGGGACCAGGCGGGCAAGTTCGGCGAGCAGCGCGGCGTGCGCGAGGACCGGCGGGGTGAGAAGGCCGGCCGCGGCCTCGCAGGCGGCCGGGGCGCGGTAGTGCCCGAGGCGCGCGACCAGGGCATGGGCGAGCCAGGCGCCGACGTCGGCCTGGACGTACCCGCCCGCGCGCCGTGTCAGTTCGTCGCGTACGGCTTCGTCCCCGTCGCGCGGCTCGGTCTGTGCCAGTGTGCCCAGCTCGCGCAGCGCCTGGAACTCATCGGCGCGGGCCGCGACCCGGGCGGCCTCACGGATCTCGGCTTCCCGGGCGGCGGCCGCGGCGCCGGCGCCGAGTTCAGCCCGGACGACGTCGTCGGCGTCCGGGTCGTACACGGTGCCCGGCTCCGCGTCGGCGAGCAGCTGCGCAATGCGCTCCCACTCCGCGAGCTCCGCCCGGCCAGCGGACGTCGTCAGCCAGGTCCTCGTGCCGGGACGCCTGCCGGGCATCGAACCGCGCGTCCTCGAGGGCCGCCGTGACGGCGCTGGCGTCCATTCCCTTCGCCCGCCGCCTTACGACGCGGCGGCCGATCCGGGCGGGATCGGCCGGCTTACGGGACGCGGCAAGCCGCGGGGTGAGTGGACGGCGCGCAGTGTGCCGGGGAGGCCAGGGCGTGGCCATCATCGGCCTCGTATTCGTGGCGCGGATTCGGAGCGGGCCGCCGCCAGAGCGCTGTACGGCGACCCGTCGGATTTGTGCCGAAGCGGGGAAGTTGTCATCGGGACTACACACCGACCTGCGGATTCGTGAAGAAGAGGCAGGCTTGTCGTCACCAACAAGGCAAGCTACTCGTCACTGACCATCGGCCCGCTCCTGAACGGCACCAGTCAGTGCTCACTCGCCGGATGCCGCCGCCAGCCAGATTCGCCAGACGTGACGCGTATTCGGTACCTCGGGACGGTCCAGGAGCCAGAGAACGTATCCGGCATGGCGGCACGCCCATGGATTGTCCGAACGGGAGGCTACCTCAAGCCTGCTGCGCAGGTCGTCACTGTCCACTGCCCGGGCCACGCGCGCGTACTCGCGGTCCTTACAGCGGTAGGGCCGCTGGACGACGGTCTCGACCAGTTCCACAAGCTTGGTTCTGACCGTCTCATCGAGGTGAGCGGCAGCCACGTCTCGGATGAGGCGCTCCTTCGTGCCCCACGCCTTGGCGTGCCGTGTCCACTCCTGCGGATATCTCGCCTCCCACTCGAGGAAGAGCAGCACGTAGGGGAGACCCGGCCACATGCCGATGTCTGAACCGGCCGGCCGGTCCCACAACCCACCGGGCAGCGAACACCTCCGGGCTTCCAGGTAGTTTCGCCGCGCCGCCTGCCGCCCCAGCGAATACCTTCGTCGCCACGTCTGGTTGTACCGATCCCGAGCGTCCTGGGTGTTCCTCTCGGCGTCAGCCAGGCGAACAAGCGCCGCAGCACGTTCAGCCGGATCGCTCGCTATCAGCCCGAACGCCCACCCCAGCCGCTTGTGCCACACGTCCGCACCCTGGACACCCGTATCCGCTTCCCTCTTCACCAGGTAGATCATGCACTACCTGAAGCCAAGACTTCGTTCATTTATCCCGATCATGCACGGCACCACGCCCGCAGTTGGAGCCAGTAACAACAACTCTGCCTTCGTGACAAGTACCGTGCATCGGCTCAGGATTGCTTTATATTGATCAGAAACCCATGGGGTTCTTGTCCTGTCCGGGCACAGCTCATAAAGCCTGGACTCGTGGTGGGAAACCATGAGTCCATGGGATCCGCGCGGGTCGGATCGGCTTGTCGGGGAAGCGGAGGAGGCCGTCCATGTCCAGGCGTCGCATACGGATTCCGAGTGGCCGGCTGTGCGCGGGCGTCGTGGTCGGAGTCGCTGTGGGGCTGCTGACGCTGTGGCTGCTCATGCTCCTCGGGCGCGCTCTCTACACCAGGAGCGGCACGTGGGGGTTCCTCCTGATCGCGGGGGCTGGCATCGTCGTGGGCTGTGCCGTCGCGTTCGCGCGCAGGGGCGCCGAGATCGGGGCCTCGTGGGGACTGCTGGCCGCGATCGCGGCCATGTTCTTCTGCGCGATGCACATGGAGTACCTCGCTTCCAACGCCCTGCACGACCGGGGCCGGGAGGTCTACGGCCTCATACAGAAGGAGACCGGCTACACCATGCCCAACCCGAGCGACGGCAGCCCCGGCGTGTACACCTACGCCGTCTCCTCCCCGGGAAACCCCCGACAGCGTGATCTGTCCGTCGCAGCAAGGGAGTTGGAGGTCGGCAAGGAGTATCTGATGACCATCGACCCGCAGAGCAAAGTGCGCCCTGCCCTCGGCCCGAGGCCCGGCACAGACGTCGCCGACCTCGTCTGGCAGATCATCTGCGCGGTCTTCATCATGTTCCTCTGGCTCGCCGCCGCCGTCGTGGGCTTCGAACCGGACGAATTCGGCTGGTGACGCGCATGGGCACGGGCGGCGAACCGTGGACGATCGCTCCGGTCGGTCACCCAGTCACCCGGTCACCCGGCGAGGGGGGCGGCCCGCACGTCCGCTACGTCCTGGACGAGAACCCCATGAGTTCCTGATCAATAGCAGCCGAGAATTCCGTTTGGCTAAGAAGCCGTTGCTCTAACGATCTTGGTGGGCGTGAGTTCGAGGTCGCCGACTCGGTCGGGTGATCTCATGGCTGGCTGAGCAAAAAACGGGGCCTCCTGCACAGCTCGTGGGTGTCGAATCCAACCGAGCAACAGGAGGCCCCTGGTGCTGCAGTCTTCCGTGTCGGCTCCGATGTCGTCCAACTCGACTGTGATTGCCTCGCTCACCGGTTCGGGAACGCCGGGGATCGGCCGTACAGGCGTCCGAGGTATCCGTCCGACATGAGCGACGCGGAGTGGGCGATCGTACGCGACGCGACGCCGGTCCCCGGCTGGCTGGAGGGCCGCAGCGGGCAACCGGAGGGCTATTGCCACCGGCAGATGGTCGACGCGGTGCGCTACCTGGTCGCGGGCGGCATCACCTTGCGGGCGATGCCCGCGGACTTCCCCGCGTGGGACCGCGTCTACGCCTCCTTCCGGCGGTGGCGGGACAACGGCCTGGCCGCCGAGTTCCATGACCGGCTGCGTGACCGGGTCCGCGTGGCTTCGGGCCGCGATCCGGAGCCCACGGCGGCCGTCATCGACGCGCAGTCGGTGAAGGGAGCCGCATCGGTGCCAGCCGCGACCAGGGGCTTCGACGGCGGAAAGAAGGTCAACTGCCGCAAGCGGCATATCGTAGTGGACACCCTCGGACTGCTGCTGGCCGTGATGGTGACCGCGGCCTCGGCCACCGACCGGGACGCGGGGCAGACACTACTGATCCGGCTGCGCGAGCGGCACTGGCGCGTCACGCGGGTGTGGGCCGACGGAGGCTATACCGGCCGCCTGGTCGACTTCGCCCGCGGTGTCCTGCGCGTCGCGCTGACAGTGGTCAAACGCAGCGACGACACCAGCGGCTTCACCGTGCTGCTAACGAAGAGGTGGCTGGTGGAGCGCACGTTCGCGTGGCTGTAGCATTCACGCCGACTGGCCCGCGACTACGAGACGCGCACCGATACCTCGGAGGCGGTGATCCAGTGGTCGACGAGCATGGTCATGAGCCGTCGGCTCGTACGACGGGCACGCTGAACAGCCCTGGGCGTTCGTCCGCCAGCCAGCCCCGCGCGGCCAGGCGCCTCGCTTTCGATCGCACCCCCTCCACCTTCGCCGGGACCGGCTCCAGTCCGACAGCCGCCGCGAGCTGCCGACAGTCCATCGCCTCCCCGCGCGTTCCGCTCCCACCGGCCAGGACCTCCATGATCCGCCAGCAGTCCGGCGCAAGAACCGTCGCGGCAAGCCCTGCCTGCCAGTACGGCACCACCGAACCGGGCACCGCCGCCGCGACCTGCACCGGCCGTTCGCCGGCCACCACGACTGGTAGCACGTCCCCGCCTCCGCGAGGCTCCACCAATACCTCGCCCACCGTCTCACGCGCGATCACGAACCGCTCCCAGGCGGCCTCCGCCTCCCGCAGCTCGGCCTTCAGAGCCTCCACCCGCTGCCGAGCGGCGCATTCACGCTCCTCCAGCAACCCCATCACCGACGGCACACCCAGCACCTCCACCGAAGAGAACGACACGACACCTCGTCCCTGCCGCCGAAACACCGCACCTACACCTGACCAGCAGAAACACACCCGTCACTCCCGGAAAGACAACGGCTTCTAAGGTGATGCGCCCCTCCGGGGAAACGAGGCTGGGGCGATCCTCGGGGCAACTGGCTTGCGGTCCCTATCTGTTGACCCGTGGCGGTGTCATCCGACGTACCGCAGCCCGAACTCGTTCAGCGAGATTGAGAGGGTCAATTCCCGTTTCGAGGTGATGCAGATAGGCCATGGGAGAGGCGCTAATCTCGTGTTCCCGCTGACGCTTTTGCTGCAAGGCAGCTGCGTACACACCGAGTGCGAAACCGCCAAGGCCGATCACTGCAGACCGACTCGGAGAGGGGTGCGTGGCGATCAAAGCCAGCGCGCTAGTCATCACTGGGGGTGCAGCGGCCTGCACATTGATCGCGCCCATCGCTGTCTCTATCCGTTGACCACGCATCGCGCGAGCGAGGTCGTTCAGGGCTGGGCGAATTCGCGTTTCGTAGCGCATTTCCAAATGCCTGAGCAAAACTTCCTGTTCTCTGATACCGTCAAGATGCGCGGACTCAGTCACCATCGCGTCCACTGCATCCCTGAACCTGGCGCGTTCCCCGGCATATCTATTCCGGAACTCGATGATTCGCTCCACCGGGATGTCCCTGAGATCGCGTGGCAAGACCGCCGCCACTGCAATACTTACCAGTAACGCAGACCGCTCACCTGCCAACGCTTCGGGCGCAGGCTGCCCCAGAACCCCAGACACCAGCCGGCGGGCGCTGACACTGGCCGCAGCATGGTCGAATTCATCATCGGCGATCGGCAGGGCAGCGTATTCTGGCGCTACTTGAGATCCGAGGAGCATGAGGTAGGTGCGGGCCAGAGTCGTGTGCATGAGGACTCGCTCCTCCCTCACCCGTGACAGTGCGGCAAGGTCGAGTCTAATAAGGCGCTCACTGAATTCTTGTGGTGCCTTCCATGCTGCTAACCCCCAGTCGAGATCTAGAGGTCCAAACGAGTCGGCCGTGGGCGTCAGATATTGCGACAAGTCGACACCTACCAGCGCCTCGAAGAGCTGATCGGCGGCAACTTGCATCGCCGTTGCGCGAGGGGTAGCGATGCGAAGAAACCCTTCACCGTAGAGCAGAATTTCGGATCGGCTGATTTCCGGTAGGCTAGCCTCCACGCCATCTGTATCGAATCGATAAACCCGGTCCCAATAAAGCGCAGCTAACTTCAGCCACTGCTCGTCACGGAAGTGCACATGCCGGTAATAAAGACCGACCCATTCGCTCACATTGACTCCTTTTGCGACCTCAAAGAGTGCGCGCCTGTATCAATACCGCAAGGTGCCACCGGCCAGAATACTACCGAGCGGCGTCATTATCTTCCCCAGATTGTTGCAACACGCAGCTCTTGACAGGGAAGACGACCCCGAGGGCGAAGACGTCCGCCACGCCTCCGTCGGCTAGCTCCAACGGCGTTCAGTTAGCCTCGATTCGTCAGCAGGTTTTGGTGGCTGACCTGCTCGGCAGTTCGCCCGTAATGTCCTCGGGCCGTCCGAGGTGGGCCGTCGTGTGACGCCGCGGGTGCGCCGGGCTCCACGGGCCCGGAGTGCTGCCGGTCTTCTCCTTCCTGGTCCTTGTCGCGGCAGTGTCCGACCGTCAGGTGACAGCCGGGAGGGCGGTGAGCCGCTGCCAGCAGGTGGTGAACGCTTGTGCCCAGGGCCAAGTCGCGTCGATACGCAGCCATTGGCGTCGGGCGTGATCGGCGAGGCGAGCCGGCAGGTGGTAGAGGCGGAAGCGCATGGTCTCCGGCTCGGCGTCGGCCAGGCCCTCGACGTCGTGCAGGGCCAGCAGCCGCACCCAGGCGTCGAGATCACTCGCGAGGTTTGCGGCGAGCATCCAGCCGCAGTTCACTTCCCAGGAGGCGGAGGGCAAGTTGTCCAGTCCCATCGCCTTGCCGGTGCGCACCCGGTCCTCGACGCTGGCATGCGAGCGGTGCAGCACGTCCAGGAACTGGCTGTGGCCCGAGCCGGCGATGCCTGCCCCGCATGTGCCGGATATTTGGTGGCGGTGAGTGTGGGTTTGACGCGACGCACGATCAGCCGCATGCCCTCCGGCCGGCCCTCGCGGGTGTTCAGCCCGGTCAACTCGGCGATGAAGTAGCCCTCCTGGAGGCTGCCGTCCTGGTGCACGGAGGTCTCCCAGGCGCTTTTGGGCAGCTTTGCGATGGCCTTTTCGTCGTCTTCGGTGATCTTCCAGCCGACCGTGTAGCGGACCGTGCGCCGCGTGGTGTTCAACGCTTCGAGGTGTTCCAGCAGTCCGTGGGTGGCTCCGGCCCCGTCCACCCGGATGAGGATCTTCGCGGCCGGGGAGCCGGGGATCCGGGCGAGGGCGTCGGTGAGTACCGTGATGTGGTCGGCCACCGTGTTTGCTCCGGCATTCCCCGGCCGCAGGCACATGGCCAGGGACTCGGTGGTGTTCGCGCACCACGCGGCCAGCGGATGAAACCCGAACGTCTTTTTGAAGGTGACCGCTGCCCCGGCCTTCTTGGACGCGGCCGTGATGATGGTGGCGTCGATGTCGATGACGATCCACCCGGTCAGCCGCCTGCCCGCCACGACCAGCCAGGGGAAGCCGCCCGGCCGCAGGTGCAGCAGACTCCACACCTGCCGACGCACCCGTGCCCGCACCTTGGCGATCTTCATCAGGGTGGCCTCGTCGAGCGCGGCCAGCGTGCGACGGGCGGTGGAGTCCGAGGCCGCGGGCCCGAACAGCGGCCGGTGATGGAGCTGGAGCTGCTCGGCCTCCGACATGTTCGCCGCCCCGAGCACGATCACGATCGCCAGTTGGACCACTACCCCGGCCCGTTCCCGCCAGCCGGCCGCTGTGCTGGACGGCAGCACCTTCGCCAGCGCTTGCATGAGCCCTGTGCGGTCCGCGCACTGGCGCAGCAGCACCGCCCCGGCATGCCCGATCAGCCTCTTCCCGTCAGCCACCACCGACAGCCGACGGTCCCACCCTGTACGCTCACTCACCGGAAAGGTGCCCTGACTTCTGCATCGGATATGACTTCGACACTCACATCCTTGCAGGTCAGCGGCACCTTTCTGTTATCGGGGCGTCAGCTCGCCCAATTCCGTTGAATAGCCGGGGTTACACGTCCAACTACCGTGTCTACGGGGCCCGGAAGATCTGGCGCGAGCTGAAGCGGCAGGGACATGCGGTGGCCCGCTGTACCGTCGAGCGCCTGATGCGCGAGCTCGGTATCCAGGGCGCGGTGCGCGGCAGACGCGTCATCACCACGATCCCCGGCGGACAGGTCCAGCGGACTCCCGATCTGGTCGACCGCGACTTCGTCGCCGCCGCTCCGAACCGGTGCTGGGTAGCGGACTTCACCCACGTGAAGTCCTGGTCCGCGACCGTCTCTGTCGCATTCGTCGTGGACACCTTCTCCCGCCGGATCGTCGGCTGGTCCGCGGCCACCGTGAAGGAGACCGTCTTCGTCCTGGACACTCTGGAGATGGCCATCTGGCAACGCGATCGCGACCAACAGTCCGTTCAGCCAGGAGAGTTGATCCATCACTCCGACGCCGGGTCACAATACACATCGTTCAAGCTCGCCGAGCACCTGGACGCCGTCGGCATCGCGGCGAGCATCGGATCCGTCGGTGACGCGTACGACAACGCCCTGATGGAGTCCACGATCGGCCTGTTCAAGCAATGACGCGGAGTTAACATCCCACCCGCCACGTCAAGTTGACCTCACGGCGTCGCCGAAGTCAGCCACTCCGGGGCGAGGCGGTATCGTCCTCGCCCCTCCCTGACCAGCATGAACTGATCGGCCCACCGGTTGATCTGTGTGCAGAGGCTGCGATATTTCGGGGTCGCCGTGATCCCCAGTGCACGGCTGATCTCCACGGTCCGCCAGGCTCGGTCCGGATCGGTGCGTAGGAGACGGAGCGTGAGCTCCCTGAACCCCACATCCCGCGCGCTTTCGCCTGTTCGGGAGTGCCGACCTCGCGGAGAGTGACGCTCATGACAGTGATCCGCTGGCTGGTCTTGGGGCGGGTCTGCCCGGCGACGGTGTGCTGGGAGATAGGGCATTTCACGAGGCGAGCGCTGGTTCGCGCACGACGAGGAGACAGCAGCCCGGTGAGCACGGCCCGGGTGACACCTCCGGAAACATCGGACGGCGAGAGGATCCCTTGAGCAGTGATCACCTGTTCCCGCACCGCGTGAAGGGCGATGGTGAAGCTCGCCCGGTCCGGATTGGTACCCGGCCGGGACTCGACGGCGTCGACCATCGCCCACCGGGTCGTTTGACAGACGGTCAGCAACGCCCATAGTTCCTGTTCCAGACCGACGGGGTCGGCCGACCGCAGGACCCGACCGGTGAACAGGGTGTCCTTGAGCGCGAAGAAGGCCAGTTCGATCTCCCACCGCTCGTGACAGAGGCAGACCAGTTGTTCAGCGGGGTCGGTGCGGTGGTCCAGGAGCGTCGTCACCAGCCGGTACCGATCACCGGTGCGGCTCCCGTCGGAACATTCCGCGGTCACGTCCGCCTCGATGATCCGGAAGGTGCGGCCCAGCAGCCGGGTGAGGTAGGAGCCGTCCGGCAACACTGTCATTACCGCGGGCCAAGCGCCTGTCCGTCCCCCGCGACCTGGCCGAGCGACCCTGGGACGACCTGGACTTCCTGGGCTGGCGGGACCCCCAGGCCCCCGACCGGGCCTACCTCGCCACCGAGGTGGACGGCCGCCCGGTGGCACTCGCGCTGCGCTGTCCCAATGCCACCTCCTGGCAGACGCGGCGCAGCATGTGCTCGATCTGCCTGACCACCCACACCGGAGGCGTCGCGCTCATGGTCGCCGCGAAGGCGGGCAAAGCCGGGCAGCAGGGCAACTCCGTGGGCGCCTACATATGCAGCGACCTCGCCTGCCCGCTGTATGTGCGAGGCAAGAAGGACGCGGGCGTCGGTGCACGGCTCCCCGAGTCGCTCACCCTGGAGGAAAAGATCCAGCGCACCATCGCGAACCTCGCCACGTTCATCGCCAAGGTCACCACATGAAGCAACCAGCCTCGAATTGTCGATCACGAGTACTGGCGAGTCGACGCGGGTGCCTCAGGGGCCGGCGGGGCGCCGGTGGCTGTTCCCGTCCGCTGGCCCACGAACCGGACCCAGACGCCCGCACATCCGGCAGGCAGCCGCGGCGCACCGCGCGCGACTGGGCTGTCGACTTCTCCTGCATCCTCCTGGCCTTCGTCCTCGGCCTGGCAGCCTCACACTCCCTACGCAGGCATTTCGCGAGACCATGCCAGAAGCCGCCGTAGTGAGTCCTGGGCGGATGTTGTACAGACCCGATGGGCTGTTGCTGTACGTACCACGACACGACGAGTCCACGACGCGTGCCGTTCGAGCAGCCGAGGCCGTCTTACGGTGCGCATGCACGGGCCAACCGCACCCGGGCCCCCGATGAGCGCGCTGACTCTTCCCGCGCCTCTGTCTCACCAGGCTGCGGCGGGCCACTGGGGTGATACACGGTGGCAAAGGCACCCCGTGGCGGCGCGGGTCCGGGGAAGTGGCCACGACTCCTCGTTCAATCGCGGCAGAGAACCGAATCGCCGCGCAGAAGTGGGCTCCAGGGCGCGGACCTGCGAGCCGTGCCCACTGCGTTTGAAGGAGATCGCCATGAGCGGTACGACGACCTTGCCGAAACCGTCCGGTCCCTACCTGGACCCAGGGCTGCTGCCCGCCGACTTCTACGCCCATGAGGAACTGCTGTCGGAGAAAGAACGGGGGAAGATCACATCCCTGCGCGACTTCCTGCGCACGCAGGCCGCCCCGCTCGTCGACGACTACTGGGCCCGGGCCGAGTTCCCCTTCCAGCTGGTGGAGGGCTTCGGGAAGCTGGGCTTGATGGAATGGGCCGACCCCGACTCCCCGGAATCCAAGCCGAGCAACCTCTTCTCGGGCTTCACCGCGCTGGAGCTCGCACACTTCGACGCGTCCTTGGCGACGTTCTTCGGCGTACACACGGGGCTGGCCATGGGCACCATCCTCGCCTGCGGCTCCGACGAACAGAAGCGGCGGTGGCTGCCGGCGATGAGCCGCTTCGAGAAGATCGGCGCCTTCGGGCTGACCGAGCCGCACGGCGGATCCGACGTGGCGGGCGGCCTGCGGACGACCGCGCGACGTGACGGTGACGGATGGATCCTCGACGGAGCCAAGCGATGGATCGGCAACGCGACGTTCGCCGATCTGGTCGTCATCTGGGCCCGCGATGTCGAGACGCAGCATGTGCTGGGATTCGTCGTGGAGAAGGACACCCCCGGGTTCACCGCGACGAAGATCGAGAACAAGATGGCGCTGCGGATCGTGCAGAATGCCGACATCGTGCTCGACGGCTGCCGCGTCCCGGAGTCCAATCGGCTCCAGAATGCGAACTCCTTCAAGGACACCGCCAAGATCCTGCGTCAGACCCGTAGCGGCGTGGCGTGGCAGGCGGTGGGAGTGATGTTCGGCGCCTACGAGATCGCCCTGAGTTACGCGAAACAGCGCGAGCAGTTCGGGCGACCCATCGGAGGCTTCCAGCTCGTCCAGGACCTGCTGGTGAAGATGCTCGGCAACGCCACGGCCGCGTGCGGGATGGTGACGCGACTGGCCCAGTTGCAGGACGCCGGGGTCTACCGGGACGAGCAGTCCGCGCTGGCGAAGGCCCACTGCACCGTACGGATGCGCGAGAACGTCGGGTGGGCGCGGGAGCTGATGGCCGGCAACGGGATCGTCCTCGACTACAAGATCGGCCGCTTCGTCGCCGACGCGGAGGCCATTTACTCGTACGAAGGCACACGGGAGATCCAGACCCTCATCGTCGGACGTGCCGTGACCGACGGCCTGAGCGCCTTCGTGAGGTGACGACCATGACCACCGAATCCGTCTTCACCGGCTTGAGGGTCCTCGATGCGTCGAGCTTCATCGCGGGACCGGCCGCGGCCACCGTGCTGTCCGACTTCGGAGCGGACGTCATCAAGATCGAGCCACCGGGGAAGGGAGACCCCCAGAGGCGGCTCAGCTCCGTGCCGCCCAGCCCCCGGGCCGAGGCCAACTACAGCTGGCACCTCGCCAACCGCAACAAGCGCGGCATGGTGCTGGACCTGAAGTCACCGGCGGCCACCGAGGTTCTCAAGCGGCTCGTCCAGTGGGCCGACGTGGTGATCACCAATTTCCCGCACGGCACGCGCGAGAAGCTGCACCTCGGCTACGAAGAGGTCTCGGGTTGGAACCCGAGAGTCGTCTACGCCGACATCACGGGATTCGGGGACGCCGGTCCCGACGCCGGACTGCCGGGCTTCGACCTGACCGCCGCCTGGTCGCGCAGTGGGCTGTTGGCCTCCACCCGGGACGCGGAAGCGCCGCCGACGGTGCCGGTCTGGGGCAGCGGCGACTACATGACGGCGATCGCGATCTACGCCGCGATCGTGACCGCCCTCTACCGCCGCGAACAGACAGGACAAGGGGCCAGTGTCGGGACGTCGCTGCTCGCCACAGGCGTATGGGCGACGGGAACACTCGTGGCCGGCGCGCTCGCTGGCGGCACGCCGTTCGAGCTGCACGATCGGAAGGCACCGGCGAACCCGCTGATCAACCCCTACCGAACCGTGGACGACGAGTGGTTCATGCTGGTCGCCTCACCCCCGCACTGGCCTGGACTCACGCGGGCCATCGGGCATCCCGAGCTCCTGGAGGATCCCCGTTTCGCCAGCACCGAGGGCTTCGTCAAGAACTCCGCCGCACTGACAGAACTGCTCGACGCAGAGTTCCGCTCACGCCCGTTCGCCCACTGGAAGGACGCCCTGACCCGGGAACGCGTCACCTACAGCCTCATCCAGACACCGGAGGAGGCAGCACAGGACCCACAGCTGCGAGCGAACGACATCGTCGTGCCGCTGGCAGGGGTCAGCGGGCTGGAGTACACCATCAACAGCCCGGTCACTGTGCGAGGCGTCGAGAAGGTCCCGGCGAAGCGGGCCCCGGACCTGGGCGAGCACAACGACGGAATCCTCGCCGAGCTGGGATTCAGCCCTGCCGACATCGCCGAGCTGCGCGCCCAGGGAGCGATTCCCGGCCCGACGCAAGCGCAGGCGCCGCGATGAGCACGGCGCCCGAAGCGGCCACCGTGGTGCTGCACGAGCGCCGCGGCGGCGTGCTGACCCTCACCATCAACCGTCCGGCGCAGAAGAACGCCGTCGACCATGAGGTCGCGGTACAACTCGCGGAGGCATTGGATCTGCTCGACGCGGACCCGGAACTCTCGGTCGGCGTCCTCACGGGCGCGGGCGGGGTGTTCAGCGCCGGCATGGACCTGAAAGCCTTCACCAAGGGCGAGCTGCCGGTGCTCCCCGGCCGAGGATTCGGCGGGCTCACCCGCGCGGTGGTGCGCAAACCGCTCATCGCCGCGGTCGAGGGCTCTGGGCGCTCGGCGGAGGCTTCGAGATGGTACTCGCCTGCGATCTGATCGTCGCCGCGGAGGACGCCCGGTTCGGACTTCCCGAGATTACCCGCGGTCTCGTGGCGGCAGAGGGCGGACTGGTCCGGCTGCCGCGCCGCCTTCCGTACCACGTCGCCGCGCGCGTAATGCTCACCGGCGAGCCGCTGACCGCCGCAGAAGCCAAGCAGTACGGGCTCGTCAACGAACTGACCCCACCTGGCAGCGCGTTGGCTGTGGGCCGGGAACTGGCAGGGCACGTCGCGCGGAACGCACCGCTGGCGCTCGCAGCCGTCAAGGAGGTCCTGGGTGAAACCCAGGGCCTGAACGAGAGTGACGCGTTCACACGTCAAGACGAACTCACGAGCGGGCTGGCCATCAGCGAGGACGCCCGGGAAGGCGCACGGGCGTTCGCTGAGAAGCGCGCACCCGTCTGGCACGGCCGTTGATGCCGGTCACGCCAGCCCCCTACCGCCTGTATCCGATTCTCTCAGGAGCAGTGACCAGTCATGAACGCGCACAGGCATGTCCACCGCGTGGCGATCGTAGGGACCGGCACGATCGGTGCGAGCTGGGCGACGCACTATCTCGTCCGCGGCTTCGACGTCACGGCGACCGATCCCGCCCCCACCGCGGAGACGGCTCTGCGGGCGTACGTGGAGGCGGCATGGGCCGCGGCCGCCTCGATCGGACTCGCGCCCGGGGCTTCGCCCGACCGGCTGAGCTTCACCGCCGACCTGCGTCAGGCCGTCGCGGACGCCGACTTCGTCCAGGAGAACGCACCGGAGCGACCCGAGCTGAAGGTGAAGTTGTTCGCCGACATCGACGATGCCTCGCCGCCGGACGCGATTCTCGCGTCGAGTTCATCGGGCATCACGATGAGCGTCATCCAGGCCGAGTGCCGGCGCCCGGAGCGGACCGTCATCGGGCATCCCTTCAACCCGCCGCACATCGTCCCGCTGGTCGAGGTCGTCGGCGGCACGAGGACCGATCCGGAAACGATCCGGGACGTCATGGCGTTCTACGCCGCGATCGGCAAGAAACCGGTCCACCTCAAGAAGGAACTCCCCGGGCACGTCGCCAACCGCATCCAGGCCGCGCTGTACCGCGAGGTGGTGTACCTGGTCCAGGAGGGCGTGCTCGACGTAGCCGACTCCGACGACGCGGTGTCCTGGGGCCCGGGGCTCAGATGGGGTGTCATGGGACCCCATCTGCTGTGGCATCTGGGCGGAGGAGAGGGCGGCATCCAGCACTTCATGGAGACGCTCATGCCGCGGATGGTGGCGTCCTGGCAGGACCTGGGCACCCCCGAATTCACACCCGAGCTCCAGCAGACGATCGTGGCCGGTGTCCTCGATGAAGCGAACGGCCACTCGGTCGACGAGCTGGCCGACCGGCGCGACGCGATGCTCTCGGCCCTGCTGACCGTGCGCGCCCGGCATGACTCCCCCGGGCGCACGGCCGACCCCGTTACCCAGGAGGGGACATGACACAGCGACAGGAGAGACTGTTCGTACTCGAGGCCAGCAGTGGCGGTCGGCTGTTCTGCGTGAACCCCGACGGTTCGGGCAAGACGTTCCTCGTCACCGGGTGCAGGGTCCCTGACGGGGTGGCGGTCGATGTGGCGGCCGGGCACATCTACTGGACGAATATGGGTGTGCCGGCGGAGAACGACGGCTCGATCGAGCGTGTGGACCTGGACGGAGGCAACCGGACGACGATCGTGCCGAGCGGCGTCACACACACCCCGAAGCAGCTCCAGTTCGAGGCCGTGAGCCGGAAGCTGTACTGGGGTGATCGCGAAGGCATGCGTGTGATGCGCTGCGAACTCGACGGCTCGAACGTCGAGACACTCGTGCAGACGGGACAGGGAGCCCACGACCGCCAGGACGAGAGAAGGTGGTGCGTGGGAGTCGCCGTCGACCCGGCCAGCGGACATCTCTACTGGTCCCAGAAGGGCCCGAGCGACGCGGGAGAGGGGAAGATCCTGCGGGCCGGAATCGACCTGTCCAAGCGGCAGAGCGCGGCCGAACGCAGTGACATCGAAGTGCTCTTCGAAGGGCTGCCGGAGCCGATCGACCTCGAACTCGACCACGCGCAGCACGTGTTGTACTGGACAGACCGCGGCGACCCGCCCAGGGGCAACACCGTGAACCGCGCACCCATGCACCCACCGAACGCAGTACGTTCGCCCGAGATCCTCCTCACCCACCTGATGGAAGGCATCGGCATCACCCTCGACCCGGACGGCGGCCGCATGTACGTGACCGACCTGGGCGGCAGCGTCTACACCGCCGGCCTCGACGGATCGGACCGCAAGGAGATCCTCGTGGCACAGGGCAACCTCACCGGAATCGCCCATGCCGTGCTGCCGACCGGAAAAAGCGTCTGACGAAGTGTGTACGTCTGCTCTCCTGCGCATCGACCACCAGCCTCGGAGCATCTTCGGAGCGCGCGTGCCGTGCACTTTGTCGGACGCCGAGGCAATCGACCGCACGCATATCTGGCAACGGCCATTTCGTTCGGTTCTGATCCACTTCTTGTGGGGCGGTGGCGGAGGGTGACGGTGCTCAGTCCGCAAGGAGGATTTGGCGTCGGAGGAGGTAGGATCCGGCCCGTGTCGACGGTCGTGCGATTCCCCGCGAACCGCGCTTACGTGTCGGCGTAATTCCCCACCCCCGCGGTCACGAGTCCCCATGAGGACGGTGACCGTGGCCCGTGTGCTCGGGCGTGATCGAATGCGCACGCGATTGCGACTTCCAGGTGTCCCCCAGGTAGCGACGCCCCCCCGTTGGGATGGGCGGCCTGGGCAGGGCCGCGAGCCTGCGGGCAATGAAATGCAGGTGCCGCCATGCGGGCCGCGCAGGCAGGATCTCGGTATGTCGACCGATGTCAGTGGAACGATCGAATGCCGTCCGGGAGCCCGGCTGTGGGGGGCCGACGACGAGGACTCCGTGTGGCAAGCCGCCATCGACCTGTTCCTTGCTCAGAGTAATAGTCAAGACTTGTGGATCGGCAGTTGCTCAGCTTCGAGTTGATCGGAGCCTGGTGAGCCCTCCGACCGCCGAGAGCTCGTCGTTGAGAGGCTCGGCGGCAGCCGGCGAGGTGATGAGCAGGAGTACCGACACGTCGGGGTGCTCGTCGTCATAGAGATCGTCTTCCCCGTCGTCTCCGGGAATGGCGTTCGGCTGGACCTGGAGACGGGTCGTGTCGGCGAGGGTGGCCAGGAAGTAGACGCCGAGGTAGTCGCTCTCGCGTTCGGTGAAGGTCACGTCGAGTCGGTCGGCGAGCAGGCCGGCCAACTCCTTGGCCGTGTAGGAGTTGGTGCCGTAGGTGTCGGAGACGGTCATCTGGGCATTCTCCTCAGGCCGCGTGGCTCTCGGTGCGTTCGACCAGCAGGCCGTTCTCGAACCGGGCCCCGGCCCGGACGAGTGTGACCAGGTGGGCTCCGGTGATCGCCCGCCAGCGGGCCTGGGCGGATTCGACGAGCTTGAACACCATAGCCAGGGCCGCGGCCGGGCTGCCGGCGCCTCGGGTGACCTTGGTCCGGAGCTTGACCGTGGAGAAGGTCGACTCGATGGGATTCGATGGGATTCGTGGTCCGCAGGTGGACCCAGTGCTCGGCCGGGAAGTCGTAGAACGCGAGCAGCTCGTCCCGGTCGTCAGTGATCTTCCCGACGGCCTTGGGCCACTTCGTGCCGTAAGTGCGGGAGAACGCCTCGATCGCCTTCTCGGCGTGGGCCCTGTCCTCTGCGTTGTAGATCTCCTGCATTGCCTTCGTCGCGCCCGGCTGTGCGGACTTCGGAAGACAGTTCGTCACATTGCGGGCTTCATGAACCCAGCAGCGCTGGTGCCGAGCAGTCGGGAACACCTCGATCAGGGCTTTCCACAGGCCCATCGCACCGTCGCCGATGACGAGTTCGGGGTCGCGCACGCCGCGGCGGCGGCAGTCGCGCAGCAGGTCGGCCCACGACTCGGTGGACTCCCGCAGTCCCTCGGCCAGCGCGATCAGCTCCTTGGTGCCGTCCAGGCGGACGCCGAGGAGGACCAGCACGCACGAGTGCGCCTGGCCGAGCCGCACCTTCGGGTGGACCCCGTCGGCCCATACGTAGACGAAGTCGCGGTCGGACAGGTCCCGGTCCTGGAAGGCGGCGTGGTCGTCGCTCCACTGCTTCGTCAGCCGGGTCACCGTCGCGGCCGACAGTCCGGCCGTGCCGCCGAGGAACTGCTCCAGCGCGGGCACGAAGTTCCGGACGACAGTCCGTGCAGGTAGAGCAGCGGCAGCACCTCCGAGATCTTCGGTGACTTGCGGCACCACGGCGCAAGGATCTCAGAGGAGAACCGCTTGCGCTCGCCGGTGGCCTCGTCGACGCGGCGGTCGCTGACGCGCGGCGCGGTGACCTCGACCGGCCCGGCCGCGGTGACGACTGTCCGGGGCCGGTGGTGGCCGTTGCGAACGACCAGGCGCCGCCCGCGCTCGTCGCTCTCGGCAGCCAACTCGGCTATGTACTGGTTGACTTCCGCCTCCAGCGCGGCGGCCAGCATCCGGCGGGCGCCCTCGCGGACGATCTCGTCGATCAGGGAGCCGGACGCGATACTGCCGTCGGCGTTCACTACGCTCAGCACGGGCGTGCCTTCCCGACCCGCGCTGCGAACACGGGCCTACTCGGAGACCTTCAAGGGATCATCGGGAAGGTACGCCCTCCGCGTTCCTCCCGGCACCGATCCACAGGTTCCGAGCATTGCTCCCTGCTCAACAGGGGCAACGCCTACAACGGCCTCGCTTGCCTCTTTGGAATCCGCAATTCCTTCGGCTTCCGCCCCCTGGCTGAGGGCCGCGGCTTCCCGGACGACGCGTCGGACGAGCTGCGTGGTGATTTCGCTGCATACGGCGCTCCCGGCGACGTACACGGAACCACCTGGCTGACCTGGGCTGAGCTGGCCGACGTCGACTGGCAGGAGACAGACGCCTCTGGCACACGCAACCGTGCCTCGGCCGCAGGCGCCGACAGCGACTGGGGTCGGGTCTGGAGCGTCATGCGCCTACTCAGCGAAGTCCATGGTGCGGAGAACGTACGACTCGTCGTCTGGTTCTACTGACCCAGCGCCACGGCTTCCCTGTTTCGGGTGGTTTGGCTTCTAAATAGCTATTCCTTGCGAATCGGTCTGGTTCCCCCTGGTCATGCCGGTGCCGGGTTGAGGGTCCCGGCCATCTCAGTGCCGCAGGCGTCCCTCGACCTGCGAGCCGAGAGGCCGACGGACACACCGGATGGCAAGGAGAACGTTCACCGTGGTCGACATCGTCGAGATCTACGTCCACTGGTACGCGGGCCGGTCGAAGAGCCAGCCGGCCACTTCGCTGGGGGTGGACCGCAAGACGATCAGGAAGTACCTGGCGCCGGCGGGGGCGGCCGGGATGACCCCGGGTGGGCCGCCCATGAGCGAGGCGGACTGGGCCAAGCTGATCAAGAGCTGGTTCCCGGAGCTGGCCAGCCGGCGACTGAACCAGCTGACCTGCCCGGAGATCGAACAGCACCGCGACTACATCAAGCAGATGCTGGAGACCACCACGGTCACCACGATCCACCAGCGTCTGCGGGACAAGCGGAAGCTGGAGGCATCACTGACGTCACTGCGGCGGTGGGTGCACGAGAACCTTCCCGACGAGGCGGCCCGGTCGAAGGTGACGGTGCTTCGCGAGGATGTCGAGCCGGGCTCGGAGGCCCAGATCGACTACGGCTTCCTAGGGCAGTGGATCAACCCCAGGACCGGCAAGCGGCACCGGATCTGGGCCTTCGTGATGGTGCTGCCCTGCTCGCGGCACATGTTCGTCCGCCCCGTGACGCACATGGACCAGCACGCATGAACCCTGGCCCACGTGGACGCGTTCCGCTTCTTCGGCGGTGTCCCGCGCCGTCTGGTGCCGGACAACCTGAAAACCGGGGTGGACAAGCCGGACCTCTACGACCCGAAGATCAGCAAGTCGTACGCCGAACTCGCCGTGCACTACGGGACCCTGGTGGACCCGGCCAGGACCTCGCACCCGAAGGACAAGTCCAGAGTGGAGAGGCCCATGCCCTACATCCGGGACTCCTTCTGGAGCGGACGCCAATTCACCTCCCTCGACCATATGCAGGCCGAGGCCCTCACCTGGGCCAGGGAGACCGCCGGACGCCGCCAGTGCCGACCGCTTCAGGGGGCGGCGCCGCAGGCGGTGTTCGAGGCATCCGAGGCCGAAGCCCTCCTCCCGCTGCCCGAGACGCCGTTCGTGCTGGCGAAGTGGTCGACCGCGACCGTCGGCCCGGACATCCACATCAAGGTCGGTCGCACCCTCTACTCGGTGCCCTGGAAACTGATCGGCCGCCGGGTGGACGTCCGTTCCACCGCCACCATGGTGCAGGTCTTCCACGAGGGCGGACTGGTCAAGACGCATGCGGCACTTGAGCAGGGCAAACGCACCGACAAGAACGACTACCCGCCGGAGAAGATCGCCTTCCAGATGCGGACGCCGATGTGGTGCCGCAGCCAGGCGTCCGAGGTCGGCGACGCCTGCCGGGAGGTGATCGACCAGCTCCTGTCGGCGTACAAGTGGACGTGGCTCTGGCAAGATTTTCGTGAAGCGGGGGTGTGCCACCGTGCGCCGGTGACGCTCCGTCACGGGTAGCGGGACCGTCAGCGAGTGTGTGATGACCTCATACGGATTGTGTCTCCGCACCTGGATGTGGTGCGGGTGGAACGGGTGTGGTCGGCGGGCGGCGTGGTCCGTATAGCCGCCCGTACCTGCGAGTTGCTGGTGGCGTGTCCGGGCTGCGGGCGCGAGTCGGCGCGGGTGCACAGCCGGTATTCCCGCACGCTGGCCGACATCGCTGTCGGTGGACGCCCGTGCTGATCAGTCTGATGGTGCGGCGGTTGTTCTGTGACAGTCCGAGCTGTGGTCGGCGGACGTTTGCCGAGCAGGCAGAGGGGCTGACGGTGCACTACCAGCGTCGCAGTCCGCTGCTCCAGCACCTGGTGGAGATGGCCGGGGTGCTGCTCGCCGGCCGTGGGGGCGCGGCTCCTGCACATCTTGAAGGTGCCGCTGTCGCGGACGAGTGTGCTGTTCCAGCTGATGCGCACGCGACTGCCCTCGGTCGCGACACCGCGGGTGCTGGGCGTGGACGACTTCGCACTGTATAGGGACGTCTACGGCACACTGCTGGTGGATGCAGACACGCGACTGCCGATCGAGCTGTGGGCCGGGCGTGACGCCGAGCAGCTGGCCGCCTGGCTGCGCACGCACCCCGGCGTCGAGGTGGTGTGCCGGGACGGTTCACTGGTCTACCGGCAGGGCATCACCGACGGGGCCCCGGACGCGGTGCGGGTCAGCGAGCGCTTTCACCTCTGGCAGGGACTGTCGAAACGGGTCTCGGACGTCGCCGCCGCCCACCGCGGATGCCTGTCCGCCGCAGTATCTGAATCCCATCCGGCCTCACCACCGTCGGCCGAACGGTCCGAGGCGGCCGATACTCCCGCCCGCCGTCACGCCAAGCGGCCGTTCGAGGCGGTGCACGCTGTCTCCGATCCCAGCCGCTCACTCAGCGCGACAGCCCGCGACCTGGGCATGAACCGACGCACCGTGCCCAAGTACGCCCGCGCTACCTCCTGGCAGGAGTGCCTACACCGCACTCCGCCCCGCCGATCCACAAGCCTCGACCCGTATCTGGAGTACTTGCGCCAACGTTGGGAGGAAGGCGAACACGCGGCGACAGTGCTGCACCAGGAGATCGTCGCAAGGGCTACTGCGGTCATTACCAGCGGGTCAAGATGGCCATCGCGCCGCTGTGTCGCGGTCTGCCGATCGACACGCCACGCGAGCGGCCACCCTCGCCTCGCCAGGTCGCCCGGTGGATCACCACCACACCGTCCCGGCGTGGCCTGCACGCCACCGAGGCACTCCGGCGGTTGCTTGAACACTGCCCGGAGCTGGACCGAACCCACGACCTGGTACGGCAGTACGCGGCCATGCTCGACGCCCGCGACGCGCCCCGCTGCCGGACTGGCTCGACCAGCTCGCGGCCTCCCGGCATTGGCTGGACTGGTCAAGGCAGTCCGCGAGGATCAGTACGCAGCCGTGCAGGGGATCACCACCCCGTTCAACTCAGGTGTCAACGAAGGCCGGATCACGGACCTGAAGCTCCAGAAGAGAATCACGGCCGGCCGCGCCGGAGTTCCGCTGCGCCACCGCGTCATCCTCATGGCCCACCTCCGACGCCGCTACCCATGACGGAGCGTCACCGGCGCACGGTGACACACCCCCGCTTCACGAAAATCCTCCCAGGGCTACGTTCACGTGTACGCCGACACCCGTCCCCGGCTGGTGGCGTTGACTTCCTTCGTACAGCAGTCGATGACGGTCGCGAGATACAACCAGCCCTCACCGGTCTGAATGTAAGTGATGTCACCGACGAGCTTTTCACCCAGGGTGTCGACGGTGAAGTTCCGGCCGACGAGATCGGGCACCGAGCCCGCCGCGGCCTGAGTCAGGCTGAGCCGCTTCGGGCGGGGCCAGCAGGACAGAGGTCTCGGCGAGCAGGTTGTCCGGATAGGTGTCCATGTGCGTGCCGTCGGCCGCCGCGGTGGTGCCGTTGCCCCACGCACGGGACATGTCCAGCCTCGCGTGGGCGTTCACCACGTCCGTGAGCGCCTCGTTCAGCTTGGCCACCGTGGTGTGGCGGCGGGCAGCGACCGACAGCTCGTGTGCGCTCACCCCGGCGATGTGCCGGGCGGCCTCGGCGAACGTCATGTTCGTACCTTTGACGAACGTGGTGATCACGTACCGGCCGAAGGGGTCCCTCAACTTCGGGTCGTTGCCGGAGGGCGGCCCGAACCGGTGCCACCACTCGATCCAGTGGGCGGTACGCGCCACGATGCCAAGCAGTGACCGCTCCGGCATCCGTTCCTTGATCGCTTGCTCCAGCCGCACCGCGCTTGCCCTCGGCTTCTCGGCGCGGCGCGGCGTGGCGCGGCGCGGCGTGGCTTGAGCTTGGGGACCCCGGTGTCCGGGTCGATGCACAGCTCGTCGTTGTCCAGGTAGTCCCCGTCCGCCTTCGCCGCCGCCGCGGTCAGCCGTGCGCGCAAGTGGGCCACGAGGGCGCGGCCGTCGAACGGCGTCGCCTCGCCCGCCTCGCGCAGGCCGACCTCCACCAGGTACTCGGATAGCTTGGCCTCCACCTGTTCCCAGGGGAGCAGTTGTTCGGCTTGCCGGCGGTGTAGTCCTTCAAGGCGGCGGCGTCCTGGGCCTCCGCCTCGCCGGCGAAGTCCGCGACCTTCCTTCGCCGAGGCGACCCCCTCCAGCCACTTGCCGGTATCCCCGAGCCCGTCCACCCACTCCAGGTGGTCTTTCAGCTTCTTGAAGTTCGACCAGCTCGCCCGGCCAGGGTTCTGCTTGAGCGCGTTGAACAGCGTCTTGCGGTCCAGCCCGATCATATCCGGCAGCCCCAGCGCCCGGCGCCGCTCCTCCTCGGTCATCCGGCTCTGGATGCCTGCCAGGATCTCCTCGTTCACCCGGCCCCGCACCGCAGATGCCATCGCGTCCAGCGTGGAGAACCGCGGTATCTCCAGCCCGGCCTCGACCAGCTTCTCCAGCGCGATGTTGATCAGGTCCGCCGGGTTGTTCTCCGACGCCGCCTCCGCCCGCATCGTCTCCTCAGCGAGCGTGCGCGCTGCCGGGCCGCCGCAACGCACCCCGCACCGCTCCCGCACCCACGGCCGGTACCGCTCGGCTGTCCGCCCGGAGGCGTACACCGGCAGCGTGCTCTCGGGCAGCTCCACCGCCCGGCGCACGAACTCCACCACCTGGTCCGGCACGTCGTACACCTTTGGGAAACACCCCATCCGCTGATACGACTTCAGCGCCACCAGCAGAGCGAGCTGATGCTCGCCGGAGTCCGTGACCTCCTCCGCCCAGACCCGCTCCTCCTCGCTGGGCGTGAAGAACACATGCAACTCACGCGCGGTGATCAGCCGCTCGAACCGCGGGTACGCTGTCCGCTCGATCGAGGTCATCCCCACCCCACTCGATGCCAGCCCTTGACGGCGCCGCACACGCCCGCGCGAGCCCTCCCCGGCTCACAACACTGCGAAGATCAGAACTCCGGCATCCAGGACACGCACCGGGGTGCGGTGGTGGATGAGCCGCAGGGGATCAAGGCGTCAAGATCATCCCGTGGCGGCTTTTGGGCTCACCTTGGCTAGATCCCTTCTACGGCACCTGTATCGACGCTGTCTCCGACGGTACGGACGACCTGAGCTCGCAGCTTCGGTCCCATTCCCTCACCGAGGACCTCCGACCCTGATCACCTGGGCCGCCATCACCCTCATGACCAGGCGCCTCGCCCGGAAGGGCGCCACTCCCAGCTGGACAAGAAAACCGAAACAGACCAGCTGAGCCCTACTCGTCCATGGCACTGCGGTCCGCCTGCGCATTGCCACCATCGAACAGGCGATTACGCATCCGCCCTGGTGTCGTACGCCCGCTGGCTGCTCTGGATCTCTTCGCTGTGCTCAACGGTCCAGTCGTAGAGCTGCCCGAACGGCTCGCGCAGGGACTCGCCCAGGGGTGTGAGCGAGTACTCGACGCCGACCGGTGAGGTCGGCAGCACCGTGCGCTGAATCATGCCGTTGCGCTCGAGACGGCGCAGTGTCTGGGTGAGGACACGTTGTGTGACTCCCTCCAGACCTCGCTTCAGTTCATTGAACCGGGTGGGCCGCTCCAGCAACGCCATCACCATCATCGACCATTTGTCCGCTATCTGGTCGAGGATCGGCCGGCTGGGGCAGTCCGCCCGGAAAACCGTCCGTGTTTCGGCGTCAACGCTGTGCAGATTGGTGTCCTTCATGATCCTTGGTGCTCCCAAAGTGCGTTCTTGACCATCTGGGCGCCGTCGCCGACGGTAGGTATGCATTGCAAACCTACATGCCCATCGGTAACCAACTGAGAACCTCATGACGAACGATGCCTACGCGACCCTGCGCGTGAGCAGCGAACACGGCGTCGCCCGGATCGTCCTCGACAATCCCCCGGTAAACGCGCTCGGAACGACGATGATGCGCGAGCTGCGGACGGTGCTGACCGGCCTCAAGGACGATTCATCCGTCCGCGTGATCGTCTTCTCGAGCGCCGACCCGGAATTCTTCATCGCTCACGTGGACATGCACATCGCAGAAGAGATGGACGTCCTCCAGGAACTCGCCGCATCCGCGCCGGCGGACGTCAACGTGTTCCAGGCGGTCGGTGAGCTGATCCGCCACCAGCCCCAGGTGACCATCGTGAAGCTCGCCGGGAAGGCACGCGGAGGCGGCGCGGAATTCGTGGCCGCTGCGGACATGGCATTCGCCGCCATCGAGACCGCTGGACTCGGTCAGATCGAAGCGCTCATGGGCATCATCCCCGGCGGAGGCGGAACGCAGTACCTCCGGGACCGCGTGGGCCGCAACCGCGCACTGGAGGTGGTTCTCACCGCCGACCTGTTCGACGCCGAGACCGCAGCGTCCTACGGCTGGATCAACCGGGCCCTGCCGGCCGACGAACTCGACGAGTACGTCGACCGTATCGCCCGAAATCTCGCCGCGCTGCCCGACGGTGTTATCGGAGCAGCCAAGAGCGCGCTGCCCGCCGATGACTTCAAGGAAGGACTCCTCCGTGAGAACGAGGCATGGGCTTCTACGTTCAGTCTGCCGGCCGCTCAGCACCTGATCAGCAGGGGCCTGCAGGACGGGGCGCAAACACCGGCCGGCGAACGCGACCTTGAGGGACTGATGCGTAGCGTCGCGCGCTGATTGCCGGACGGCCACAGGACACATCACCGAACGGCCCCACAGCCGTCCTGTTTGTCCGTCAAACCACTGAATTTTCCGGTTCGGGGTTCGGAAACACGCACTCTTGATCGTTTATGGTCCCGTGTCGAACATGGCTCGAACTTGATCAGTGTTTTCGCAGTTCAGCGGACACGTAGGTGGCCTTCGTCTGATCCTGTGCTCCGTCACAGAGTGGATCAGCGCGAAGGCCGAGATCGTGAGTTTGGTGCTTCAAGGCGTCCTACGGGATGCGTTCGCGGAACTGTCACACTTGCGGTCGGAGCTGTACGTGTGTCTGACCGCGCGGGGCGAGGCGTTGTTCGAGTTGTGCGACGCGCTGCTGTGCACGGAGGGGCCGGTGCGGACGTTGGTCGATCTCTCGCGCTCGCGCCCGAACATCGCCGTGGGCAGGGAGCTCTGTACGGCGGCCTCAACCAGGGCCGGATCGACGTCGCCCGGCTATGCCGGGCCCTGGCCGGGGTGCCGCTGCCGAGGGCGGCGGACGGTCGGCTCGTGCTGGCGGTGGATGTCTCGCCGTGGCTGCGACCGGACGCCAACACGTGTGCTGACCGGGCCTTTTGCCACATGTTCGGCCGAGGTGAGGGCAAACACCAGATGGTGCCCGGCCGGCCTTACTCAGTGGAGGCCGGATACGACGCTCCGCGCATCGCCCACCTGCTCACCGGGCTGCCCGTCGAGGTCCTGGGCCGGCTCCGTTCGGACCGGGTGATGCGACGGCCGGCACCCTCGCGCGAAGAGTTCTTCCTGGTTAACCCCAAGGGCGGGCGGCTGCCCAAGCACGGTGGCGAGTTCGTCTTCGGCAACCCCACCACCTGGGGCACCGAGCAGGCCGTGACGGTCACAGACACCCGGCTCTATGGGAAGGCGACCGCGCAGGCGTGGGGCCGGCTGCACCCGCGACTGACCCACCGGGCTGCATGGCTCAACCACGACGGACCACTGCCCCTCGTCAAAGGAACCGTCATCCGCCTGGTCGTGGAGAAACTTCCCAGCGGCGGGGTCAACAAGCCGGTCTGGCGGTGGTGGTCGGGCACCACCGCGACCGAGACGGACGTCGACCGCTGCTGGCAGTCCTTCCTCCGACGCTTCGACCTGGAGCACACGTTTCGCCTGTTCAAGCAGACCCTCGGGTGGACCAGGCCCCGGCTCCGCAGCTCGGAGGCGGCCGACCGGTGGACCTGGCTGGTGATCGCCGCCTATGCCCAGCTCCGGCTCGCCCGTCCTCTGGCCACCGACCTCCGCAGACCCTGGGAGAAGCCAGCTGAACCGAACAGACTGACCCCTGCCCGAGTCCGCCGAGGGCTCAGGAACCTGCACGTGAAGACCGGCTCTCCCGCCCGTGCACCGAAACCGTCCCGACCCGGGCCAGGAAGACCTCTGGGCTCGAAGAATCGCTGTCCGGCCACCCGTCATGACGTCGGAAGGGTCCTTGCAACCGGCAAAGCGTTCAGCCGGCCCGCCCACCACAAGATCGGCACCAAACCCCGACGCGTCACAGCTGTTCCGAGCTGACGGGCGGCCGTTACTGCCCGATGGCCACGCGGTCAAGCAAGATGGGCAACATGGACGCGAACGGAAGCCGGCCCCTTGAAAACCTCGTGCAGTGCAACGTGAGGCCCCTCAAGGACACCAAGACTTGCTGACCACGTTCCTCTTCGAAATCTCAACCCCCGAGCTGTTCGAGCCCGTCACCCATGAAGTCTGCCAACGAGGGCTACGCATCCTGCGGACATCGATGGCCTCCAATGCCGAAGCAGCCGAACGTTGAATGACAAGCTGAGGCCCGCGCGGGCCGGAGGGACGACCGGAGTGGACACCGCGCCCCGCGCCTGGGCCGCGCACTGAAGAAAATCGCCCGCAAGGGTGGCGTCGTCGTGCTGCTCGACGGCACCCTCATCCGCACCCGCCGACGCACCGGACGAGAACCGGCCGAACTATTCGGGCAAGCACAAGGCCCATGGCCTGCTGTTCCTCGCTTTGACCGATGAGTGCGGCAGCCTGGTATGGCTCTCGGCCGCGAAACCGGGACGCTCCAGCGAGATCACCACCGCCCGCCACAACAAGATCACTGGTCACCAAGGTCCGCATGAATGCCCGACACGCGACCACGCTGCCGCGGACGCTCCTCGTACTGACGAACGCCGAGGTCCACCGCTGACAGACGATCACCTCCTACCGATCACGCCTCCGACCGGCACGAGCATCGCAGCCAAACCCCACACCAGCCCCACCACCAGCGACTTCAAGATGAAATGCCCTCAATGATTTTTGGCTGTGTCAGGGGTGGTGCAGTGCTTCAGTAGGACGCCCCGGTTCGTCGTTGGCGGGCTGTCGACCCACTACGTGCCTGTGCGTCTGTCGAGCAACTGGCGGACGCGCGCCAGTCGTGGGCGGGTGGTCAACGTGGTGGCGGTGATGTGGCCCGAGCTGCCGCCCAGGCCCGCGCCTGGATGGGTGGAGGCACCGATGTGCCACAAGCTGTCGATCGGGGTCGCGTGCCGTCCGGGCGTGGGCGTCGGACGCCACCAGAAGTCCTGATCCAGCTCGGCGGCACCCCCGTAGGGGTCGCCGTTGACCGCGTTCGGGTTGTACTCGGCGAGCTGCACAGGTGTGATCACGTCGACGGCGAGAACCTTGTCGTGTACATCAGGTGCGTGCAGGGCGATCCGGGCCATGATCCGGTCGGCGTACCCCTGGGCCAGAGCCGTCGAGGTCCAGCCTCGGCGGTGTCCAGTTCGCCGGCCGCGTCTCCCACGGGCGCGAATGGAACCTCCTGGAGCTGCAGCCAGAGCGCGGCGGCGCCCACAGGGACGCGGGTCGGGTCCAGCAGGTACTGCTGCCCGACGACCACCGTGGGCCGCCTGGGCAGCAGCCCTGCCTCCGCTTCCGCGCACGCGATGCCGGTGTCGGCTGAGCCGTCGGTCAGATGGAGGATCGGAACCTCGCCCAGACGCTCGTCCCGCCAGCCGATCGGCTCGGACAGCGCGACATGGATCTGCATCGCGCCCCGGCCGTAGCGGAAACGCGCGGCGGCGTCACGTACGGGGGGAGCCACCGCGGACTCCGGAAGGAGACTGCCGTACAGCGCGGTGGGGGTCACCGAAGCGAGTACGGACCGGCGCGCCCGTACGACCCCCCGGCCAGTCACCACGCCTGCGGCGCGGCCGTCCTCGACGAGGACGGTCTCGACAGGTGTGCCGGTTTCCACGCGTACGCCGAGTGAGTCGAGCAGCGACCGGAACGCGTCGAGGAACCGGCCGGAACCTCCGGCCACCACCGGTACGCCGAACCTGTGCAGGGTGGCGGCGAGCAGAGGCATCATCAGCGCGCCCGACGCGTGGTCCGGCGCCAGCCCGGCGTGCAGCAGCCACGGGGAGAACAGATGGTCCACCTCGTGCCCGGAAAACCGGGTGCGAGCGTAGGCGCGACCACTGGTGGCCAGCGAACGCAGCCATTGCTCGATGCCAGAGCGCCCGCCGGTGCGGAACAGGCCGACCGCGTGGCGCACGGATGCCGCCGAGCGCGGCTCGCTGCCCATCAGCCCGCCGATCGCCGCCATGTTGTCGCCGATCCGCCCCAACTCGGCGAGATACGCCGACCCATCGGCCTCCTGCGCGAAGCCCGCCGCCGTACGTTCCGGGTCCCGGTGCGCCAGGGTGACCCGACCGTCGTCGGCCACGCTCGCCGTGATCCACTCCTCGGTGTTGCGGTAGCTCAGTCCGTGCGCGCGCAGCAGCGGGCCGAGGCGTGCGAAGGCGGCGCCGGAGACGAACAGCGGGTGCCACGAGGAATAGGTGTCGTGCACATAGCCGGACAACGTGCGCTCCTCGGCCGCGATGAATCCACCGATGCGCTCCGCCCGCTCCACCAGGACCACGGACCACCCGGCCAGGGCCAGCTCGACCGAGGCGACCAGACCGTTGATGCCCGAGCCGACGACCACAGCATCCACGTCATCCATTTGTCCACCCCTTCCCGTGGCGTTTTGGATGCCCATAGCACTTTATGGGCGATTACGGTGCGGTGCCCACACGTACCGTCTCCGCCCTCGTCGGGCCGCGGCGTTGCGTCGCCTCGCCCCCGCTCAGAGCCCAGCGGCGCAAGCGCGTGCAATGTCACCCGTGGCCTACGCCGCTCGGGCACGTCCCGCCAAGCGGTCCTCCGGTCCGGAAGTTCCACACGATCCTGTTGAGGACCGGCTGGTCGTCCAGCCGCTTCCGCCCCGCGACGACTCGGGCAGAAGCGGCAAGCGTGACAACGCGCTCTGCGACCCCGGACCCGACGCCATCTATGCTTGCCCGAGAGTTCTTCCGGGTTGCGGCCCCGGTGCGCCGCCGGGTGCGTGTCAAAGAGCCGTCCAGCAGCACCTCCCGCCCCCTCGGGCGATCTTCTTCAGGGGCCTGGTCCAGGCGCGGGGCGCGGTCGGCCAGCAGACCCACGACCTCCCGCGCCCCGTACCGCTGGCCAGATCGCCGGGCCGCTGGTCACAGCGCAGCACCGCCAGCACGATGCCGACGATCTTCCCCGCGGGCAGGGCTCGCCACCTGGAGCCGATCTTCTTTGAGTGGCCGCGCACCAGCCCGCCTGACCTGCAAGTTTCGCGATGTACATTGCTCACTGCTGTACCGCAGGTGTCAGTTCCTGTTCGGCCCACACCGTTTTGCCGTCCGGTGTGTAGCGGGTGCCCCGCCGGTAGGACAGCTGGGCGACGAGGAAGAGGCCGCGGCCGCCCTCGTCGGTGGTCCTGGCGTGGCGCAGGCGGGTGAGGCTGTTGCTGGTGTCGGAGACTTCACAGGTGAGGACCTGGTGCCGGATCAGGCGCAGGCGGATCGGGCCGGTGCCGTGGCGGATGGCGTTGGTGACCAGTTCGCTGACGATCAGCTCGGTGGTTGTCGCCAGATTGGGCAGTCCCCACTTGGCGAGTTGGCCGAGGGTCAAGGACCGGGCCTCGCTGACGACGGCCGGGTCGGTGGGCAGGTCCCAGGAGACCACCTGGTTCGGGCTGAGGGTGCGGGTGCGGGCGAGGAGCAGCGTGACGTCGTCGTACGTTGCTCCGGTCGGCAGCGTGTCGAGCACGGCCGAGCCGAGGTCTTCCAGCGGGAGGCGGGGGTGGGCCAGGGCGGTGGCCAGGCGGTGCATCCCGGTGTCGATGTCCTGATATTGGGTTTCGACCAGGCCGTCGGTGTAGAAGGCGAGCGTGCTGCCCTCGGAAAGTTCCAGCTCTACGGACTCGAAGGGAAAGGGGGTCAGTCCGAGCCCGAGTGGGGTTCCGGTGGGAAGGTCGGGGAAGGTGACGTGGCCGTGCGGGTCGATGACCGCGGGCGGGGGGTGACCGGCCCGTGCCATCGTGCAGCGCCGGGTGACCGGGTCGTAGACGGCGTACAGGCAGGTGGCCCCCACCACGGCGGTGGCCGGGCCCGTGGCATCGGTGTCCTCCTCGGTGAGGCGGATGGCCAGGTCGTCGAGGTGGGCCAGCAGTTCGTCGGGAGCCAGGTCCATGTTGGCGAGGGTGTGCACGGCGGTGCGGAGCCGGCCCATGGTCGCCGCGGCGTTGATGCCGTGCCCGACCACGTCGCCGACGACCAGGGCCACCCGGGCCCCGGACAGCGGAATCACGTCGAACCAGTCACCTCCGACGCCGCAGTGGTTGTCGGCCGGCAGGTAGCGCGAGGCCACCTCGACCGCGTCCCCGCCCGTCAGGCGCTGCGGGAGCAGGTTGCGCTGGAGGGCCAGGGCCGCGGTGCGTTCGCGCGTGTACTGGTTGGCGTTGTCCAGAGACAGCGCGGCCCGGGAGACAAGTTCCTCGGCCAGCAGCAGGTCGTCCTCCTCGAACGGCACCGGATTCTCCGAACGCATGAAGACCGCCACACCCAGCACGTTGCCGCGCGCGTGGATCGGCACAAACATCCAGGTGTGAAGTCCGTACTCGTGGTGCTTCTCCACCCGTGCCGGGTCCTGGTCGAACCACGTGCCGGGGGAGGTGTCAATGACCGGTTCCAGGTAGGGCTTCCCGTCGGACAGGATGCGGGTGTAGGGCGAGGTCGGTGGGACGAAGACCGCCTCGCCCTGTGCCCACAGGGACTCCGGGATTCCGGGGTGGATCGATGCCAGGCCCGCGCGGCGGAAGACCGGGATGTTTTGCCCCATCGGCCCCAGCCGGGCCAGCGGCTCCTCGCCGAGCGGGACCGACTCCGCCAGGTCGACAGTGACGAAGTCGGCCAGGAGCGGCACCGCGAGGTCGGCCAGCTCCTGCCCGGTCCGCATGACGTCCAGGGTGCTGCCGATCCGCGTGTTGGCCTCACTGAGGATCGCCAGGCGCTCACGCGCCTGCTCCCTGTCGGTGACGTCCACGCACATGCCGCACACGGCCAATGCGTGGCCCTCCGCGTCTTCGAGGCGGAAGTAGGAGACCCTGAACGCGTGTTTCCGGCGCGCATTCCACGCCGGGTACTCAAGGTCAACCACCGGGGTACCGTCCGCAAGCACCTGCCGCATTGCCGCCTCGAGTGCTTCGGCCTCGAAGCCGGCCACCACCTCCGTCAGCCGCCGGCCCAGCCGCACCTCGGGAAGGATGCCGTCCCGGCGCTCTGCGAGATCGTTCACCCAGGTGCAGCGCAGCTCCACGTCACGGACCGTGATCCCGACCGGCGCGCGGGTCAGAAGCGACGACGGCCTCAATCCGTTCACCGCCGACGAGGAGACCGTGGCCAAGTCGGTCACCGAGACGAGCCAATGGGCGCCGCCGTCCAGCCCCGACAACGGGGAGACCCGCAGGCTCACCTCTAGCCTGCGGCCGTCGCGGTGGCGCAGCGCCGCAAGGCCGGACCAGCCACCCCGGACACGGCACCGCTCCGCGAAGGCGGACGCCTCCGCCCAGTCTTCGGCAGACGCCAGCATGACCCGGGCGGGACGGCTCACCACCTCCGCGGGCGAGTAACCGACCAGCCGCTGGCCGGCCCGCGACCACCCGACCACCGTCCCTTCCACGTCGATCATCGCGATCGGCGCGCCGACCAAATCAGAGGACCGTCGCACTGCGGCAGACACCACGCACTCAGACTTGTCCACTGCCCGCCCCCGAGGTGTGTTCCGGACCATCGGGATCGCATCCGCCGACCATGCGGTCGAGCCAATCGGTCGGCAGCACATGCTCAGAGAACATCGTTCGAAAATACCCGGTTTAGGGGTGTATTTTGTGTGGCGCTAATCACACTCGGATCCGAACGTGCTGACCGGTCCGTTCTGGCGTGGCTCTGCTGTCACCGGCGCCGTGCGCCTCGCCGAGACCACCTGCCTGTGGTACGGCTCCTTCCGCACCCGCACCGTCCGCGTGACCCTGCTGCGCGACGAGGGCGCCGACACCGGCTACGACCTGGCTCTGGCCACCATCGACTGACCTGCGCCGCGGCTAACCTGATCAGCCGCTACGCGTTGCGCTGGGCGATCGAGGTCACCTTCGCCGAGGGCACTGTTACATCGACTGGCCATGGGATGATCTCCGAGTTGATCACGGAGCGGGGTCGTTCGTGGAGGGCGCGTCGTTGTCGTACAAGGGTCACCGGTACCCGGCCGAGGTGATCGCTCACTGCGTGTGGTCGTACTTCCGCTTTCCTGCGCCAGAAATGCCGACTCTAAAAGCTAAGGGCTTGCAGATCATCAGGGTGTTGCTTCCCGCCTCAAGGCCCGTTGATGTGGTATGCGCATCCCGGACGAAATCCGCACCCAACTCGCCGTGAAGTTCGCGATGTTGTTCCCGCATCTGGATGAGCGGTAGCGACGGTTACTGATGGCCGCAGAGGCCCGTGTCCTGGGACACGGTGGTGTTCGGGCCGTGGCGCGGGCGGCCTCGATGCACTGCGCCGTGTTCCGCAGCCCGTGGCGAGATGCGAGCGCGGCCTTCGTGGCGATGTCGTCGGCCCCCGTTGGCTCCACGGCGGCGGCCGGCCGCTGGTCTGCACGCAAGTTCCATATCTGCCGGGCAGTATCCCAATCCGGATCACCGGGCAGGAGCAGCCGGCCCAGCACGTCGGGAGAGATCGGAGAACCTTGCGGCTTCCTTGCGGCTGCCCGCTGTGTCATGACGACATCGCCTTCGGATGAGCGCCTTCAGCTTGTACTGCTCACTGGCGGGATTCCAGAGCACTGATGAGGGCGTCGGCCACGATGGCCGGATCAGTCAGCAGCGTCATGTGATTGCCCGGGATGACAGCGGGCTCAACGCCGAGCCGAGCTGCGAACTCGGCGCTGGGCCGGGCCAGGGCAATGTCGTCGGCGCACTGCACATAAGCCGCGTCTAGCCCGATCTTCGTGACCGGGGGCACGTCGAGGCTGTCCGTCATATAACCGCCCGGCTGCGGCAGCAGCAGTTGGCTGACAAGCTTCTGGAGCGGCGTGGGGTCTCCGGGCATGAGCACGCCCTGGACCGCGTCGAGGCCGACGGGGACGGTGCCGTCGGGAGTCGCTGCGATAGCCTGCCGAATCATCGCGGCGTACTGCTCGTTCTCATCGATCATCGGCGTGCCCTGCTCGGGGACCACCGCGGCGAAGTAGATCACCTTTGCGACGCGGCCCGCGAGCCGGTGGGCCGCGCCGGTGACCGGGTATCCGCCCCAGCTGTGGCCGACCAGGACAACATCGGTGAGATCGCGGCTCTCGACTTCGCTCACCACGTGGTCGACCGCGTCGGCCAGCCGGAGCCCGGCCGGCGAGCCGTCGTAGGTCAGTCCGGGCATGCTCAGCGCCAGAGTCGGGTAGCCGCGCTCGGTGAGTTGGCGAGCCACCGGGTACCAGCTCCAGTCCCCGAGCCATGCGCCGGGAACGAGGACGAAGGTTTGCGTGGGCCTGCTGGCAGTCAAGTCGGACTCTCTATCTCTTACGGTGGGCGCCCTAAGCGGGGAAACGGCGTGCGCTACCCGAGGCGCTCCGGTGTCGATGGGGATGGTGCGCTCGCCTCACCGCAAATTACGGTCCGGTCGGGTTATCGAGCGTCACCCGATCCGGGTAATAGCGCGCTGGCGCTCGCCGACGGGTACGTCCTCGATCGAGAACCGCTCAGCGGGTGCCGGGCGCAAGCAGGCCCAGGTCGCGGGCTCGGGCGACGGCCTCGGCGCGGCGGTGGGCGCCGAGCTTGGCGTACAAGTGGCGCACGTGCACTTTGACGGTGTTGGGCGAGACATTCAGCTGGCCGGCGATGTCCCGCGTGGTCAGGTTGGTCGGCAGGTAGCGCAGTACCCGCAGCTCGCTTCGGCTCAGCGGCTCGGCGAGCGGCCACGGCCCGGCGGACGACGGCGCGGGCTGGTGACCGGCGAGCAGGCCGAGGATCTCGGAGATCAGGGCGGCGTGGGCGGTGCGGTGCCCGGGGAGGCTCTCCAGCAGAGCCGGCACCGGGTGCAGCAGGAACCACAGCAGCATTCCGTCGGGTTCGGCCAGGTCCAGCGCGCGCTCCAGGGCTCCGGCGGCGGCGCGGGGATCACCGAGCGCAGCACGTGCGATCGCCTCCAGCAGGAACGCCTGGGCCAGCCAGCCCGGCCAGGGCAGCTGCGCGGAGCCGTCGAGCACCGGCGCGAGCGCGGCGACCGCCGCCTGCGGATCGTCTTGGGCGAGCCGCAGGGTTGCCAGGCCCAGACGCATCTGCCCGCCATCGCGGTCCTGGTCGGAGAGACCGGCCAGGACCTGCTCGGCGCGGTCGGTCTCACCGAGGCGGACAAGGGTCTGCACGAGGAAGGACCGGTTCCCGTGGACCATTAGGTTCGGTTCGGTCAGGCGCTCGGCCACCTGGTCGGCGGCTTGGAAGGCGGCCAGTGCGTCGGCGTCCCGGCCGCGCGCCAGCGCCAGCACTCCGCGCAGGGAGCGGATCGCCAGCGCGTCGGCGGGCTCGGTCTCCGCCCGGAGGGTGCGCTCGGCCTGCTGCATCCAAGGTTCGCCCACCTCCGGCCGCCCCTGCCAGGCCAGGATGGTCCCGACGTTCATGCTCGCCAGGCCGAAGGCCGGTCCCTCGGCCCAGCCGTGCTGTTCGGCCAGCTCGGCCGCCTGCCTGCTGTGCTCCAGTGCCAACGGGACCGATCGGAAGAACTCCAAAGTCGCCTGGTAAACAAGGCCGGTGAACTCCAGGTAAGGCCGCCCGATTCGGCGCGCGAGCGCGACGCCCTGCTCCAGGTGCCGCACGGCCTCCTGGAACCTGGCCATCCAGAACTCGGTGCTGCCCAGGCTGATCAGCGCCAGCGCGCGCAATTCCTCGCCCAGGCCGGGCTGCGTCGTCTCGGCCGCCTCCGCCGCGTCCTGCAGCCGCTGTGCCTGCTCGGTCACCGCCGCCAGGTTCCCGTGCCAGCGGGCGATCAGCAGCCGGACGATCCCCACCAGCAGCTGCGCCTGCCCCAGCCGACCCTCCGATGCCAGCGCCCGCTCCGCCAGGCACAGGTACCGTTCCGCCGCCGCCGGCGACCCGCCGGCCAGCTGGTCGGCCGCGGCCACCGCCGCCAGCTCCGCGTCCGCCGTGCGGGACTCGGTGGGGAATCCGGCGAGAAGCCCGTGGATGACGGCGGTCTTCCCGTCCAGGTACAGACCGGGCCACTGGTCGGCGAGCAGCCTGGCAGCCAGCCCCCAGTCCCGCGCGGCCTGGGCGTGCCGAATCGCCTCCACCGCCATGCCCCGGGCCGCCAGCCAGTCGGCGGCGGCCCGGTGCAGTGCGGCGACCTCGCCGGGGCGGGTGCGCCGCAGTTGTAGCCGCAGCAGGTCCGCGAACAGCTGGTGATAGCGGAACCAGGTCCGCGAGGTGTCCAGCGAGACCACGAACGCGTTCGCGGCCTCCAGGTCCTGCAGTACCCGCTCTCCGCCCTCGCCCCCGGTCAGCAGGTTCGCGAGCTCGCCGTTAACCCGCTCCAGGATGCTGGTGCGCAGCAGCAGCCCCCGCACCTGCTCGCTCTGCCGATCCAGCACCTCGGCCAACAGGTACTCGGCCACCGTCCGCTCACTGCCGGAGAACTCGGCCGCCAGCCGGTGGTCCGGGTCTGGGTGCCCCGCCAGGGACAGCGCGGCCAGCCGCAGCCCCGCTGCCCAGCCCTCGGTCCGCTCGTGCAGCACTGCAACCGCAGGCCCGGACAGCGTCAGCCCCGCCGCTCTGAACAGCTCCTCGGTTTCGGCCAGGGTGAACCGCAGATCCGGATCGCGGATCTCGGCGAGCTCGCCTTCCAGCCGCAGTTGGTGCAGGCCCAGGCGCACGTCGTGCCGCGTGGCCAACACGAAACGCAGCTGAGGCGACGCCCGCATGATGAGCAGTTGCAGTTGTTGCAGCGCCTCCGGGTCCAGCTCGTGCACGTCGTCGATCACCAGGTAGTTCCGGTCCTGCAGCGGGGCCAGGTCCTCAAGCAGCCGCTCCACGATCGTCCACCCGTCCAGGTCCGGAGCCGCCGTGAGGGTCCCGACCAGCGCCGAGCCCGCCATAGTCCGGCGCAGCGCATCCACGACGCCAAGCCAGAAGCGCTGCGGATCCCGCTCATCCCGCCCCACCGGCACCCACGCCGCGTATTCGTCCAGGCCCGCCTCGGACAGCCACGATCGCAGCAGTATCGTTTTGCCGCTCCCCGCCGACGCCGACACCACCGTCACCCGGGCCGCCCCGCCCAGTCGCCCGAACAGGGCCGGGCGAGCAACCACACCTCCCGCACCGATACCCGCTACTGGCGTGGATGCGGCACCTGTCTCGCTGGATCTCACAGCGCCGATCTTCCCATGAACCTGCGCTGTGCCCCGGACACCATTGGCCTCGCCAGGTCCGCTACGTCGTGGAGCAGACCTCCGCCCCACTTCACCAGTTCAAGCACCTCGCCGTCAGTTGGGAATGACGCCTCGACGATCTCCACGGCGCCTTCGTCCCACTCGCCTGTGGACTCTTGTGCCGGCGACGGCTCGCGGCGAGCGACGAGGCCGACTCAACCGCCCGATGGGCAGACCGATGAACCGGTGAAGAAGCGCTCTCGCCGGCCCCAGCCAAACCGCAAGGCGTCGTCCGCGGCCAGCGTTCGGGTGCCGGGTGATGCCAACCGATCAGAGAGATGTCGAGGCCCTGGGCGTCCACGGCGACGATCCGCCCGGCCCCGCGGCGTCGGCCCCCACCGTCTCCCAGCTCATCGACACCCTCGCCGCCGCAGGGCCGAAGGCGATCAGCACGATCGGGTCGGCCCAGGCCGAAGCACGCACGCGGATCTGGGAGCCAGCTGGCGCGCTGGGGCCACGCCGCCGGCCTGGAGCTGGTGCGCCGGCTCATGGGTGAGCTGGGCCTGATGGTGCCGTGGGCGGCATCGCGTACCACCACATTTCGGACCTGTATATCGCGTTGTTCACGCACTTCGTGCCGTGTGGGGTGGCGGAGGCCGTCTATATCATCGAGGGCCTGCTGAAGAATGCTTCCGAGGTGCGGCCGGGCACGATCCATGCTGATACGCAAGGTCAGAGCTGTCCGGTGTTTGCCCTCGCACACTTGCTCGGGATCGATCTGATGCCCAGGATCCGCAACTGGAAGGACTGCCTGTTCTTCCGCCCGTCCCGCAGCACCGTCTACGAGCACATCGACGCCCTGTTCGGCGGGCCGGGCCGTAACGTGATCGACTGGGAGCTGATCGAAACCCACTTCAAGGACTTGGTGAGGGTGACCGTCTCGGTCCGAGAGGGCACCATCTCCTCCACCCTGCTGCTCAAGCGATTGCGATCCGGCTCCCACAAGAACGCCACCCACACCGCCTTCCGCGAGGTCGGGCGGCTGATTCGTACCGTCCAGCTGTTTCGATACCTCTCAGACGCGCCGCTGCGCGGCCGGGTGACGGCCGCGACCAACAAGGTCGAGGCGTTCAACGGTTTCAGCGACTGGGTGCGGTTCGGCCAGCGTGGCACGGTGGTGGCCAACAACCCGGTTGAGCAGGAGAAGGACGTGAAGTTCACCTCTTTGCTCGCCAACCTGCTGATCTTCCACAACACCCTCGACATCGCCGACGTGGTGCGGCAGCTGCAGGCCGAGGGCTGGGTCATCGACCCGCTGGACCTGGCCCAGATCTCGCCTTACCTGACGGAGCACGTCAACCGGTTCGGCGTCTACTCCACCCATGAGATAGGGGTCACCTCCGAGGACTACGACACCCACCTCGACGTCGACTTCAGCGTGTTGGAGGACGAGCAGGCCCCAGCGGCATGACCCCCATGCTTCAGCGAGACAAGGTGACGAGCCCCATCTCATAGGCGGTGATGACGAGTTGGACCCGGTCCCGGGCGCCCAGTTTGGTGAGCAGCCGTGACACGTGCGACTTGGCGGTGGCCACCGTGATGAAGAGGTCCTCGGCGATCTCGGTGTTCGACCGGCCGCGTCCGACCAGGGTCAGCACTTCCCGTTCCCGCTCGGTGATGCCCTCGACCGGCCGTGGGGAGCGCTCCGGGACAGCCGCGCGCCGCCCGATGAAGTCCGCGATCAGACGGCGCGTCACACCCGGCGCGATCAGTGCGTCGCCGGCGGCGACCACGCGGATCGCCGCGAGGATGTCGTCCAGCGCCATGTCCTTGACCACGAAACCGCTCGCGCCGGCCCGGAGCGCGCCGTAGACATCGTCATCCTCGTCGAAGGTGGTCAGGACGAGGACGCGTGTGGTTGCCGGACCGGCGGTGATCAGGCGGGTGGCCTCGATCCCGTCCATACCGGGCATCCGGATGTCCATGACCACGACGTCGGGGCTGGCATCCCTGACCAGTTGGACGGCCTCAGCGCCGGTGGCGGCTTCACCGACGACCTCCAGATCGGGGTAATCGGCCATGATCACACGTAGACCGGACCGAACCAACGGCTGGTCGTCGGCGAGCACCACACGGACGGTCATCGGGCCTCCACCGGAACTCCGACGGACGCGGGCAGCGGCAGCCGGGCCGCCACCCGGAAGCCGCCCTCAGGGCGCGGCCCGATACTGAGGTGGCCGCCCAGCAGACCGACTCGTTCCCGCATCCCGATGAGGCCGAAGCCGTGGGCTGAGCCATCCTCGGTGGCGCCGCGCCCGTTGTCGACGACCTCCACGGACAGCTCCTCGTCTCCGTAGTCGATGGCCACCCGGCAACACCCGGTGCCCGCGTGCCGGACCACGTTGGTCAGCGCCTCCTGCACGATGCGGTAGGCGGACAGGTCGATGTCGGCCGGCACGGGACGCTGCTCCCCGCTGCAGCGCACGTCGACGCGTACCCCCGCGCCCGCGGTCGCTGCCGCCAGCCGTTCGACGTCCGCCAGCCCCGGCGAGGGTGCGAGCGGTGACTGCTCCGAGGTGGCCGCGCCCCGGTCGGCCTGACGGAGCGACACCAGCGTGCGCCGAAGGCCGGAGAGGGTCTCTCTGCTGGTGGCCTCGATGGCGCGCAGGGCCTCGCGCGCCTCCGCCGGCTGGGTCTGAATGACCCGGCTGCCCACACCGGCCTGGATCGCGATGATGCCGATGCTGTGTGCGACCATGTCGTGCAACTCCCGTCCGATCCGTAGCCGTTCGGCGGTCACCGCCTCGGCCACCTCCTGTGCACGCAGCGCCACCGCGTGCTCGCGGCGCTCGCGACTCAACAAACCGGCCATGCAGGATGCGGCCAACGCCAGGAGGCCGATCACCCCGTTGACGGCCAGGCCATCCCCATGCGCGAAGCCACCGATCACCAGGAATTGCGCTGTGAAAGACCCGGCCACGGCAACAGTCGAAGCGCGCCGTGCGCAAGTGGCCACGATGAAGCCCAGCACGAGGTCCACCGCCAGATACGACAGGAACTGGCCCTGGTACGACGCTGCCCTGCTCTCATGCGCGGAACTCGGAGGGCCCACCACCACAGCAGTGGATCCGAAGAGTGCCATCACCAGAGCCAGCAACGGCATCCGTCGCACCACACCGACGAGCAGGCTCACAGCCAGCAGCGCCCCGACACCGTGGACCGTGCCCGACGCCCGCGGTGCGGCCCCCACCAGCAGACTCACCACGAGGAGATAGCAGGCACCCCCCGCCCAAGCCACGGCCTTCGTTCTCGTCATCGGCGGCATGCCCTCCCGGGAACAAGGCCACGGTGCGCAACGCGCGCAGGCAACGAAATGGTCGTCATGGGGTTCACGCCGCGAGACTAACCGGGCCACCAGCGGCGCGGCATCAGCCCAGGGACGTACGCCCACGGTTCAATCCGGCCGCATGATTGCCGCCCACGGCCCCATGCCCGGACGGGGCTCCTCTCGGCAGTGTGGGTGCCGTGATCGAAGTCAGCGAACTCACCAAGTGCTACGGCAGCAAGACGGCCGTCGACCATCTGTCCTTCACCGTGCGGCCGGGCCAGGTCACCGGATTCCTCGGCCCCAACGGGGCCGGCAAGTCCACCACCCTGCGGATGATCCTCGGCCTGGACGCGCCCACCACCGGCGCCGCCACCGTCAGCGGAGTCCCGTTCCACCGCCACCCACGCAGGCTGCGGCACGTCGGTGCCCTTCTCGACGCCGGACAGGTCCACGGCGGCCGCAGCGCTGCAATCCACCTGTCCACTCTGGCCCGCAGCAACGGCATCCCGCGGCGCCGGGTGGACGAGGTACTTCAGGAGGTGGGGCTGACTGAGGTGGCGAACCGCCGCATCGGCGGATTCTCCCTCGGCATGAAGCAGCGACTGGGCATCGCCACCGCCTTGCTCGGCGACCCGCCTGTGCTCATGTTCGACGAGCCGATCAACGGCATGGACCCGGAGGGCGTCCTCTGGGTACGCCGGCTCTTCCGGCGCCTGGCCGCCGAGGGACGCACGGTCTTCCTCTCCAGCCACCTGATGTCGGAGATGGAGAACACCGCCGACCAACTGGTCGTCATCGGCCGGGGCCGCCTCATCGCCGCCGAGTCGGTACGGGCCTTCGCGGCCCGCAGCACCCGCAGCAGCGTTGTGGTGGGGACACCGAAGACCGCCGAGCTGGCAGCGGTGCTGGCCGCGGCGGGCGCCTCGGTCGAGCCGGAGGGCTCGACCGGCGCCGAGAAACTCGCCGTGACCGGGCTCCCGGCCGACCGGATCGGGGCGCTCGCCTTCGAGGGCGGTATCCAGCTGAACGAGCTGACGACCCGCACCGCCTCACTGGAGGCGGCCTTCATGGAACTCACCGCCGACAGCACCGAATACCAGGCAGGACAGCCCCGATGACCACGCTCACCTTCGCCCCCCGGACCACCCCCGTCACCGCGCCACCCGCCCGCTTCCGCGACCTGCTCGCCGCCGAGTGGATCAAGACACGGTCCCTGCGCTCCACCCCGTGGACGATCGCACTCACCCTCCTGTTCGTCCTCGGGTCCACCGCCGTGGCCACACTGGCGGACAAAGCCGCGCCCTCCGGCCCCGCTGAGTTCCTGCCCTTCGACGCCTACCCGGCGGCCGGCTACTGGACGCTGACGCTCGTCGCCAGCAGCATGGGCGCCCTCACCGTCGTGAGCGAGTACAGCAGCGGGCTGATCCGCACCACCACCGTGGCCGTCCCGGCCCGCGGCTCGGTCGTGCTGGCCAAGGCGGCCGTCACCGCCGCACTGTGGGCCGCAGTCGGCACGGCCGCCTCCACCGGTTCCTTCCTGGTCTCCCAGGCCATCCTGGACAGGCATCACGCCGGCGTTCCGCTCACCCACCCCGGGGTGCTCCGGGCGCTGGTCGCCTCCGCGCTGCTGGCTCCGCTCTGCGCCCTGGTCGGTCTGGGTCTCGGTGTCAAGCTCCGAGTTTTGTGGAGAGTCGGTTAACTGGTTTTGAGGGCGTGTTCTGGGGTGGCGGGCGTTGCGTGATGAGCTTCGAACTCGGCGGGCGGGACGTGGCCGAGTTCGCCGTGGAGGCCGCTGGTTGAACCAGTCGATGTACTCGGCGACGGCGACTTCGACGTCGTTGATGCTGGTCCACGGGCCCTTGTTGCGGATCAGCTGGGCCTTGAACAAGCTGTTGAACGCCTCGGCGAGGGCGTTGTCGTAAGAGTCGCCCCTGGAACCGACCGAAGCGACGGCGTCGGCTTGTTCGAGGCGTTCGGTGTAGCGGATGGCTCGGTATTGCACGCCGCGGTCGGAGTGGTGGACCAGACCGGTCAGGTTGCCGCCGGTTTGGCGGCGCTTCCATATGGCCATTTCCAGAGCGTCCAGGGCGAGGTCGGTGTACAGAGACGTGGAGACCTGCCAGCCGACGACCATGCGGGAGAAGACGTCGATGACGAAGGCGGCGTAGACCCACAGGCCGGCGGCGCGCATGAGGCGTTCCACGGTGCAGCGGGCCACCGTCCACCCGCGCCGCAGGAGCGCGGCGTGCACCTTGCGGGCGCCGTAGACACCGTAGTTGTCGGCGTGGATCTGGGCGATCTCCTCTGTGAGGTCCCGGTCGCGGGCGGCGCGGGCCGCTTCCGGACGGCCGTGGGCGGCGTAGTAGGTGCTCGGTGCGATCTCGGCGTCGGTGCCCCGCAAGGCGTCGCAGATCGGCTGGACGCCGAACTCCTCCTTGTACTGGTCGATGTAGGCGACCTTCATCGCTGTGGACGGTCCAGCTCCGCCGCGAAGAAAGCCGACGCCGACTTCAGGATCGCGTTGGCACGACGCAGCTCCTTCACCTCGCGTTCCAGCTCGGCGATACGGGCCGCGTCCCGGCTCGTGGTCCCCTCGCGCAGCCCCTCGTCCGTCTCGGCACGCTTGACCCAGGTCCGCAGTGCCTCGGGGTGCACATCGAGCTGATCGGCGATACGCCTGATCGCGCCATCACGTGCGACAGGGTCCTTGCGGGCCTCCACAGCCAGCCTCGTCGCGCGCTCGCGGAGTTCATCGGGGTACCTACGAGGAGCAGCCATGAACAGGATCCTTCCGGGTCTTCGATGTCTCCATCAAACCCGGGGCGGTTCACCCCGGCTCCTGGATCGTGTACACGCTCTGGCCGCTGATCACGGTCGCACTCGCCGTTCTCGTCGTGAGGCGCCGCGACGTGTGAGTGTGCCCCCAAGGGCGAGGTTGCGGTAGCTCGTCGCAGCCCTGATGACGGACGACAGACTGCCGGGGTGGATCTGACGACCGATCAAGCAGCAAACGCGGCAGAACGAAACGACTGTCCGAAATGCGAAGCCCTGGCGGGGAGCCCGCCGCACCCGGAGCGGAAAGTGCGCGACGAAATACCACACCGCCCGCTTCATCCTGGTGCCCGCGCTCCGCGAGGAACTGGAGGTGATCGTGCCGGACGACCGCGGCCCGAGGCGACCGTGGAAGGGTGGCCCGCCCGTGGAGACGGTGCCGGCCGCCGCGGTGGTCAAGCCGATTCGGATCGAGTACGCCCGCTGCTCGACCGCCCAGCAGGAACTCGCCTCCTCCGACGCGACTGGGCCCCGGTCCTCGACCGACTTCGGCGGCGGCCACGCGGCGGGCTGCGGCTGACCGCGACAGCGCGACTCCTCGTGGAGGAGTACCGCCAGATGCGCCGGGAGCAACAGGCCCCGGACCACCGCAAGAACATCCGCACCCTCATCACCATCATGTACTGGCTCGGCGCCGAGTCGGCCGTCTCCGAACCCGACGTCCACGACCTGGCACAGCTCGACCCGAACCTCGCGGCGAAGCCCGTCTGCCAGTTCCTACGCGCCCGTGGTCTGCTCGTCGACGACCCGGACCTCCACCGAGACGCCGACCTCACCGCGATCGAGGCCGCGCTCGCCACGCTGCCGCAGCCCGCCGCGAGCGAGGTCCGCGCCCGGGTGGACGTCCTGCGCAGCCAGGGGCGCCGCGAAGGCGAGTTCCGCGGCTGGGACGGCATCCGCCGCTACCTCGACTACCTCCAACCCGTACTCACCGTCTGGGCCGCGACCGGGGTGACGACGCTGCGGGAGATCACCCAGCAGCAAGTCGAGGACGCGGTGAAGAACCTGTCCGGGCACGCCCGCCGGCAGCTCGCCATCGTCCTTCGCAGCCTGTTCCGCTCCCTGAAGGGGCAGCGGGTCATCTTCTGCGACCCTGCCCAAAACCTGCCCGTCGGTGCCTTGAAGGGAGTTTCGCAGTCGGTGCCCAGCGACCTGCTGGCCGGGCTCCTCGACCACGCCGCCACGCCGCTCGGTCGCCTGACCGTCGCCCTGGCCGCCGTGCTCGCGGTACCCGGTAGCGACATCCGCACGATCCTGACCGCCGATGTGGACCTCGCCCGCGGCACGCTCGAAATCCGCCGCGGCCTGCTGCGGCACACTCTCTACCTGGAGGAGTTCACGCACAGGCAGGCCGCCGAGTGGCTGACCTTCCGCCACCGCCGCTGGCCGGCCTCCACCAACCCCCACCTGTTGGTCAGTCAGAAGACTGCTCTCGACCCCGACCGGCCGGCCGTCAGCACCGCGACACTCCGCGGAGTGCTACCCAAAGGGGTGACCCTAGACGGCCTGCGCCAGGACCGGATCCTCAACAAAGCGTTCGAGAGCGCCGACCCGCTGAAGTTGATGAGGCTCTTCGGCATCACGGAGCGAGCCGCCATGCGCTACGTCAGCGCCGCCCACCCGGAGCGCACCGCGAGGCTGCCCCGATAGTGCGGTCGGCCTGGCTGAGCAGCGTTGACATCCGTGGATACGTCATAGGCCGCTTCTCTGAGCAATGCCAGAGCCTTTAAAGGACGCGGTCGAGCAAAATGCTGGCCTCTTATGGTCATCTATCGGTGCTCTCCAACTGGATGGCCAACGCTAGGGCATGACTGCGCAAATCTGCCAGACGGGCAAGGTCGCCACGCTTTCCGCGCATCACAACAGGCTCGGCTGCGTTCTGCGCACGACGGAATGCCGTCAGCACACCTGCCTTCTGCTGACACGCGGCATCGCGCTGCGCCTGCTTCCATAAGTTGGCGAACACCGCTTGCCCAGCGTTTTGATCGGTTCCGGTGGCCGCGATACGTCGCTCCGCGTCAGAAAACACATTCTGAAGTGCGGCTACCTTATAGCCTGATGCACGCATGCACGATGCCCAGGAACTCTCGACTCTCTGGACGGCAGGATCATGTCGCACTCGGGCGAGCTCTTGGGCGAACAACGTCTCTTCGCCGTAGTGCAATGGTTTCCACGCCAGCCCATACAGCTTGTCCTGCGCCTGGGAAAAACACCCATCCGTGTTCTCAACGGTGTATCCGCCTCCGGGTAGCCGCACTTTCTTCTCATGCGTAGCCGTCCCGAGTAGAGCCCGGCTCTCACGAGCCGTCAGCGCATGCTCATGTGCGCCGCCATTCGTCGGACCATGCAGACCGTAGCCCTGTTTCGCCACAACAGCAGGATCGAGCAGCCCGTAAGGGTTCGGATCGGTGAATTGCCGCGTAGCTGCGGTGGGCGCGACCGCGAAATCCAGACCGCGAACTCGCATGCATCGCCTGACCAGCACATCTTCGGCGTGATCAAGGGACATCTGCTGAGCAGACGACAACTGTAGGGAAGCCAGCGGTTGCGGAAGCAGAAGTGCGCCCGGTCGAGCCTGACCGGAGTCCGAGAGGACCAGGATCGCTGCCGCCGTAGCACTCGCAAGCAGGACTGCCACGACCTGGAACCTGCGCCGCCGAGGCTGCCTTTGCATGCGCCTCACCAACTTCCTTCTGTCTGTCGATGGGAGGTGCTGCCCCCGGGATCCTCCGGGGGCAGCACCTGCGTCAGGGGCGGGAATTGCACCAGGCGTTGCTCTCGACACCGGTGGAGGCGAACTCCGGGATGTTGTTCAGGTTCGGGTAGCCCTGGCCACGGCTGAGCGAATGCACGACACCCTGGTAGTTGGGCTGGGACCAGAGGTAGGCCGTGCAACTGACGCCGTTGTTGTAGATGGACTCCATGTACCGAAACTTCGGGTACGACCTGAGGTCCGCGTTGTTGTCCTTCACCGGGCCGGGGCTGCTGGAGTAGTTCACGGACTCGTACGCGCACAGATATTGAGCCGCGCAGCCGTGGACCGTGGTGGCACTCGCGGGGCCTCCCGCGGCACCGATGGTGATCAGCGACGAGGACACCAGTGCCGCGCCCGTCAAGAGGAGGTTTTTCAACAAGGTACTTCCCTGTCTTGTGGAGGTTGATGGCCCCCGCGGATCACTCTCCGACGGCGACCGCTCCCAGCCGGCGATTCCGCGGGAACGGTTCCTTCGTACCGTGTCTACGTTGTCCGCGGTCGTCCAGCTGCTGCCGGACAACAGGCTCCGGACAACCACCAAGCGCTGCTGTTCTGCCCGGGGAGCACGCGGCTACGAGGGGCATGTCCACGTTGGGTTCCCCGCAAGTTGGCGCCGGCTTTTGTGACGGCCTTTCGGCCCAGCAGAGCCAATCGGTGGGTGTCAGTCGCAGACTCGCCGGTAGGAGGGCAAAGCGGAGATGTAGCGGCGCCACACCTGGTGGGTGAGGGTGCCGGTCGTGGTAATGCAGACGCGGCGAACGGCGTCCGCGGTGCTGGTTGCCTGAAGGAGGATGTTGTGGTCGTCGCCCGCGCTGGCCAGGGTGCGGCCGTCCGGGCTCAGCACTGCCTGGTCGATGGGTCCGGTGTGGCCGCTGATGGGTCCGCCGGACGCGGTGGGCGCCGTTGGGTCGGCGACGTTCCAGAGCCGAATGGTGCCGTCGTCTCCGCTGCTGACGAGGGTCCGGCTGTCGTGGCTGAATGCCACGGACAGCACGAAGCTGGTGTGTCCGGTCAGTGGCGCGGCGAGGGTCGCGGGGCGGCGGGGGTCGCTGACGTTCCACAGGCGCACGGTGTGGTCGTCGTTGGCAGTGGCGAGGGTGCGGCCGTCAGGACTGAACGCGACCGATCCCACGCCACCGGTCTGGGCGGCCAGCGGCGGGCACCACTGCTTGGGGCGGGTGGGGTCGGTGACATTCCACAGGCGGGTGGTGTCGTCGGCTCCCGCGCTGGCGAGGGTGTGGCCGTCCGGGCTGAAGGCCAGTGCTCGTACGGTGTCGGTGTGCGCGGTGACCGGCGTGCCGATCTCGTGGAGGTGTGTGGGGTCGGTGACGTCCCACAGCCGCACCTTGTGGTCGTAGCCGCCGCTGGCCAGGGTGCGGCCGTCCGGGCTGAAGACAGCCTGGGTGACGGCGGCTTGGGCCGGGTCGGGGGTCTGCTTGCTCAGCGCGCGGGGGTGTGCCGGGTCGGTGACGTCCCATAGCCGCAGCGTGCCGTCGCGGCCGGCGCTGGCCAGGAGGTGGCCGTCGCGGTTGAAGGCGAGCCTGTTCACGGCGTTGGCGTTGCCGAGCAGCGGGGTGCCGATGGGGTTGGGGTTGCTGGGTTCGGCGGTGTTCCACAGCCGGATCGCTCCGTCGGTGGCGCCGGCCGCCAGGACGCGGCCGTCGGGGCTGAAGGCGACGGTGTTCTCGTAGCTGGAGGTGGGCAGTACGATCCGGGGCAGGTCCCACAGCCGTGCGGTGTTGTCGGCGCTGACGCTGGCCAGGGAGTGCCCGTCTGGGCTGAAGGTGAGCCACCATACGTAGCCGGTGTGGCCGGTGAGGGGCGGGCACAGCGCGATCGGGGCAGTGGGGTCGGTGACGTTCCACAGCCGGATCGTCTGGTCGGCGCCCGCGGTGGCCACGACCTTCCCGTCAGGGCTGAAGGCCAGCGCGTAGATCGTGTTGGTCGCGGCGCCGGGGACCGTGCCCAGGGCGACTGGTTTTGCCGGGTTGGAGACGTCCCACAGCCGCAGGCTGAAGTCGTTCCCGGCGCTCGCCATGATATGGCCGTCCTTGCTGAAGGCGACTGCGTAGACGGTGTCCGTATGACGGCGCAGCGGTAGACCCCAGCGCTTCGGGTTCGCGGGGTCGGTGACGTTCCATAGCTGGATGGTGTGGTCGTGGCCGGCGCTGGCCAGGGTGCGGCCGTCGGGACTGAAGGCCGCCGAGGCGATGGCGCCTTTCTGGCTGCGGAGGGGCTTGCCGAGTTCGCTTACGTGGGCGGGGTCGGTGACGTTCCACAGCCGCACGGTGCCGTCGTCGCCTGCGCTGGCCAGGGTGCGGCCGTCCGGGCTGAAGGAGACCGAGAAGACGATGCCCGTGTGGCCGTGCAGTGCAGGCAATGCGGTCGGGTGTTTCGGGTCGGCGAGGTTCCACAGCCGCACGGTGTGGTCGCGGCCCGCTCCGGCGAGGGTGTGACCGCCGGGGCTGAAGGACAGCCACATGATGCCGCCGCTGTGGGCGTGGATCGGGTTGCCGAGCGGCGCCGGGTGAGCGGGGTCGGTGACGTTCCACAACCTGATGGTGTCGTCCTTGCCGGCGGTGGCTATCACGTGGCCCTGTGTACTGAAAGCGACCGCGTAGACGGCTGCGGTGTGCCCTGTCAGCGGGGTGGACAGCGGTGTGCTCTGGGTTCCCAGCAGGTCGGTCGATAGGCGGCTGGTGGGGTGGATGCGGTATCCGGCGACGTCGAGGCGGGCGGCGAGCGATTGATCGGTGCCGCGTAACTGATCGGCCTGTGCTTGCACTTCGCCGGAGACTGCGCTGTCGCGCTCGGATCTCGCGGTCGATCGCTGCTGAAGGGCGATCCCGGCCGCGACCACGGCGAGCACCGTCAGTAGCGAGAGCGCGGCCACTGCCGCGCGGCGGCGCCGAACCCCCCGGCCCTGGTGCCGGCTTGAGGCGGCCAGGAATTCCTGCGCCCGCCGGCTCAACCGTCCCTCATCCGCGTGCGCTTGGGCCCACTCCTGAGCGACGGCGAGCCGTGATCCGCGATGGAGCGCGCTCGTGTCGCGCTGTTCCCGCTCCCACGCCGTGGCGGCGTCGGTGAGCTGTTGCTGGATGAGCAGGCCGGCCCGGTCTTCGCTGATCCAGCCGCTCAGTCTCGGCCATGCCTGGAGCAGTGCCTCGTGGGTGATCTCCACGCTGTCGGTGTCGAGGGTGACGAGTCTGGCCCGGGCCAGTGCATCGACGACGGCCTCCGCGCTGGGATCGAGTTCGTCCCTGGCCAGGCGGCGCTTGGAATCCTCGGTGCCGTCGTTGAGGGACACCAGGCGCAGGAAAATGCCTTGCGCAAGGCGTTGCTGCGGCCCAGTAAAGCTGTTGTAGACGGTCTCGGCGGTGTTGGCCAGGGCGTGGGTGATGCCGCCGACCGACTCATACCCGCTCAGGGTCAGCGTATTGCCGCGCCTTCGCCGCCAGGTCTCACGCATAGCGTGGGAGACCAGGGGCAGGACGCCGGCCTGTCCAGTTGCCTCAGCCACCACCCGGGCGAGCAGGGGCCCCTCAACCGTGGACTCGGCCTGCACAGCGGGCTGGGTAATGGCCCGGCGCAGCTCATCAGTGGTCATCGGGCCGACGAGCAGTTGCGAGTCCTGGAGCGCGCCTACGAGGTCGGGGTGCTGCGAGCAGGCGGCGTAGAAGTCCGCGCGCACGCCGAGGACGACGCGCGTCCGGCTGTTGGCCGCACTGGAAGCCGTGAGCAGCGAGGTGATGAAGGCGGCCCGTTCCTCCGCGTCCGCGCAGAGGGTGAAGATCTCCTCGAACTGATCGACCACGAGGAGGAGTTCGGCCTCCGGCGGCTGCTGCGCGAGCAGCTGGAGCAAGGTCAGATGCAGGGCGCGGGGGTTGGTCCGCAGATCGTCGTGGAGGGCGACGGCGGAGAAGCCGGAGAGCGCGGCGAGCCGCGCGGCGCACTCCTCGAAGGGGTGCGGGCCAGGGGTGAGAACCAGTGCGGTCCACGATGCCTCGCCACCGGACACCCGCGGGATCAGGCCGGCCCGCAGGAGCGAGGACTTCCCGGAGCCCGAGGCGCCGAACACCGCCACGAACCTGGTGCCGCGGACGCGGCCTTCCAGGTCGTCGGTGAGCCGTTCGCGTCCGAAGAACCGGTCGGCGTCACTGGCTTCGAAGGGGCTGAGCCCCGCGTAGGGGCAGTCGTCGTTCCCCTCGGCGGCGTCCGGGAGCTCATCGGCGCGGGCCAGCTCGGCCGACAGGCGGTGCCAGCGCTGCTCCCATTCCGCCGCGTCGCCGCCACACGCGCGGACGTAGGCGAGGGTGACCGGCAGGCTCGGCAGCTTACGGCCGGAGGCGGCGTCGGCGAGGGTGGTCGAGGAGTAGTGCGCGGCACGGGCGAGCTTGCGGTAAGGCGGGGCGCCGGCCTTGTCTCTGAGCTTCCGCAAGTCCGCAGCGAACCTGACCAGCTGAGTGTCCTCGTCGTCTAACGGCCGCTCGCTGCGGGGCACCGTCGCCTCCCATCCGTCCACGTGGAGTGCTCATTGTGCGAAAGCTGTTGTCCGCCGTCCAGCTGGCGACAGCGGACAACGTCTCGCCCGTTACAAACAAGCCACCACCGCATACGCGGCGGTGACGGCCACAACGGGGAAGAAGGACGCACACCTATGAGCAGCGACGTGAAGCACCCTGCACTACTGCGAACGAGAAGGGCCGTGCTCGGCGCTCTCGCAGCCGTACTCGTCTCCGGCGCGGTGCTGGCCGGACCCACCACGGCGTCGGCGGCCTCAGCTGATATCAAGCTGGCACAGGAGGACCTGAACGGGCTGGCGTACAACGCCGGCACCGTCGACGGCATCAGCGGACCGCAGACCGAGGCAGCGGCCGAATCCTTCCAGTCCGACCGGTGCCTGAGCGCCGACGGGATCATCGGCACCCAGACGCTCGGCGAACTGGAAACCGTCGTCAAGGCGGTCCAGAGCAAGGCCGGAGTCAACCAGGACGGCGACTACGGCACCGGCACCACCACCGCCGTGAAGAACTACCAAAGCGCGCACCAGCTCACTGCCGACGGCATCGCCGGCCCCGACACCATGGAGTCGATGGGCATCACACGACTCGTCGCGAGCTGCCACACCACTAACGCCCAGCGCGACAAGATCGTCAGCGTGGCCAAGAGCCAGCTCGGCGTCCGCGCCGACTCCGGCAACTGCGTCCCCGGAAAGCCCTACAGCATCTGCGCGGACTGGTGCGCCGCCTTCGCCACCTGGGTCTGGCGGGACGCCGGGGAGAACATCCCGTTCATGACCTATGTGCCGAACGTCTACGACTGGGCGGTCAGCCACAACCGCTGGTACGGCACCAGCCAGCTGCACTCGGCACTCCCCGGCGACATGATCATCTTCGGCACCGCCACCAATCGGTACCACATCGGGATCGTCGACCACGTCAGCGGATCAACCGTCTACGTGATCTCGGGCAACACCTCCAACCCGAGCAACTCCAGCCAGATCGGCGTCTACGACAAGAGCTACACCCTGTCGAGTTCCGTCTTCTACGGACTGGTCCGGCCCTAACCAGACGCCCCTGCCGGATCACCGGCACCCCCGCTCAACTGCAGCCGGCGCCGCGATCACACGCACACCACGTGCATCGCGGCGCCGGTCCACCCTGCGCCGACCTTCGAGAACGGAGAACCACCGATGAACAGAAACCTGGCCGCCGCCGTGACACTCGGCATCACCGTGCTCACCGCAGCCGCCGGTCTGCCACACGACGCAGCCCGTGCCGCGGCGGCCCCGACAGCGCCGGCCCACCCCTGGCACGAGGACGCCGACCACATGGGCTCCGGGCTCACCGCCCGCATGCCGACCGGGACTGTTCACGACTCCGCCACCGCAGCTGCTGCCCCGAACGTCACGGGAACGCTGAAGGGCCTGGACGTCAGCGCGTTCCAGGAGAACATCAACTGGCCGTCGGTGGCATCAAAAGGCGCGTCCTTCGCCTACGTCAAGGCGACCGAGGGCGTCGACTACACCAGCAGCCAGTTCCCCCAGCAGTACAACGGATCCGCAGCCGCGGGCCTGCTCCGCGGCGCCTACCACTTCGCGCTGCCCGACACCGCCGGCGGCAGCGCCCAGGCCGACTACTTCGTCGCCCACGGCGGCGGCTGGTCCGACGACGGCAAGACCCTCCCCGGCGCGCTCGACATCGAGTACAACCCCTACGGAGCCACCTGCTACGGCCTCAGCCAAAGCGCGATGGTCTCCTGGATCACCGCCTTCAGCACCGAGTACCACACCAGGACCGGCCGCTACCCGATCGTCTACTCCACCCGGGACTGGTGGTCGACCTGCACCGGCAACTCCGCCACGCCCGGTCAGCACGACCCCCTGTGGATCGCCAACTACGGCGGCTCGCCCACCCCGCTGCCAGCCGGCTGGAGTACCTACACCATCTGGCAGAACGCCGACAGCGGCACCTTCCCCGGCGACCAGGACATCTTCAACGGCACCACCGCAAACCTCAAGACCTTCGCCCACGGCACCTACACCCCACCCCCGCCGCCCCCGGGCAGCGGCTGGCCCGTCATCTCACAAGGCGCTACCGGCCACAGCACCACAGCCATCCAGTACCTGCTCAACGCCCACGGCTCCGCCCTCACGGTGGACGGCGACTTCGGTCCGGCGACGCGGAGCGCGGTCGTCACCTTCCAGACCAGCCAGGGCCTCACCGCCGACGGCATCGTCGGCCCCAACACCTGGCAGGCGCTCATCATCACCGAGAAGGAGGGCGACAGCGGACCGGCCGTAAAGGCCGTGCAGGACGAACTGACTGCACACAGCCACCCCGTCACGGTGGACGGCGACTTCGGTCCGGCGACCCGGAGCGCGGTCGTCACCTTCCAGACCAGCCAGGGCCTCACCGCCGACGGCATCGTCGGCCCCAACACCTGGGCAGCACTCGTCTCCTGACGTCGACATCTGCATGCGCCAGAGGGCAAGCAGTCGTGGGCCCCGACCAGCACCACTGCCACCACCACCGAACCCGCGCACCGAACGCCCGCTAAGGCCGTTCGGCGCGCGGGTTCCGCCGGTAACCCGCCCGAGAATCTGCGAACTCGCGCGCTTCCGACCGGGCGGCGCAGAAGGTGCGCAGGCAGGAGCAGCGCCATCGGTATGTCGAGGAGAAATTGATCTCTCTCGGGGCTCCCGTGCCGCGTGCCGGGTGCGATCCGGCCGTCTGGCTGCACGAGGCGCTGGACGCGGTCGGGACGCGGCTTCAGCGTCACCGCGGTGCCCACCGATTCTGCGGACGGTTCTTGTGTGTTGCCGCTTGGTCGATGACGGTATCAGGGTGATGGGCTCCCGAATGCTGAGTCCCCTCCAAGACACCCTGCCCTTCGACGACTTGACCGAGATCCCCAACGCCTTCGATTGGTGTCAGCGGTGGCGCGGTCGACAGCCACGTCATCGCCACCGACCCGGACGTCCCGCTCGACCTGCCCGCCTGGTGCCACATGACTGGCCACACCTACCTCGGCCCCGTCCCCGGAACCGAACAGTCGGTGTACCCCCCACAGCTCACCGCCGGCGCCCTTCGCACGCGGTCCGACGCACCTTGGCACCCAGACGGTCCGGGACACGGCCACAGCAAATAGCCTCGCGAGCCCGGGCAGAAGGGCTCCCAGGGCTTCAAGATCAACTCATTGCCCCTTTGACCCGTATCTCGGCCGTGCCCTTACCGCGGTCCGAACGGCCTGTGGAGGCGAGATCCCGGTGCCGAGAAGCTCGTCGCTTAGGAGGCCAACCGGAGAGGAGGGCGCGTTGGCGGCCGGGGATACCGGGCGGATGCAGGCCCGTCTGGAGAGGTTGTCGCCGGTCTGAGCTGCCGTCACGTCACGGCGTCGGCAAGCATGAAGGCAGCCACGGCCAGCAGGACCACGGCGAAGATGCGCTGCAGGTGGGTCGCGGAGACCTTCGCCGCTATGCGCTTGCCGTACCAGGCGCCCAGGATCGCGGTTCCGATGAACGGGCCGATCAGCGCCCAGTCGAGCGAGGCGGCGGTGCCGGAGCGAGTGGCCAGGGAGGCCAGTGAGTCGGCCGTGATGACCAGCAGGCTGGTGCCGACCGCGGCGTCCATCTCGAAGGCTAGGACGGTGACCAGGGCGGGGACGGCGAGAAAGCCGCCGCCCACGCCGAGTAGTCCGGTCAGCGTGCCCAGTGCGGCGCCGGCCCCGCCTGCCTTGCCCGGCCGTACGCCGCCTTCTTTGGGGCGGGCGGTGTCAGCGGGCCGGAGCATTTTGATGGCGGAGAGGGCGGCTATGGCGGCGAAGGCGACGGTGAGGGCGGTTTGGGGCAGGTGGGCGGCGGCGGCTCCGGCGGCAGCCGCCGGAAGGATCCCGGCGGCTGCGAACGCTGCTCCGGCCTTCCACCGCACGTGCCCGGCCCCGGCGTGCGCGTACAGCGCGGTCAGGGACGTGGCGGTGACGATGATCAGGCTGGCGGTGGTGGCCGTGGCGGGGGTGAAGCCGAGCAGGTAGATCAGCGCGGGCACAGCCAGGACGCTGCCGCCGCCGCCGAGGGCGCCGAGCACCAGGCCGACGACGGCTCCTGCGATCAGGGCCAGGATCAGCACGGTCATGCTACTCGCCCACTGTGTCCGCTGTCGCCGGTCACTGGCCCGGTCCCGGCGACGTGCGGGTGGCCCTGTTCGGGGCCGAGACGGCCAGGATCGTGGCATGAGAGGAACATCGTGTGCCTTCTGTGCAGGTGGAGCAAGGGGTGTCAGGGCCGGGTGATGCTCAGGCCCGTGTCGGCGGCGGCCTCGAAGCCGTCATCGATGGCGATGACCTTTCGTCCGGTCGCGTCCAGGAGGGAAGCGGCGGTCGCCGCGCGCATCCCGCCGGCGCAGTGCACCCACACCGTGCCGTCCGGCACCTCGCCGGTCCGGCCGTGCAGCTCGTGGATCGGAATGTGCACGGAGCCCTTGATGAAGCCGTTCGCACGTTCGGAATCCCGGCGCACGTCTAGCACCACCATGTCCTCGCCGCGCTCGTGTGCGTCGGCGAGGTCGGCGAAGCTGGCGCGGGGGAAGGACGCGAGCTGTTCTCCCTGACGGACCCAGGTGGCTGGATCTCCGGTGGCGGCGGCGGCCGGGCGGTCGATGCCGACCCGGGTCAGCTCCCGTTGCGCGTCGGCGATCTGCGCCGGGGTGTCGCCGAGCAGGGTGACCGGCTTGCCCCACGGGATCAGCCAGGCCAGGTAGGTGGCCAGCTTGCCGGTGCCCTCGAAGTTGAACGATCCGGCCACGTGGCCGTCGGCGAAGGCGACCCGGTTGCGCAGGTCCACCACCCACTCGCCCGCCGCCAGGCGCTCGGCGATCTGTGCGGCGTCGGCGGGCTCGGGCGGGGTCAGGTCGACGGGCGCGGGGCCGGCGGCGTTGGCCGGGCCCATGTGCGTGTAGTAGGCGGGCACGTTCTCCAGCCCGGCCAGGACCTGCTTGACGAAGGCGTCGACATCCAGGGTGAAAGCGTCGTTTCCGGCGCGTTCCTGGCCGATCGTGCTCGCATCGCCTTCGGCTTGGGAGGAGGAGCAGAAGCTGCCGAAACCGTGCGTGGGCAGTACCGGCACCTCGTCGTCGAGTGTCGCTGCCAGCCGGTGGACGGAGGCGTGCTGCGCACGGGCCAGTTGTTCGGTCAGTCGCGGGTCCACCAGGTCCGGACGTCCCACGGAGCCGATCAGCAGCGAGCCGCCTGTGAAAGCGGCCACGGCGCGTCCCTCCTCCTCCAGGACGTAGGAGGTGTGGTGCGGGGTGTGGCCCGGGGTGGCTATCGCACGCAGCACCAGGTCCTCGTCCACCTCGGAGATGTCCCCGTCCGCGACAGGGGTGCGAGGGAAGGAGACGTGGGCGCCGGCCGGAACCAGGTAGCGGGCGCCGGTGAGGCGGGCCAGTTCCAGCCCGCCGGTGACGTAGTCGTTGTGCACGTGCGTCTCCGCCACGCAGGCGATGCGCACCCCTCGCCGCGCGGCGAGGGCGATCACCTGATCGACGTCCCGCGGCGGATCGACTACGACCGCCGCTCTCCGCCCCCCAGCCAGATAACTACGGTTGCCCAGCCCCTCGAACTCCAGGGTGTCGACAAAAAACATGGTGTGACTCCTCTCCGGGATGGCGTACCCGGGTAATTACGTATCGGGAAACCGCCGCCGCAGCTCCGGGAAATTCGCACCACTTCGGACCGTTCGTGATATTCGCGGCTCTCATATCCTGGGCCATTGCACAAACGATCACCGTCTGGAATGGTGGCAGCGAATTTCCCGAAGACTGCGAGCGGGCGGCGTATCGGGCCGACCTCATGCCGGCGGACGTATGCGACGGTTATCTGCCGGTTCTGCTTTCGTCAGCCCTCACGCACCGCAGTTGCGACGCGATCGGCGTTGTTGACCGCGCCCCATCATCCGGGAAGGACGACCGGAAGCCCGGCCGCTTCCCACGCCTCAAGGCCGCCTGCCACGCTGTAGACGGAGGACCGGCCTGCGCGGATCGCCTGCATGCCGCCCTGCGCGCTGCGTTTGCCCGTGCGGCAGACGAAGGCCAGTGGGCCGTCAGGCAGATCCGACAGCGACGCCGGCAATGTGCTGAGCGCGGCGTGGACGGCGCCGGCCGGGTGACGCGCTGCCCATTCATCGTCTTCACGGACATCGACCAGCGTGAGTTCCCCGTCCACGGCGCGGCGACGCGCCTCGACAGGAGACAGGTCAGCGGGCATGCGACCATCGCCGGAACTCAGGCCCTGCGCGGGCAGGACCGTCCGGATCGCCTCGTAGTTCGAGGCATGGACGACGGCTATCTGCTGTCCCAGCATCGGGCAGACATTCATCGCCTCTTCCCAGTGACCGGTGGACTCCCATTCCGCCACGTTGACGAGAGAGAATTTGCTCCCCGGAACGATCGTGCGGAACATGTACGTCCGAAGGAAACCGGGCTGAGCCGCCATCACCTCCGCGGCATCCTGCCATGCGGCGAGATAAGATGCCTCCCTCTCCTCGTCGATCTCGATCGGAATGATCACGACGTGGCGATTTTCCATCTGCTGCTTCCTCAAGTATTTCGACTACCGACATGCCGCTCGAAGCCGGGGGTGTTCCCAACGAATGCGGGAACACGACCGAGCCCTGGAGATACCGGCTTTCGGTTGTGAGCCAGAACCGACTGGACGCAGCCTGCACACACGTGTCATCAAGCAGCGAATCTTCTTGCTGAACCGGCAAGATGGTCGGTGTGGTCCGATGGCCGTCGGCCGATCGGGCCACGTCGGCGGCGGGATACCGGGGTGCTCTTGCCAGGACAGCATGAACCTTTGCGGCATCCGTGGCGCCGCCACAGGCTGATGGCATGAGCGAGTTCGAGTTGATACGAGACGGTGAACAGACCTGGGACGTCGTGGTGGTCGGGGGTGGGACCGCCGGCCTGTCCGGGGCTTTGAATCTGGCCCGGGTGCGCCGGTCGGTTCTGGTGATCGACAAGGGTGAGCCCCGCAATGCTCCGGCTGCCGGCGCCCATGGTGTGCTCGGCCGCGAGGGCATCTCTCCCCTGGAGCTGCTGCGGCTCGGGCGCGAGGAGGTCGCTTCATACGGCGGCCGTGTCGTTTCCGGGCAGGTCGCGCGGATCTCCCGGGACGGCGCGGGCTTCCGGGTTGTCACCGAGGACGGGCAGCGCGTACGGACGCGCAGAGTGCTGGTGACCACTGGTTTGGTCGATGTGCTGCCGGACGTGCCAGAGCTGGCCGAACGGTGGGGGCGGGACGTGCTGCACTGCGTGTACTGCCATGGCTGGGAAGTCCGGGACAAGGTCATCGGGGTGCTCGGCAACTTCCACCAGGCACTGTTGTTCCGTCAGATGTCCAAGAACGTCACGCTGTTCCTGCACACCGGAATGGAGCTGGCCGACGAACACTGGGAGCAGTTGGCCGCTCTCGGCGTCGGCGTGGTCGACGGTGAGATCACCGGGCTCGAGGTCGACGGCCAGGACCAGCTGGCGGGCGTGGGGCTGGCATCGGGAAAGGTGGTGCCGGTCCAGGAACTGGTGGTCGCCCCCCGGTTCCTCGCGCGCGCCGGTTTCCTGCGCGACCTGGGCGTGACGATGCAGGAACACCCCATGGGCCTGGGGGAACAGCTCCGGGTGGACGCCTCCGGTTTCACCGGAGTGCAGGGCGTGTGGGCCGCTGGGAACGTCAGCGATGTACTGGCCGGGGTTCCGGCCGCGGCCGCAGCCGGAACCACCGCGGCCACCGCGATCCACATGGACCTGCTGAAGGCCGACGCGGAAGCCGCCGCCCGCGCGGCGAAGGGCGGTGGAGTCTTCAGCGGGGCGATGGAGGCCGAGGTGTCGCGGCGGGTGCAGGGCAGCCGTGCACGCGGGCTGGGCCCCCTCCCCGGGGGGAACTGAGCACCGCGCTCTCACCGCAACCGGGTCAGGTGGCGCGGACCCGGAGGTGGGCCCGTTCTCCCTGGCGTCCGAGCAGGATGAGAAGTTCGACGGCCTGGTCGCCGTCGGCGCCAATCCAGTGCGGCACGTGCGTGTCGAACTCCGCGGCCTCTCCCGGATTGAGGCTCAGGCTCTGCTCGCCCAGCAGCAGCCTGAGCCGTCCGGCGAGCACATAGATCCACTCAAAACCCTCGTGGGTCTGCAGCTCCGGCTCGCTGTGGGGCGCAGGTGAAATGAGAAGCTTGTATGCCTGGGCGCCGCCGGGATCGCTGAGCGGTACCAACGTCATGCCTCCCCGGGTCACCGGGCGCAGGTGAATGCGCGGGTCTCCCGTACGGGGCGCGCCCACGAGGTGGTCGAGGGGCACCGCGTACACCTCGGCGAGTGGCAGCAGCAGCTCCAAAGTCGGCTTGCGACTGCCGCCCTCCAGTCGAGACAGCGTGCTCTCGCTGATTCCGGTCCGCCGGCCAAGCTCAGCCAGCGTGATCCCCCGCCGCCGACGCAGCTCCCGTAGACGGGGCCCAACCGCATCCAGAATGTCCTTCTTCGCGCTGTTCACACCCTGATACTGCCCGAAACGACATGGCCCTTCCACATCCGAGTTCGAGCAGCAACTACGCAGTCCGCGCCGGTGATGTTCGGCGAGCGGCTCGACCCGGAGGTGCTGGCGCAGGCATTGGCGATCGCTAAGTGGTCGGCTCCGGAAGTCCTTCGTGGGTTGGTCATGCTGCCAGGGCGGTAGAGGATTTCTCTGGGTGATGGGCGGTATGCCGGTCGAGCCTGGCCAGCAGATCGTTCAGGTCGGAGGCGGTGAACTTCCACTGGAACGGCTGTGCCGTGGCGTCGTAGCGGTCTACGAAGACTCGAAGCCGCTCCGCGGCCTGGGCCAGGTCGGTGAAGTCGTTGGGCGAGACGACCTTGCGCTGTACGACGGAGAAGTAGACCTCGACCTGGTTCAGCCAGGAAGCGTGCACCGGGGTGTGGACCAGCACCGCGTTCGGGAACGCGGTGGCGAGTCGGTTGGCTGCCTTCTTGCCGCGGTGGGAGGAGCCGTTGTCGACCACCCAGTACACGCGTTTGGCGCTGGCGTACGGCTCGCGGCTCATGACCTGGGTGACAAGGTTCGTGAACGGGCCGATGCCGGTGCGTGGTTCGCAGCGGCCGAGTACCTTCGCGTGGTGGACGTCGTAGGCGGCCAGGCAGGCCAGGGCTCCGCCGCGGCCGTAGGTGTCTTCAGCCGGGGGCGTTCGGCAGCGGTCAGCACCACCGTCACGGCAGCGCATATGGGCATAGTGAACCGACGGCTCTCGTTCGTACAGATGTTGAGCGGAAGGGACGGAGTCAAGGGAGGTACCGGCGGGCGCCCCGGTTACACGCGGCGTCGGCGGACTGTTCAATTACCATGCTGCGTACGCAGTTCACAAGGTGATGGCGATGGCGATATTCGGCTTCTTGGGCAGGTGTAGAACCTTGACGAACCAGTTGCCGATCCGGGACGTGATGTACCGCTTGCCGAGCAGGTCCTGCGCGGCCATGGTGCTGTCCTGGTCGAGCAGCCGGGCGGTGCCGGGAAGGGACGCTGCGCCCGTGGAGGTCCGCCCCCGCAGATCGCAGACGGTCACGGTCACGGCGCTGTTGTTGCGGATCCGCTTGACCTTCCAGGAGCCGGCGGGCGTCACGACGAGGATCTCGCCCTGAGGACCTGCCACATGCCAGACGGGCGTCGGGACCGGGGATCCGTCCTTGCGGTAGGTGGTGAGGCTGATGTACTTGCTGCGTCGGATCTCGTCCATGGCTGGCACGCTCGGTAGCCCCGATCTTTCGTGATGGTCCGACCCTCTGGCCCCGGGGGGCGAGTCGGACGATTTCCATGTCAATGCCGAGGATGGCGGCGTGTTCTGCGGCGCCTCCCGTGGTGTGGACACTCTGACCAGTGGATCTTGTAGATCCGAGGAAGGGTGTCCTGGTAGGACGTAAGTCTCCGTATACCGGTGGAGTCCAGGAATGATGCCGTCGCGCTGTACCGCACGGCGGGTGGGAAGCGCACCTACGCGGCGGCGGAGGTCGGGGCCCGGCGAGACGCTGCGCGGTGGGGTGCGCCGACCTGTCGCGCCGCCAGCGCCACCTGTTCAGACGCCACGCAGGTCGCAACGTCCTAGTCCGGGCGGCGGGCCAGAGACGCGAGGATGATCTCCCGCGCGGCGTGGACCGCGGCCGTGAAGGCGGCCGGGTCCCGGCCGATGCGTTCGGCACCGGCGCGTAGGGCACCGGACAGCAGCTCCACCGTGAGGTGCACATCGCCGACGTCGCGGAACTCCCCGCGCGCTATGCCGTCCTGGACGACGTTCTCCACTTCGACCACGATCGCGTTGAACGGGTTGTCCGGCCCCTTCGGTACTTCGGCGACCAGTGGGCCGGAGCCCGGCTGGAACATCAGCTGCATGGCCTGGTCCGCGCACGCCTTCAGGACCGCCTCGATGATCTCCCGCATCCGCTCCGCGGCCGGGTCCGAGGACCGCGCGGCGATCGCGGCCACACACTCAAGCATGGGCCGGCTCGCCCGCTGAGTCAGCGCCATGACCAGACCACGCTTGTCGCGCGCGTAGTTGTACAGCGTGTTGCGCGCGAGCCCGGCCCGAGCCGCGATATGGCCCATGTTGATCGAGTCGTAGTTGCGTTCGAGCAGCAGCTGCTGCATCGCCTCGGCGAGGTCGGACCACACCATCTCGTGGTGCTCTTCTATGCTGGCTCCCCGGATCCGCGGCATCCGATCATCCTCTCCTCGTCGCGGCTTTCCTCGCGTCCCGGATCTGTCTCCCCGCCCTGCACGGCGGCCGTGCGGGGCGCGTGTCGTGCGCTGTATCTCAAGAAGCGCGTGGGTCAACTTCGGCCTTCGCCGCTAGGCGTCCTGCCCAGCGGCCAGGGCGGCACCCGCGAGATGCGGGTTCTCCTGGTGGCTCGCAGTGAGCCTTACGTGGCTGAGGCGCCAGCCGTCCGCCGTGCGGACCGCCTCGTTGTCGTAGAAGCCGACCACCAGCCAGCGATCGGGTCCGCCGTCGGCCAGCTCCTGCGGGACCCAGTGTTCGGCGCGGACGTGCGCGTGGACGGTCGCGCGGTCGCCATCGATGTCGATCACGTGACCGGTGATGGTGTGGTGCGTTGCGATGAAAGGTGCAAAAGCGCCGCGGAGAGCCTCGACGTAGTCGCCGAGCGGCACGGTCATGGGCGGAATACCGGCGACCGACTCGAAGTCGACCGTGACCGGGTCGGCCAGGACGAGGCCGGGCAGCTCGGTGAACTCCTTCAGGTCCGCGATGTCGGCGTACCGGCCTATCAGTTCGAGGAGATCAGCGCGATCACTGAGCGCGTTCATGGGGAACCCCTTCTTATTTGCTCCGGCGGCCTTATTTGCTCCGGCGGCGCCTGTTCGCTGCGGCGACGCGGGGGTGGCGCACCTTTATGCGACTACCTGTCGCATAGATTACGACGGGTAGTCGCAAAACTCAAACCTTTGGCCTGCGTGCGGTGCCACTCACGGTCGGCACCGCGCTCGTATGAGATCGGTGACGCTCACCTAGCAGGCGAAGCACCGCTCCTGGCCTGCGGTCTCACCGCGCTTTCGGTAGCAGCCCGACCGAGATCCAACTCATTGCCACCGTGATGGCGATGCCCGTCGAGCCCCCGATGGCATGCGGTACGTTGGTGCCGAGGAAGTCGGTCATGACTGCGGCCGGGTCCTCCCAGGGCGGCGTGACCAATCGGTCGCGCTCGGGCAGGACGGGCGCGTACGCCCATAGCCTGGGGATGGCCCACAGGGTCTTGGCTGTCGGTGCGCCAGCGGCGCTCGCTGGGCCGCAGGTGCTCGGCGTACGCCTGAAGGTCATCAGCTGTGACCTGGCCGAGTTCGGTGATGCCGCGGGTGGTGAGCCAGGTCGCGAATCGGATCCAGGTCTGGAAGTAGTGGCGCAGGCTGGCCGGCTGGGTCACCGAGCGCGAAGCCCGCTGCTGGAGCAGGACGGCCGGAGTCGGCACGTTCAGTTCGGCGAACGCCGCGCGCATCAACGTCGGCCGCAGCGCGCGCTGCGGGGCACCGGCTCCAGTCGACGACCAGGGAGCGGTGGGACTCCTTGCCGCTCATCAGCGCCAGAGGCCAGGCCAGGTCGCCGAAGCGCGGCAGCTTCGCCGGGTCGAAGCCGGGCCGCAGGCGGGCGAAGGGCAGGACGAACGCATCGGGCGCCGGTTCGATCAATCCGGGCCCGGCCGGGTCGGCGGACGGGGTGGTCACGGGTCGAGCCTCCGATCCAGCATCGCGTGGATCAGCTCCCGGTCCGGCTCGCTCGCCGCGGCAACGAGGCGGGGCCTGCTGTCGGTGGTGATGTAGCTGGTCAGGAAGTCGCCGATCCGGGCGTGGTGGGTAGCCCAGTCCGCGGACCACACCGCTGGAGTCACCGCCGAACGCAGCGACTCCGGCGCCTGGTGGAGGTAGGCGATGCGGGGCAGGTCGCGGCCGGTGGCCACCGCGTTGCGGCAGGCGAAGCACAGCAGGAACGACACCGCGCGTTGCGTCCCGGCCGCGCTGTGGTCGGAGTTGAGGAAGTCCGCGCACGAGGCGACCGGGGTCCGCAGCCGGCCGGCCACGATCCGGCGGGCCACCTCGATGTCGACCTCGGTCTCCTTGGCCACGAGCTCGGCGCCAGCCTCGGTGTCGCCGTCGACCTGGTCGACCAGCCGCATGGCCACCGTCTGCCGGGCAGAGGCGAGGGCTTGGGCGAGCCCGAGTTCCACCGCGCCGCGCGATGCATCGCGAACCCCCTCGTCCAGCAGCTGGTAGTCCCTCTCGTGGGTGCTCTGGGTGTTGTTGCGGGCCCGGCCGTGGTGCGCCTGGGCGCTGTGCCGCAGCGCCTGGGCGTGGATCCGCTGCGGGAGAGCCACTCCGTCGGCGCGGGCGTGCTGCTGCCAGCGCCGGATCGCCGCGTCCAGGACGTTGCCGGTGGCGTAGTCGCGCAGGTTCTCGGCCCCGCCCAGACCTCGGTGGCCGACCAACAGCCTGGCCGTGGGCCGCCCGAGCAGTTCCAGGGTCGCTCGTGCATGCGCGGTGAGCTCCGGGACGTGACGCAGAGCCCGGCCGCCGGAGCCCTCGCCGACATCGACGAGGGTGTGCTCGTGTACCGGCGCCGGCCGCGCCGGGCCTTGTCCGTGTCCACCTGGTGCACCGCCGGCTCCTCGCGGTCCGCGTTCGGCCACTGGCTAGGACGGCACGTCCATCTTCTTGACCACGGACAGGTTCCACGCCTCGTGCACGATCACCTGCCACGCGGCCGCCGTCCCGATCTCGTCCGGCGTCGCGAAGAGCCGGGTCAGCGAGGCGGTCTCAACCGCGCTCCTCTACCGCCCGGACGCGGTACGGCCCGGCGGAATCCGTACGCCCTGGAAGCCGGGGCCGAGGCTGCGGCGGGCCGTACGGGGTCGGCGGATCGGGGTGGGCGGAGTGACGGCCTGGTCCTCGTGCTCGTCGGTGCCGTGCTCGGCGGCAGGAGGTCCGAGGTCCTGGCGGAGCCGGGCCAAGGTCCGCGCAACGGTGTCCGTCGCCACTGCGGTGGCCGGGTGCGCCCGGAGCAGGGCGAGTGCGGTGGTCGCCATGGCCTCCACCGCATCCTCAACGGCGTCCGTGTCACCAGGACCGGAGCCGGAGCAGCCAGAAGCGGCCGTCGTTGGTGAGTCCGTCACGGCGGAGGCCGGCATCGATGGGCCGGGTCTCACGGCCGGGCATGGCGCAGACGGCGAGACGAGCGGTGGCGCCCATGGGATGCCCGGTGGATACTCATTCCCTGCTTTCGCGCCACGTGGCCCAGATGTAATAGAGCCAACCCCGGCCTTTCCAGCCCAAGCCGACGGTCGCCACTATCAGCGCGGCAACCGTCATCTTCTGTGCCCGTGACATGTCCGCCCTTCCACCGCTGCGAGCCGCCCGGCCAACAGGGTTCTCTGGGCGGCATCGTCCCCGGTCAACAATATCCGTTGTTTTCGCGGCCGTTACAACGGCGGCCCCGTAGGACACCACCGCGCACATCGCCGTCGCTCGTCACGTCCGTGCGGCTCAGCGGCGCTTTCTGAAGCCGCTGAGCACCTCCGCCCGGCCGGGCACAGCCCACTCCGGCCGCCGTAGGCTGATGATGCTCGGGCCACAGCGGAGGCTCGCCATGCCATGCCCCCCGCCACCTGGTCCGGAGCTCATCACGTTCGGACTCGTCATTTCTCTGAACCAGGGCTTGGGCAGGCTGGGGTTGGCTGGCCGTCACGTTCCTGCCTCAGTTGGCCGGGCGAGGATCTCGCTGCACATCTCAACGCAATCGGCGCAGATCCACACGCCGGGCCCGGCGACCAGGCGGTGCTCTTCGCTGCGGGTGTGCCCGCAGAAGGAGCAGCGGTCCGTCGGCTTCTTGCCGGGCCGGCCGCGGCGGGAGCGCCGGCCGAAGGCGGTGCGGGGGACGTTGATGTAGCAGTGCAGCAGGCGCCTGATGTCGGCGACGTCCACGTCGAGGTCGTTGAGCACGCGGCGGGCGCGGGAGCCGGGGTTGGTGGCGATGACGGCGAGCAGCTGCGGTGTGGTGACGGCGACCGGTGCGCGGGTCGGGGTGCGTTCGGTGGCCAGTTGCTCGGCACCGGCCAGGGCGGCTTGGGCTTCGGCGGCGCGCGGTTGCCGCCGGTGTTGAGTCTGCGGCGGACGTTGTTGCCGACGCGTGGCCGGCCGGGCGGAGGCGGTGGCTGCGCATGGCACCGCCCGGCAGGACGACGATTCCCGCAAAGGACAGCCGAAGCGTCAGCCATGCGAAGAGTCAGCCCTCCGGGCGATGCCACGATCGATCTCCGCTGTCAGGCGTCGGATCGAGGGATCGAAGGGGAGCGGTAGGCGCGGAAGAACTCGGTGATGTCGTTGGCCAGTAGGCCGGGTTCTTCGTGGGCTGCGAAGTGTCCGCCGCGGGGCATGTGCGTGTAGCGCGTGATGGTGTAGGTGCGTTCGGCCCAGCTCCGTGGTGGTCGGCTCAGGTCGGCGGGGAACAGGGCGACGGCCGTGGGAACGCTCACCCGCTTCACGCGTTTGGTCAGGCCGTGTGCGTACTCGTAGTAGGGGCGGAAGGAGGTGGAGACCGTACCGGTGAACCAGTAGAGGGAGACCTGGGTGAGGAGGAAGTCGTCGGTGAAGCGCGCGGACAGGTCGCCGCCGCAGTCGCTCCACGCGCGGTACTTCTCGACGAACCAGGCGAGCAGGCCGGCGGGCGAGTCGGCCAGGCCCTGGCTCAGCGTGAGGGGGCGGGTGCTCTGCTGGTGCTGGTAGCCGCCCTCCTGTGCCTGCCAGGCCGCCACGGAGTCGAGGTGGGCCCGCTCCTGTGGGGTGAGGCCGGCCGCGTCGTAGGCCGCCGGGGCTGCCACGGCCGTCAGATGAATGCCGACGAGCGCCTCGGGATGGGCCTCGGCGAGGCGCGAGGTGACGCCGGCACCCAGGTCTCCGCCGTGCGCCGCGTACCGCTCGAAGCCGATTTCGTCGTGCATCAGCCGGTGCCAGAGGTCGTGGGTCTGCTCCGCGTCGCTGAGCGTGGACCGCTGAGGTGAGAACGCGAATCCGGGCAATGAAGGGACGATCACGGTGAAGGCGTCCTCGGCTGCCCCTCCGTACCGGGAGGGGGCGGCCAACCGGTCGGCGAGGACGGTGAGTTCGAGGAAGGAACTGGGCCAGCCGTGGGTGAGGACGATGGGCAGCGCGTCCGGGTGTTCGCCGTCGAACCGGAGGTAGTGCACGGGTGTTCCGTCGATGTCGGCGAGGTAGGAAGGGAGGGCGTTGATGGCGGCCTCGTGGGCTCGCCAGTCGTAGCCTCCGGCCCAGTACGCGACGAGACGGCGGAGTTCCGCCGCGTCGGTACCGGCCTCCCAGCCGCTGACCGGCCAGGGCTCGGCCCACCGCGTGCCCTTCAACCGGGCGCGGAGTTCTGCCAGTTCGGCGTCACTGACCGCGATCACGGGCGGGTTGATCGGCATGTGGTTCTCCTTGGTGTGCAGACGGCCTCGGTGTGACGAAAGTGGGGGTCTGGGACGGTGGGGGTGAGACCGGCGGGTCGTGGCGGGCGACGCCCGCGAGGGTGACGGCCCAGGTCATGAAGACCGCGACGACAAGCAGGGCATGTACGAGACCGGTCCGGCCGGCGAGGAATCCGATCAGAGGAGGGCCGCCGACGAAGCCGCAGTATCCGATCGAGGTGATGGCTCCGACCCGGTCCGCGGCATGGACGGGTTCATCGGCACCGGCACTCAGAGCGACAGGGAAGCCGAGCGCCGCGCCCGTTCCCCACAGCAGTACACCGCCCGATGCCGTCCAGGTGTTTGGTCCGAGCGCGAAAAGGACGACACCGACGGCTGCGACGCCGGCAGCCGCACGCAGCGCGCCCGGCCGGCCCGACCGGTCGACGATCGCCGGCCCGAACCAGCGGCCCAGCGTCACTGCAGCGAGGAACAGGGCATAGGTCAGGGTCCCGACGGCAGCCGTGGTGTGGTGCCGGTCGATGACGGCGAGGCTGATCCAGTTGCTCCCTGCCCCTTCCGCCACCGCGAAGGTCAGCGCGGTGAGACCGATGACCACCGTGCGAGGTTCACGCCAGGGGGCCAGACCGGGGCGGGATGCCTTCACCCGCGGCGCACCGGCCATGCGGGGTACGGACTCGGGGAGGAAATGCCGGGCGGCCACAGGCGTCACGAGGGCGATGAGTATGGCGACCGCGCCGATGTGGAGACTCACGGGCACCCGCCAGGCGCTCATCAGCGCACCAAAAGAGGCACCGGCAACCGTACCGAGACTGAACGCGGCAAAGAAGCGAGGCATGACCGGCCGGCCGAGCCGGCGTTCGACGGCCGCAGCGTGCACGGTCACCGCGACGTCCCAGAAGCCCGTGGCCGCGCCCAGCAGGAAGAGCCCGGCCACCAGCAGCGGCGCCCAGAGGGCGTACCCGAGCGCCACGGCACCGAGACCGACACCGACCAGCACGGCCACAGCGGTGACGGCCCGGCGGGGCCCGAGACGTGTGACGACCGCCCCGGCCAGCGGAAGCACCACGACACCGCCGACAGCGATCACGAGGAGCAAAAGCCCCAGCGACGCCGGATCCAAGTCCATCCGCGCACGTATCTGCGGCAGCCGGGAGGCCCACGTCGCCACGGCGAGACCCAGGGCGGCGAAGACCGCGTACGTAGACCTCACTCCAGCTGCGATCTCTCGCGGGCGCGGGTCAAGGGCGGCACCCGCGTTCACGTTTCCCGTCCGGCGACCGGAGTGAGGGCCTGCACGATCGCCGCCCGCGTCGCCTCCCGCGGCTCCGGCTCCGTCGCGAGGAGCGCATGCATGATCAGTCCTTCGAGCAAGGCGTCCAGACGGCCCGCGATCTCCGGCCCGGTGAAGCGGGCCAGAACGGCCCGGCTGTCCTTGGTCCACTTCTGGGTGAGGGCGCGCAGCGTGGGATCGCGCAGAGCCGCCAGGTGCAACTCGAAGCCCAGGACCGCACTGCGGCGGCGGGACGGTCCTCCCTGTACGAGCTCCACCAGGACCTCGACCAGGTCCTGGTGCGCCTCCACCTTCGTGAAGAGCTCCTCGAACTCCGCTGTGCGTTGTTCGACGTACCAGGCGAACGCCTGTGCCTGAAGCTCGGCCAGGCTCGAAAAGTGATAGGTGACCGATCCCAACGGCACGTCCGCACGGGCGGCGACCTTCCGGTGCGTGATACCGGCCGTCCCGTCCGTCACGAGCACATCGAGAGCGGCGTCCAGGATGCGCGTCCTGCGCTCCGGATCATGCCGACGAACCCGCCCCTCGCCCGCCATAGCGGTGGCGGACCGACGCTGGTGCTCGCCACCGGCTTCGCTTCCTGTGGCGCCGCCAGAGACTTCCCAAGTTTCCCTACCCATAAGAACAAACGTACACCACTAAAGAACAGATGTACTTATCCGGTGTGCGAGATCAATGTCACCGAGCTCGCATATTCACGAAGAACGTGCTGCAGCCCCACCCGCGCCCTCGGCCCCGACATCTCCTTGGGCTTCTCGGGTGCGGGCTTGCCGCTGGCCCGGATCTGTTCCAGATGACGGCGGACAGTCCGCTTGCTGCCGAGGTAGCCGAGCTCGGTGATCTCCGCGTGAAGCCGTGCCGCGTCCGTGCAGCCCTCGTTCCACCGCCGGTAAAGATAAGACGAATAGGCGTGGATCTGGCCGTAGCGGCGGGAGCCGGTGCCAAGGGATGCATCCTCGGGGGTGGCGGCGTGCACGTAGCGTCGCACGGTCTTGCGGTCGAGCCCGAGGGTCTTGGCGATCACCTCGATCTGCACGCCCTTGTCGTACAGGGCATGCACTGCGGCATGGCGCTCGCGTCGCTTGATCGCGCGGGGCCCTTCCGCGCGCGGGCTCGTCTGGTACGTCGTCGGCGGTCGGGCCAGCCTTCACGGCCGCGGGGTTGCCGGTGCTCGTGTCCTCGGCGGGCCCGGTAAGACACGTGCGATGCTGGGCGACGCACTTCTCGACGGCTTCGCACAGGTTCTTCCAGAGGCGGTACCTGTCCGCGACCCGCGTGGCGTCGGGGCAGACGGTGCGGACGGTGCGGACGGCTTCGGCGTAGGCGCTGACTCGGTCTCTGCACACGATCTCGGCCCCGGGGTGGTCGCGGAGCCAGGCGGTGAGCGTCTCCGAGGTGCGGTCGGGCAGCACGTCCACACGCTTGCCAGTCTCCACGTTCAAGATGATCGTGCCGTACACGTGGCCCTTTTTGAATGCGAAATCATCCACACCCATCACACGAGGCGCGGTTGAGGGCTGTTTGTCCGGGAGCTTGCGCACCATCCTGATCAGCGAGGTCGCACTGACGGGGACCGACAGGTGCGCGGCCAGCCGGGCGGCCGGATGTCCCGCGTGCTATCCGCTCCAGCGTCCGACGGAGTGCGGGAGTGCGGCGCACGAACCGCTCGGTGAGCCCGCCGCCCGCCTATCTGCTCGACGAACGTACGGCGTGCGCATGACCACGCCTGGCACAGGAACCGCTGCACCGCCAGGTCGATCACGACTCTCCGCCCAGCCACCGCCAGGTCCGCCAGCCGTCGCCGATACCCGCCGTGGACACGGCCACACAGCGTGCCGCACCCAGGGCAGGCAGCCTCCCGGGTCACCGAACGCGCTGTGATCGCCACCCCGCCATCGTCGACCAGGGCCTGTTCCACCACCACCGACGCCAGATGCGGGAAGGCCACCGAGAGCACGCTGCAATCACACGAACAGGCATTCATCCAGCTACTCGTGACGCTACGTCATCGCCCGACAAGAAGTGGATCAGAACCGATCATGCCTTCCACCAGCGGGGAAGTCTCAAGGCCGCGGGCGGGGACGGCTCAATGGCCGTTGACACAGCACTGGCCAGCCTGGCCAAAGCCATCCGCGAGGACCAGCACGCAGTCGTGCAGGGCATCACCACCCCGTTCAACTCCGGCGTCAACGAAGGCCGCATCGCCGATCCGAAGCTCCAGAAACGGATCACGGTTGGACGCGCGGGGGTCCCGGTGCTCCGCCGCCGCGTCATCCTCATGGCCAGAGTACGACTCCACTAGCCGTGACGGAGCGTCACCGGCATGGTGGCACACCCCAGCTACACGGAAATCTTGCCAAGGCCACCTTCGCGAGTACGCCGACACCTCCGCGGGTCGACGCCGCCGGAGTGCGGCATGCCGAGGCTCTCCGCGTACACGTTCAGGTCGTCGTACTTGCCGACCTGCTCCTCCTCAAACCGTGCCGGGGAGCGAACCAGCAGTTCGCGGAGCCGGTCGATCGCCGTGGCGGGCACGGCCGCCGCCAACTCGATCACCAAAACCGGTCCGCTCATATGTCGGAGCCTAACCAGCCGGGACCGTCTTCCCCACCTCACTACTCAGCATGCACGCACCACAGAAGTTGAGTCAGAACCGGAGAACGGGATTCAGCCTCCTTGGGCTTGTTCCCGGGTGTACCCGTCACTGCCCGGGCCAGGCGGTGAGGGCGTGTTGGGAGGCGGTTGGTGGCGTGAACAGTGCCTGGATGGTTTCGGTGGCCAGGTCGCGTAGCCAGGTGTGGGCGCGGTCGTCGTCGTAGCGCTGGTGCCACGGATGTCGGGCATGTGGAGTGGCCGCGGCAGTGTGATCAGGCCGAGCTGGTCCCGGGTGGCGCGGGCGACCGCGTCGGGAAGGGTGACCACCAGGTCCGGGCCGAGGGCGAGTTGCAACGCGAAGGCGGCGGTGGGCCCGGCGGCGATGACACGGCGTTCGTGGCCGCGGATGGTCAGGGCGTCGTCGATCGGGTCGTGCAGGCGTCCGCGCCGCGAGATGGTGAGGTGTTCAGAGGCGGCGTAGCGCTGGAGGCTCAGCGGGCCTTCGGGGAGCGGGCGGCTGGCGCGGACGGCGACGACGAGCCGGTGGTGCTGACGACGGGTTCGGCGGGCTGGTTGCAGCTGTGCCCCGGGTCGGTGGACACCGGGCGCGGGCGTCCGGCGGCGACGGTCGCGCGGCTGCCGGCGGGACCCGCGGGCACTGTTTCATGTCAGGCTCTGGGGGGCTGCTGCCCCTGGGGACTGTCAGTTGCAATCGGGAGGCTGCGCAGTGTCAGCGCAGTCGGCGGGGGCAGCGGTTTGTTGGCGGTGTCGGTGCGGAACGACTGGAGCAGATAGGCCACCAGGCGCCGGGACGCTGCACTATCATCCGGTAGGGCGGCCACCAGACCGCAGTGTGCCAACAGGACCACGGCGAGGTCGGAAGGGTGAAAATCGGCCCGCAGCGCGCCCGACGCCTGGGCCCTGCGTACCAAGGTCGTGAAGTCCCGCTCGGCTCGTTGCCGGGACTGCGCGTGTTCCGACGTACTTTCCGGGAAGGCCGCGACGAACGCGGCCTGGAACCCGCGTTCCTCCCGTTGCAGGGCGCAGACCGTCTCGACCAGCTGCTGGAAGCCCTGCCACGGGTCAGGGGCGGCCAGAGCCTCGGTGAGCGCCCGCCCGCAGGTCTCCATTTGCTGCGCGAACGCGGCCCCCACCAGAGCGTCCCGGGTCGGGAAATGCCGGTACAGCGTCGCCACGCCGACCCCGGCCCGTCGGGCCACGGTCGCCATCGGGGCGTCGATCCCGTGCTCCGCAAAGACCGCACGGGCGGCGACGAGGACGCGCTCCCGGTTGCGCCGGGCGTCCGCCCGCACCCGGGCTGTGATCCGAGAGGATTCCGCCATCACTGTCTCTCACTTCCGGTCCAAACGGACGAGTGCGTCCACTTAAGAGCTTACGGTCGATGCCAGACCCCTGTACGGCCCCCGGCGGCAAAGGCAGAACGATGAACGACCGCATGATGAAAGCAGTGCTCTACGACCGCTACGGTGGCCCCGATGTGCTCTACACGGGCCGCGTGCCACGCCCCGAGCCGGCCCCCGGCGAGGTCCTTGTGAAGGTGCGCGCGTTCAGCGTCAACGGCGGCGAACTGGCAGCCCGTGCCGGCCGTCTCCGCCTCCTGACCGGCCGGAAATTCCCCAAGCGCGTCGGCTTGGACTTCACCGGCGAGGTCGCCGCACTGGGTGCCGGAGTCACCCGGTTCGCGGCCGACGACCGCGTATGGGGGGGCTTGGGCCGCACCTCCGGGTTCGGCAGCGCTGCCGAGTACGTGACCGTGCCGGCCGAGCGGGTCGGCCGGCTCCCCGACGGCCTTGACCTGGTGGACGCCGCCGCGCTGCCGGTGGCCACCACGGCCATCACCGCGCTGCGGGACAAAGCCGGGCTGCGCCCCGGCGAACGACTCCTCGTCCGGGGCGCGGCGGGCGGTGTCGGCAACGCCGCCGTCCAGCTCGGACGGGCGTACGGCGCCGAGGTCACGGCCCTCGCCCGCGCAGCCAACCTCGACTTCGTCCGCGGCCTCGGCGCGCACAAGGCCGTCGACCACCGGACCGTGCGGCCGGCGGAACTGGGCCGCTTCGACGTGGTCCTGGACACCGCGGGGACCGACCTGCGGGCCTTCCGGCGCCTACTGAATTCCGGCGGGCGCATGGTCACCATCGCCTTCGACCTGAAACGGCCCGTCGCATCGCTCGGCTACCTCGCGGCCAGCACGGTGCACGGACACGGCCGGGTGCGCATCTTCAGCGGCAACCCCACGCGGGCGGACTTTGAGGACCTCGCCCGCCATGTCGTCGAGGGGAAGCTGAGCCCTGCAGTGGACACGGTCTTCCCCCTGGAGGAGACAGCAGCGGCACACCAGGCGCTGGAGGCGGGCGGCGTCCAGGGCAAGTACGTGGTCAGGGTCGCGTAGGTGTCGGTGGAGGTGCTGATCACAGCCACTCGTTGACGGCGGCGATGAGGTCGGTCGCCTCGTAGCGGACCGCCAGCTTGTCGTACCGCGTGGCGACGGCGCGGTGCCTCTTGAGGCGGTCGATCCCGACGCGCAGCGGGCTGTCGAGGACGAACTTGCACGGCGTTCCCGGCCGGTGGTGGTCGTACGTGATGCCCATCTGCTGCGCACGGAGGCACTGCAGTACGTCTACGCGCTGTGGAGCCTGTTCCAGGACCGTGACCGCCGGATGCCCGTCGTCCTGGTGGGACCCGAGCGGCTCCGGTCCGTGCTGCCCCGGCCGTCGCTCGCCAACCTGGAGAGCTGCCGGCGCGGCAGCAGCAGAGGTCATCAAGTACTCCAGAGGACACGAACGATGTACTCCAGAGGACACGAACGATGTGGGTATCCCTCATAGGCTGATGAAGAGGTACATCGAACCTGCGCGCGGCCCGCCGCGGCAGTGCAGCCCCGCGAACTGCCACAGCCGTCGACAGCGCCCAACACGCGGAGGCGCGGCGGCCGCGGGAGGCTCGGGACCGTTCCCGCGTTTCGCCTTGTGGGGGATGTCGTCACGGGACAGGTGCGGGGCGGGCAGGCGGGCTGCGGCCAGCGCAGCCTTGGCGTCCATCGGGTCATTGGTCAGCAGTACGCAGGCCACACTGCGGTCATCGGCGTCGCCTTCACCGGGCGTAGAGGCTGCGGGGAAGCCGGCCTCCTGGCGGGCGTCGGCGGCGTGCATGCCGGCGCCAGAACGCGGGCGATGTCAGCTTGGCGCCCCTTTCCGTGCCGTCCACATGCCGCCAGTTCCGGGGGTATAGGTCAGTGCTGGGGCGTCGGTTCGCGTCGCGAGTGTGTGGAACGCATGCGTAGCGTCGGGGATCCAGGCGGTTTTCGACTGGCCGTCGACGGTGTAGTCGATTCGAAACTTCCATGTCACGTCGTACTTGGCGGACGATGCCTCGAAATCGAGGACCAGCGGTGAGTCGTTGGTGACCGTGTCCTCGAAACGGTCGACGGGCACCCTCTTGGTCTCGTTGACCGTCTTTGTGAGCTTCGGTGTGGGATCTGCCGCGTCGAGGTCCACCGAGGCGTGATAGAAGATCAAGGGGGCGCCCGCGCAGGGAGGGAAGACGGTGACCACCGTTGCCGGCGGTGCCGGAACTCTCTTGATCAGGACTGTATGGAAGGCCGTCACCACAACCGTCTGGCCGGCTCTGGCCTGCAACACGTAGTCGCCTGACGTCACGTCGGGATCGGCGGCATTTTTCAGCCAGGCGGACAGATCCGCCGTGGAGCGAGACCGGATGGCATACCGAGTGCCAGGTACGGCGTAGACGCCTGCAAGATCGCAGTCCTCTTCGGTCGGCTGCGCAGGATGTTTCCCCGCCGACTCTGAACTGCCGGATGCCGTCTCCGGACTGCCGGGTGAAGAAGTGCCCGTGACAGTCAGCGGCTGCGCCGGCTCGCTCAGCTGTTCAACGAGAAGGTTCGGCAGCCCCGTGACCCAAGCCGTCACGATCCCGACGAGACCGGCACTGATCGCGGCGAGTAATGCCTTGTTTGCCGTGATGATCCAGCCGAGGGAGCGCTGCGGCCACGTGGTGCGGCGTGGACGGCCGGGGCCCCGGCTCCGGCCGTGCGTCCTCGCCAACGTCCGTCGCTGCCACGTATTGCGGCGTCGGAGATCGGGACGACGGCCCCTAATCTGGATTCTCCTCATCCGGCCCCCTGTCCATCGCACAACGGCACATCCGTGTGGCAACTCATCTGGCATCCTTGACAGACGGACATACGAATAGTCCGCCAGTCGAGTTCCGCTCCCGGCAGTACAAATGGTGAAGCAGATCCCCACGTACCTCCGTTCATGCCCGCGAACGAGTGGTACAAGCCGGGGACCAAGGACGTGCTGTCGTGGAAGTTCACTGCCCTGCGCGCCGCCAGGTCCTTCGCTGAGTCCTTCGTACCGTATGAAGGAACTTCAGCTGCGCCTTTGCGGATTTCGGCGCGGGCCGGGTGAAGACCTTCCGCTCCACCCGCGCGAAGGCGTCCAGGACCTTGCCCCGCCGCGGGAATCGTTGCTGCTCGTGATCGCCCATGCCGACCAGGACGCCACGGGCTCCCTGAGGACAGGGACCAGCGATCTTCACAGGTGGCGGATCAGTTGGCGCAGATCGGGCAGGACCGCAGCGAAGGCGGGAGAGACTGGGGGCGCAGCAGAACGACATCCAGGGCCGTTAGGCCGCCGACCATTGGGGATTGTGTGACGACCGTACCTTCCACGAGCGGAGATCTGACAAGGTTCGGCGGTGGCCGCTGCACCCGCAGCCCGGCCCCCTGGAGTCGCTGTCGTCGTGGCTGGACCAGCTGGTCCGCCCATACGAGATCCAAGTACTGAATCTCCTCACCCGCAACCTCGGCCTGGCGGACCTGGCCGTGCCGGACGACCTCGACTGCGACCCGCCGACGGCGATGCTCGCCGCGCTGGCCGAACGTACCGGCGTCGAGATCGCCCGGCTGCGGGCGATGACGCTGGCCGGCTGGAAGCCGAGGTCTGTCGAAGGGGTCACCGCGCCGATCGAGGACACCCAGCCCGTGTTCGACGCCTACGTCCGGGACAACTCCGTGCTCCTCGCCCCCCGGTGACGCGGGCCGCAATCAGGTCTCGGTTTACCGGCGTTGGCCGGGGCCGTGGCTCGGGGACGGGCGGCTGCACGGGTCCTGCCCGATGTGCCCTGCCGGCGCTGCACCGACGACCGGGTCCGCCTGCTGTGGGTCTCGGCGGCCCGCCCCGGACGTTCCTCTGAGGTCACCGCCTGCCGTCGCGACCAGCTCACCGCGAAACTGCGGGCGGCCGGGCTCGGCGCCGTCACCGACCTGGGCTTCATCGGCCTCGACGACAGCGACCCGGCAGTGATCACCGGCTACAAGGCCGCCCGCAACCGGCCCCTGACCCGAGGGCAGAAACTGTCCAACAAGGCGTTGCTCACCGTCCGGGCGCCGGTTGAGCACGGCTTCGCCCCTCTCAAGAACTGGCGAGTCCTCGGCAAGGTCCGCACCGACCCGAAGTGGGCATCTGCCCTGGTGAGGGCACTACTGGTCCTGACGAACCGCGAAGTCTCCCGCTGACCGACGATCTTCACCGAAGTCATCCGCCGGCGACCGGCACGAGTATCGAGAACCCCGCGCACACACCACACCCGTGACCTGCAACTTCACGATGCACACTGCTCACTGGGAAGGAAGGTGCAGGGCCGGCTTGGGCTGGTCCGGTCATATCGGGGGCTCGCCGAGGTGCGCTCACGTCAAAGACGATCTCGCCCGGTGGCCTGATCGGAGCGCCTACGGCCTGTGGCCTGTTGCGCATCGCCGAGACCCAGCTATTCCGACGGGGGACGTCGCGTCCCGTCGCGGCGGGTGCGTGCGAGCTGGTAGCCGGCCTGGAAGCGGGTGCGGGCGCCGAGCCGTCGCATCAATTGGCGCACCCTGTAAGGACGTTCGCACCGGGACCTTCGCGTTGGCGTCGGCGCCAGCTTCGGCGCGCTCCAGACGCAGCTTCTTGCCGTACGCGGGGGCATCAGGTACGACGTCCAGGCGGCCGGTGGCCGCGTCGAACGCCACGGCCGGACGTGACCGGCGAGCTCCGGCGCGGCCGCGGCGAGGATGTCGTCGCACTGGGCGAGGACACGCTGCGATCGGCGGCCGGGGCGACCACGCCGCGCCCGGCCAGCATCATCATGATCGCGGTGCCCAGCCCGAGCGGTCCCGACCACCACGGCTCCCTCACCGCCGCCCGCCACCACCAGGCACTCGCCGCCACCGAGGAAGCAACACCGACAACCCTCCGATCAGATTCCATACGAGCGCCAACACCTGGGGTGGTGATCCGGGGCCGCAGCTGTTCAAAACCGGCAAGCTCAGAACATGTCCCGGTCAACACCCGGCGCACGAACCAAGGCGAACAGGACTCACTCGACCATGTCCAGACGCTCGGTGATCGACCACTCCCCCGGCACACCAACGTCGTAGGCGAGGGAATCGATGTTCCCGAGCGCCGTACGCGGCTGCTCCCGGATCGTCACCGGCTGCTCGCTGTGCCCCGCAAGCATCCGACCGGTGCGGAACGCCTCCGCCCCCAGGTCCCACAGCCGCCCATCATGCCTCACCGTCCCATCCACCATCCCCACCGTCCTGCCAGGCCCGCGCAACACCAACGCCGTCGGCCCAGCGCTGGCCCGGCGCGCCCATCTTCACGGACATGATCGCCATGCACTGCCTCGGGCCCCCGTGCACGGCCGCGATACCGCCCACCACGACGCGCACTCCAAAGCAGCTGACGGCCACCCCGTTCTCCCGGACCAAAACCCGCACTGGGGCGCTCGTCTTCCGCGGCGACGAAGTCGCCCTCAAACACCGCGACCGCGCCGACCCCACCCACTGCACCCCGCCCGACGGCAACGTCGAGCACCGCGAAAACCTCGACGGCGACCTCGCCCGCAAGCTACAAGAGGAAGCCGGCCTCAACGCTGAACAGGCTGAACAGGCCGAACAGGCCGAAGGTACTGAACTTGATTGAGTGATGTCGGAACCGTTCGCCTGACGGCAGCCGGGCCGATCCGGTAGCCGTGGACCGTGAGATACGCGCAGGGCGGAGGGTTGACCGACGCCGGGAGGGCCACCAGGGAGCGGATCAGGCTACAGGCCGTGGAACGCTTCGAGGGCGGGCAGAAGAGCCGGGAGATCGCTGCCGCCTTGCGGGTCAGTGAGCGGTCGGTGGAGCGGTGGCGCCAGGCGTGGAGGCAGTGCGGCGAGGCCGGGGTTCTGTCGAAGGGATCGCCAGGGCGACCGAGGCTCAGCGACGCGCAGATCACCAGGCTCGGAGCGGGAGTTGCAGCGCGGGCCGCTGGTCCATGGCTGGACGGATCAGCGGTGGACGTTGGCTCGGATCAAGACGCTGATCGGCCGCTTGTTCCACGTGAGCTACACGGTGGAGGGCCCCTGGCGGCTGCTGAGGCGGCATGGCTGGTCCTGGCAGCAGCCGGCCAGGCGTGCGATCGAGCGCGGCAACCGGGCGGTCGAGGTCTGGAGGAAGGAGACCTGGCCGCTGGTGAGAGCACCGCGGCGGCGTGCGACGGCTGGATCGTCTTCGAGGACGAAGCCGGCCAGTCGATGACGCCGCCGCGAGCGAGGAGCTGGGGACGCAGGGGCCGCACTCCGGTGGTCCGCGTGCGTGGCCGCGGCTCGGGCCGGGTGTCGATGGCCGGGCTGAGCTGCTACAAGCCGGGGAAGCGGTCCCGGATGTTCTACTCGGTGCGTGAGTACCGGGGCCGCAAGGGCGAGCCGAAGGGCATCGGCTGGCGCGACCTGCGCGACCTGCTGGTCAGGGCCCACATCCAGCTCGGGGGTCCGATCGTGCTCGTGTGGGACAACCTGCGTATGCACCTGGTCGAACCGCTGCGCGAGTTCATCGCCGACCATGAGGACTGGCTCACCATTTTCCAACTTGCGAGCTACTCACCGGACTTGAGCCTGCAAGGGAGCATCTGGTCGCTGGTCAAGCACGATATCGGTAACCTCGCCGCAGCCGACCTCGGCCAGATCACCCGTGCCGTCAAGCGCAGGCTCAAGCAGATCCAGTACCGCCCCGAGCCGGTCGATGGCCGTCTGGTCGGTGTCGACTTGGTCATGGACGGCTGACCAAGGGCGGAGTTCGCTGCTGGCTCATGCATCCCAGTCCTCGTAGTCCCCCATCGCCACGTCGTCGCAGAACGTCTCCCAGAATCTCCGTTGTGCGCGAGAGCTGCCTCGTCGATGCCGGAGATGAGATCCCGAAGCTCTTCCGCCACCGCCTCGTACCTGTCCTCGTCGCCGTCCGCATAGAACGGGAAGCGCGCGATCACCGCGGCCACGCATTGGTTGAAGGAGCCGAGATCGCTGTTCACGAGACGGGGAGCCCTCGCTGAATCGATCTTGGGAATCTGCACCACGTGACCAGTGGCAGCGTCGACGGCGATGCGTCCGAACAGGCCACTCGTCGCGATGGCGATCAGCCCCCGCTCACCGATCTCCCCCGAGGAACACCGCCTCACTCAGCGGCCGGTACTCGTATCCGATCAACCCGGCCGGAATGCCGGTCTCACCGAGATCGACAGCAATCTGGGCGGGCACCTCGGGCGGAGCCTCAACATGGATCAAGACGAACTCGGGCTTCGGCAACTGCGGCAGAGGTTGGCTCACGGGGAGATCTTCTCAACACGGAGTGCCCAGGCAACACCGTAGGCCGAGACGGGTGGACTTTGTCGGGCGACCGCCGGGCGAAGGCCCGGATGCGTAAGACGAGGGTCTGCCGGTGGGACTCCGGGGAGAGAAGGGCGTCGGCGTCGAGGGCGTGAGCCAACAGCGCGGACAGCAGGTCCACCACGACCGTCCCCAAACGGGGTCCGTCGGAGGGCTGGTACGAATGAGTTCCGTTCGCCAGCTGGGCAGGCGTGATGCGTGCTCGGATCTCGGACAGGGGGCCGGGTGAACGTCGAAGGGCGCGACCCATCCATGACCACGTTGATACCACTCAGCATGATCGAGAAGGCCGCGCCCGCATGCCATCCTGACCGGCCCTGCCAACCTCCCGTCAACTCGCCAAACAACTCGACCTCGTCGGCTAGGAGCGGTCGGCACCTTCGTCCAGGCCCACGCGGCCGACCCACTCGCGGGCATCGCCGGCGATCCGCCCGTGCTGCAGCTGGCCGTCGGCGGCAAGACGGTCCGCGGCGCCCGCGACGAACAGGGCCGGCAGCTGCACCTGCTCGGCGTCTACCAGGCCGACCCCGGCGTGATGCTCGCCCAGCGCGAAATGCGCCACAAGCCGCACGAGACCCTCCACTTCACCGCCGCTCTGGACCTGATCGCCGACATCACCGGCGCGATCGTCACCGCCGACGCCCTGCACGCCGTCGCCGACCACGCCCACTACCTGCACCGACGCGGCGCCTTCGGCCTCTTTCCGGTCAAGGAGAACCGCTCCACCCTCTTCGCCCAGCTCGACACGCTCGACTGGGACGAGCACACCAACCCGCACATCACCGTGGTCCGCGCCGAGGAGACCAACAGCGGCCACCACGAGATCCGCATCGTCCGCGTCCAGCCTCTGGCCCCGAGGCAAGTGAACTTCCCGCACGCCACCCGAGCCCTGCCCGTCGAGCGGTACACCACCGGCCGCGGCGACGGGAAGATCCACGCGGACGCCGAACCCGGCATCACCACCGCCCCCGCCCAGACCGCCGACGCGGCCACCCTCGCCCGCGTCCTACGCGGCCAACGGGCCATCGAGGCACAGCACTTTGTCAGAGACGTGACCTTCGGCGAGGACGCCTGCCGGGCCCGCACCGGCAGCTTGCCCCGCGCGCTCGCCATCTTCCGCAGCCTGGCGATCAGCCCCACCCATCTCGCGGGATGGACCAACAACGCCGCCGCCAACGACCACTACCGCAACCACCCCACCGACGCCCTACGCGAATTCGGGCTCATGGGATGAGCACGCATCACGCCTGCCCGGGAAGACGCGAGGAAGGGGGAAATTCCGGTGCAGCCCGACCGGATTTCCTCTCCTCGCGCACCTCTTTTCCCGGTAACTTTCCGGGGTGAAAACACTTCGGAAACTCGCCCTGTTCGCAACAGCCTGCCTGGCCGCCCCCTTCCTTACGTCGTCCCCGGCAGCCGCAGCCGACCGCGACTTCTGCGGGAAGACCGTCTCCGGCGCCATCCTCGACAAGTACATCGCGATGGGTGACGTGTCCTCGCCGCTGAAATGCCCGGTGACGGACGAGATGACCACTCCCGACGGGCGCGGCCGGTACACCCACTTCCAGGACGGCTCGATCTACTGGTCGGCGGCGACCGGTGCCCACCCGGTATGGGGGGCGGTGCGCGACAAGTGGCAGGCGATGGGCTGGGAGACGTCCGCGCTCGGCTACCCGAAGTCGGACGAGCTGAAGAACGCGGACGGCAAGGGGGTGCGCCAGGAGTTCGAGGGCGGCACCGTGTACTGGTCGGCGGCGACCGGCGCCCACCCGGTATGGGGGAAGATCGGCGCGACGTGGGGCGAGTACGGCTGGGAGAACAGCGCGTTCGGCTACCCGGCGTCCGACGAGACGGACGGTACCGGCTCATGGACGGATGTCGACACCGGGCAGGTCCACACGTACCGGCTGGTGACGCAGAAGTTCGCCTCGGGTGCGACGCTGTTCTGGATTCCGGGCGGCGCGACGGAGGGCTGCGACGGCGAGTGCACCGGCTACGAGGTGGAGGCACCGGGCAGCCTCGTCAAGCGGGTGCGAGTGAACCTGCCGACGGATTCGGACAAGTTCGTGCTGATGGTCTTCCCGACGGACGCCGGGTTCCGGGGCGGCATCGACAAGGCCGCCGACGGATGGCAGGAGGTGTGGACGAACACGCCGAATCCGCTGCGCCTGGACACGACCGACGAGGCGGAATCTCTGCGTGAGCAGTATGCGTGTCACGCCGCGTACGCGCGCCAGGAGTCCGACGGCAGCTGGAACACCGGCAATTCGTGGGATCTGGAGTCGGAGAGGCCGAACGTGAGCTGGACGTACGCCACGGACGCCCTGTTTGTGGCGATCCACAAGTGCAACTGGACTTGATCACGGGCTGAACGAAAACGCCCGGACAGGTGCAGGAAGGTCTGGTCGACGCGTGAGGCGAGGTGAACGGCACCCCTTCCGGCAGCCTGCTGGAGGGGGCCTTTCCGTGCCCCAGGAGGAGGCGAAGGGAGGCTCTTCATGGGCGCCCGTTCTCACGCTCCATGAGTGGCCGCTTACAGCTTTTTCGGAGACTGACGAAGACCTCCTCAAGGCCGCCGGAAACGCACCTCTCCCACCTGCGGAATTTCACTGGTGTCACTGGTGTCGGTGCCACTGGTGTCACTGATGCCATTAACTTCGTTTCTTTCATGGTGCCAATGCGGTCATGTCTAGGACGGCCTCTTCTGGCCCCGGGGTACCGGGGTGAGGTCCAGCCGTGGTCGGGTGCGCCGATCACTGCCCAGACGACGGCGATGGCGGCACCGGTAGCGCTGATGGCGCCGATGCAGTCGAAGCGGCCGGGGCGGCGGGGGGCCGGTGACGAAGCGGCGGGCGAGGGCGAGTACGGCGATGCCGATGGGGACGTTGATGAACATCGTCCAGCGCCACGAACCGAGGTCGGTCACGAGGCCGCCCAGGACGAGCCCGAGGCTGCCGCCGCCCACGCCGACGGCGGAGAACAGGGCCAGTGAGCGGTGGCGGGCTGCTTCGTCACGGACGCTTGTAATGACCAGGGCGAGGACGCCGGGAGCGGCCAGGGCCGCACCGAGGCCCTGAACGGCCCGTGCCGCGACGAGCATCCCGGGGGAGGTGGCCAGGCCACCGACCAGTGAGGCGGCGGTGAAGACGTGGGCGAAGGCCACGTCGGCGCCGGCATCCGTGATGCGTGTCGCCAGGGCGTCAAGGGCGTCCGCGTTGAGGTCGCCGAGGACGACCTTCGCACCGCGCTCGGCCAGCAGTAGTGCGATGGCCGCTCCGATGCCGCCGCCTGCCCCGGTGATGGCTATGACCTTGTTCTCGATCTCCTGCATGCTGATTCTCCTTTCGGATCCTGTCGCTGGCTTCCATCCCGCCGACCGGCAGGCAGCGATGTGCCTGCCGGGCCGGCGGGACGGAGTCGAATGCGTCACCGCTCGCGGCGGTGTGTGTACCGGTACGGGGATGCCGGTGTGGCACCGCCCGAACTGGCTGGGCCCTCAGACCTGGGCCATGCCGCCGTCGACGAAGAGCTCGACGCCGGTGATGAAGCTGGCGGCATCGCTGGCAAGGAACACCGCGGCGGTGCCTATCTCGCTGGGGGCGGCGATGCGGCCGGTGGGGTTGCCCTCGCCCATCTTCGCTACCGCGGCAGGAACGGCGTCGACACCCTGTGCGAGCGCCAGGGCGCGGCGCAGGGACTCGGTGTCGACCGCGCCGGGGCTCAGGACGTTGATGCGGACCCCGGAACCCTTGACGTCCTGGATCCAACCGCGCACGCAGTTGCGCACGGCAGCCTTCGCGCCGCCGTACAGGCTCATGCCGACCGGGGGCTGGATGGAGGCGGTGGAGCCGATGACGGTGATCGTGCCGCCGGGCTTGAGCAGCGGCAGGGCCGGCTGCACGGTGAACAGGACGCCCTTGACGTTGACGTTGAATGTCCGGTCGAACTCCTCCTCGGTGATCTTGTCGAGGGGGGCGTGGGCTCCGATGCCGGCGTTGGCCACCACCGTGTCCAGGCGGCCGTGGCGTGCGATGACCTCCCTGTAGACCGCTTCCATGTCGGCGAGCTTGGCGACGTTGGCGACGATGCCCGAGCTCTTCGGCCCGATCTCGGCGACTGCTGCGTCGACCTGCTCCTGCTGGAGGTCGGTGATGACGACGTCAGCGCCGTTGTGCACGAACTCCTTGGCGATGGCCAGGCCGATGCCCGACGCGCCACCGGTGACGACAGCGGTCTTTCCCTCGAGCGAGCGAGTCATTTCGTATCTCCTGAGGCATTGCTTCGCTCCCGCCGGACGGCGGGGAACAGGGACATTTGGGTGCACACAACGTCGCGAGCGATACGCAGGCCGTAGTCACGTGCTGCACTCCGGACCCGCGGCCGGCCGGCGGCGGGCGCGCTTCCTCGCGGCTGGAGGCTGCGGTGGAATGCCGCCCCGTCTCAAGGGGGCGAGTGGTGGCGATGTATGCCCTACAGTGAAAGTGGAGGCATCGCCACTTCCATCACTGTAAGTGGAGGCGTCGCCAGTTAGCAAACAGAGACGACAGGAGATTTGAAATGGCCACAGAGGCAGGGCGTCCCCTGCGGGCCGACGCGCAGCGCAACCGGGACAAAATCCTCGCCGCCGCGGCCCGCGTGTTCGCTCAGGAGGGCCTCGACGCCCACTTCGAACGCATCGCCAAGGAAGCCGGCGTAGGCAGCGGTACCCTCTACCGCAACTTCCCCACCCGGGAACTGCTGATCGAGGCTGCTTACCGTGGCGAACTGGCCCGGCTTTGTGACGCCGCTCCTGGCCTCCTCGCGACGATGGAGCCCCGCGACGCCCTGCGGGACTGGATGGGCCGCTTCATCGACTACGCGACCGCCAAAATCGGCATGGCCGAAGCCCTGCGCGCCGTCGTCGAATCCGGCGTCAACCCCTACGCCCACAGCCGCGAGATGATGCTCGAAGCGCTCACCTCGCTCATGGACGCCGCCGTCACGGCCCGCACCATCCGCACCGACGTCAGCGCGACCGACATGTACGCCGCCCTCAGCGGCATCGCCCTCGCCTCCGGCAAGCCCGACCAGCGCGAACAGGCCGAACGCCTCCTCGACCTCACCCTCGACGGACTGAGCACCCGCCCCCACTGAGGGGTGTGTCGTGCAGGCGGCGGCTTTGCCAGTGATGGGTAACCGGCCCGGGCGACAGCCACCAGTAGGCGATGGCGGTAGGTAGTGCGGGGCCTGAGTCGCCGGGCCACGTCCACATCACGGTTTCGGGATCTTCGTGCGCGGGATCTCGTGGCGTCTCGGCCTCCGGCTGGTCCGAATGGCGAGGCGAGGTCTGCCGGCCCGCCTGGCGGGCCGTCATCTGTAACGTCCCGGCCTGGGAGACCACCCGTTGTGACCGCCCGGCACCTGCCGGAGCGGGTAGGAACCGATACGCCTGCTCACCTGCAAAGCGCCCCCGGCTGACGCCGGAACAGGGACCTCAACAATCCTCGTCCTCGCTGGGCAGAGACATTTCTCGCCGAGTTGATCACCTCCCGGCCATCCGGCTTTGGGAAAGCGCGAGCGTGGCTTCACCGATCGCCGACCCTTCCAAGACGACGTGCTTCGCCATGCGCCAACCCCCTCACGCATCGCACCGGAATGGTTGCGCCGTATGAGGGGGAACCGTCGAGAAGATGGGGCGGCACCCTGCAGGAGGTGTGATGCAAATCAGCGACGAGATCTGTCACGGGTCCGCCGAGCACCGCAGTTCGACCAGTCCGGTTCGTGCTGGGGATCAGCCGGCAAGGCGATGTCCGTCGTTGACCAGCTCCCCAGACCGGTCGTCGCAATCCGAGTGCCCCGGACGTCGGCGGGAGTCCGGAAACGGGGCCCGCCCGCTCCTG
>NZ_JBHJUV010000044.1:0-80822 GCF_042268025.1 Streptomyces sp. NPDC056161
GCTCACGCGCGCGTGAGCGGGGCCCTTCCCCATCAGCCGTCAGCCGATCACGGATTGAGCACCAGGGTGTCGCTCGTGCTCTTGTCGACCGCCTTGCCGGAGTACGACCAGGGCAGCAGCTCGCCCTTGGCCCATGTGCCGGTCTGGTCGGTGTAATGGGCGCTGTAGGCGTGGCCGGAGGCTCCCGTGAGGTTGATCCACTTGGATTTGTCGAGGTCGTCCAGGTTGACCACCATCCGCATGGACGGCACCCACACGACGCCGTAACCGCCGGCCGCGTTCCAGCCGGTCGCGTCGACCGTCCCCTCGCCGCCGCTCAGCTCCCACGGGCCGCGGTTGAGGGCGTACTGAAGGATGCCGGGGCCGTCCGTGCCCAGGGTCTGGTTCTTCAGGAACAGCCGGTGCAGCCGGCCCCAGCTCCAGGTGTCGATGTCCTTGCCGAGCTTGGCGGTCAGCTCCCAGCGGGCGTCGATCATGGCGCGCCTGAACAGCTCGTCGCGGTTGTCGGCCGCCGGGCGGCTGCCCGTCTTGGAGGCCGGTGTCTTCCACCAGTCGCTGTCCGGCTTGTCCATGAGGGTGCGGACCACCTCGAACCAGCGGTCGCCGCCGTCCGGCTGCGCCTGGTCGGCGGCGCGCTGGCCGCACTCGCGCACCTTGGTGTCGTCGTCCACCGGACCGGTGCTGTCGACCTTGTCGACCCACAGGCACTGGCCCTTGACCCGCAGTTCCTTGGGCAGCTTGTCGCCGAAGGCGAGCTTGAGGACGTTGCGCCAGACCGCATTGAAGTACGCCGCCGCCGCGGAGTCGGCGTCCTGGGTGTAGTCCCAGCCCTCCAGCAACTGCTGCGCCTGGCGGACGTCCTTGTCGTCCACGTGGATCTTCAGCAGCGTGGGCACGAGCAGCTTGGCGATCTCGCTGCTGTTGTCGAGCTGCATCTGGCGCATGTCGTCGGTCGAGATCTTGCCACCGTTCTTGATCTTGGACTCGATCAGATCGGTGATCCGCTGACTGCGGGCGCCGTATCCCCAGTCGGTGGTGAGCGTGTACGGGTACTTGTCCGGGTCGACGACGGCCTGGTTGGCGGTGACGATGTAGCCGCGCGAGGGGTTGTACTCGTAGGGCAGTTCGTCCTGCTTGATGTAGCCGGTCCAGGCGTACTTCGAGTCCCAGCCCGGTGCCGGGACGGACCCGTCGTCGCCCTTCGCGCGCGTGGGGATCTTTCCGGGCAGCGTGTAGCCGATGTTGTCCCGGGTGTCGGCGTAGACCAGGTTCTGCGAGGGCACGTCGAACAGGGCGGCGGCGTCCCGGAACTCGCCCCAGTCCGCCGCCTTGTCGAGGGCGAAGACGGCGTCCATGGTGGTGCCCGGCTCCAGGGCCGTCCACTTCAGGGCGATGCCGTAGCCGTCGCCGCGGTCCGGCGCAGCGGTGTCGACGGCGGCCGACTTGCCCACCTTGACGAGTTCGTCGTCGCGGTCGGACAGCAGCGGCATGCCGTCGGCGGTCTGGCGCACGACGATCGTCTTGGACTTGCCGCCGGCGACCTTGATGGTCTCCTCGCGGCTGGTGAAGGGCCTGACCTTGTCGTCGTACAGATAGCCGTCGCCGGTCAGCTTCTCCAGGTAGAGGTCGGTGACGTCGACACCGGAGTTGGTCATGCCCCAGGCGATGTCGCCGTTGTGGCCGATGACCACGCCGGGCATGCCGGCGAAGGTGTAACCGGTGACGTCGTACTGGCACTTGGCGGAGACGGTGCGGCAGTGCAGGCCCATCTGGTACCAGACCGACGGCAGCGACGCCTCCAGGTGCGGATCGTTGGCGAGCAGCGGCTTGCCGGTGATCGTGTACTTCCCGGCGACGACCCAGGCGTTGGAGCCGATGCCCTGCCCGTTCACGCCGACGGCCGTGGGGAGGTTGTCCAGGACGCCGTAGAGGCCCGAGAGCTGGCTCGTGAGGCCCGCTCCGGAGCCGGAGGTGCCCGAGGAGCCGGACGTGCCCGTCGTGCCCTGTGTGCCGCCCGTGCCGCCGCTCTGCTCGAACGCCTTGGTCAGATCGTCGTACTGGCCTTCCTGGACGATCGTCTTGTTGCGGCTGTAGGGGTACTCCGGGTAGAGGTCCTTGATCTGCTGCGGGCCGAGGCGGGTGGTCATCAGGGCGCGGTCGATCTCGTCCTGCATGTTGCCGCGCAGGTCCCAGGCCATCGCCTTGAGCCACGCGATCGAGTCGACCGGGGTCCACTGTCCGGGCTTGTAGTCGTTGGTGAACCCGAGCGCCGCGTACTCCAGGGAGATGTCCTTGCCGTCCTTGCCCTGGAGGTAGGCGTTGACACCCTTGGAGTACGCCTGGAGGTACTTCTTCGTCGAGTCCGACAGCTTGGTGTCGTACTCCTGCTGCGCGATCCGGTCCCAGCCCAGGGTCCGCAGGAACTCGTCGTTCTTGACCTGGCTCTTGCCGAACATCTCGGACAGCCGCCCGGAGGTCATGTGGCGGCGCACATCCATCTCGTAGAACCGGTCCTGCGCCTGGACGTAGCCCTGCGCCATGAACAGGTCCTCGTCGGAGGAGGCGTAGATCTGCGGCACGCCGTAGCCGTCCCGCTTCACCTCGACCGGCCCGGACAGTCCGTCGAGCTTGATCGAGCCCGTGGTCTGCGGGAAGGACGCGCGCACGGTGCTGACCGACCAGTACGAGCCGTAGGCGACGCCGCCGACTATGGCAAGGACGACGACGAACACGAGCAATCGGAGTCTGCGCCCCTTTTTCCTGCCTGACCTGCCCGGCCGGGCACCCGCCTTCCTGCCTGATTTGCCGGGCTGGGCACCCACGGTGGCGGTGGTGTTCGGGGGCATCGCTGTCCTTGCTGTCCTAACGCGAGCGGCAGGTCGGGCTGTGACTTTGAATGAGCGCTGGAGCAACCATAGGCGCAGGAACCTGTGGCCCTTGACCCGGACCGGGGAACCAGCACGGACGCGCGTTCGATCTTGCCTCCCCCCGCGTCAAGAAAGCGTCAAGAGTTAGGTAAGGTAATGAAGTAGTTGGGTGCGGCGTGCCGCAGCCTCGACTGTGTGTACGTGAGCGTCGCGCCCCCCGCGCGCGAACCGGTGAAGGGATGCGCTGCTGACTGTCGACCACCTCAACCAGCTCCTGCTCGTCTGCTCCCTCGTGCTGCTCGTCGCCGTGGCGGCGGTGCGGATCTCCTCGCGCAGCGGGCTGCCGAGCCTGCTCGTCTACCTGGGGATCGGCGTCCTCATGGGCCAGGACGGCATCGCGAAGATCCAGTTCAGCGACACCGAACTGACCCAGATCATCGGGTACGCGGCCCTGGTCGTGATCCTGGCCGAGGGCGGCCTGGGCACGAAGTGGAAAGAGATCAAACCCTCGCTGCCCGCGGCCTCCACGCTGGCGCTGTTCGGCGTCGCGGTGAGCGTCGGGGTGACGGCGTCGGCCGCGCACTACCTGGTCGGGCTGGACTGGCGGCAGGCGCTCATCATCGGTGCGGTGGTGTCCTCCACGGACGCGGCGGCGGTCTTCTCGGTGCTGCGCAGACTCCCGCTGCCCGCGCGCGTGACGGGCACGCTGGAAGCGGAATCGGGCTTCAACGACGCCCCGGTGGTCATCCTGGTCGTCGCCTTCTCCACCGCGGGACCGGTCGCGCACTGGTACGTGCTGCTGGGCGAAATACTCCTGGAGCTCGCCATCGGCGCGGCCATCGGGCTCGCGGTCGGCTGGCTCGGCGCCTGGGGCCTCAGACACGTGGCGCTGCCCGCCTCCGGCCTCTACCCGATCGCCGTGCTGGCCATCGCCGTCACCGCCTACGCGGCCGGCGCGCTCGCGCACGGCAGCGGCTTCCTCGCGGTCTACCTGGCCGCGATGCTGCTCGGCAACGCCAAGCTGCCGCACTGGCCCGCCACGCGCGGCTTCGCCGAAGGAGTCGGCTGGATCGCCCAGATCGGCATGTTCGTCCTGCTCGGCCTGCTGGTCTCGCCGCACACCCTGGGCAGCGACTTCTGGCCGGCCCTGGTCATCGGCCTGGCGCTGACCCTGGTCGCGCGCCCGCTGAGCGTGCTGCTCAGCCTGGTGCCGTTCCGGGTGCCGTGGCAGGAGCAGGCCCTGATGTCCTGGGCCGGGCTGCGCGGCGCCGTGCCCATCATCCTGGCGACGATCCCCATGGTGAACGGCGTCACCGGCAGCCGTCACATCTTCAACATCGTCTTCGTCCTGGTCGTCGTCTTCACCCTGGTCCAGGGGCCGACGCTGCCCTGGCTCGCACGTCTGCTGAAGCTCGGCGACGGGGCGGAGGCGGCCGACCTCGGGATCGAATCGGCCCCCCTGGAGCGGCTGCGCGGCCATCTGCTGTCCTTCGCGATCCCGGAGGGCTCACGGATGCACGGCGTCGAGGTGGGCGAGCTGCGCCTGCCCGCCGGCGCCGGGGTCACCCTGGTCGTACGGGACGGAAAATCGTTCGTCCCGACGCCGACGACCGTGCTGCGGCGCGGGGACGAACTCCTCGTGGTCACCACCGATCCCGTCCGGGACGCCGCCGAACAGCGGCTGCGGGCGGTCGCCCAGGGCGGCAAGCTGGCCGGCTGGCTGGGCACGGGCGGCGCGGGGACGGGGCGCTGAGCGGCCCCCGGCTCCGGGCCGGGGACGGGCACGCGGGCCTGCGGACCTGCGAGCGCCGACCGGGCACGCGCGTGTGGGGCGGCTCCGGACGGCCACGCGCGCGTGGGGGCAACTCAGGACGGCCACGCGCGCGTGGGGCCGCATTTTCACGTGACGCCTTTCATGTCATCTCGCGTGCCGCCTTTCATGTCATCTCGTGTGACGCGTTTCTTGTCGTTCATCTCGCGTACCGCGTTTCTTGTCGTCTCGCGTGGCGCGTTTCATACGGTCGGCGTCTCCCGTCGATCCCAGGCGAACGCACCCGTTGGTGCGCGGATTCACAGCCGTACGACGTTCTGGACCCTGTACGATGAAGGAACCCCTGATCGAACCAACTCTGTCTGACGCAGAGCTGGCGCGACCGTATGGCGGCCGGACGCCCTGAGCGGTGACGCCGGTATCTACCGCAGTTCCGCGCAAGAGGACAGCTCTCGGCGCCCCCGTGAGGCGTGTGGACCGAAGGAGCGTGCTCCTGAGGCGTACGGGCCCGGCAAGGGATCGCGCTACCAGGCGGCAGAAAGGCACGGCCGTGGCGTCCACGGTCACCACCGAGCCGTCGGAGAACCCGGCGGCACCGGCCCGCCCCGGATACGGGCAACTGCTGCGCACTCGCGGCGTATGGGCGTTCCTGCTCCCCGGCTTCGCGGCACGCCAGCCGTTCGCGATGCTCACCATCTCCATCGTGCTGCTCGTGCAGCACACCACCGGCTCCTACGGTGCCGCGGGCGCCGCGGCGGCCGTCACCGGCGTCTCCATGGCACTGTTCGCCCCTTACAGCGGACGCCTCGCCGACCGCTACGGCCAGCACGCGGTGCTGATCCCCGGCGTCCTCGTGCACACGCTGTCGGGCCTGTCGCTGACGGCCCTCGCACTGTCGCACGCACCCCTGTGGGCACTGCTGGCAGCGGCCGTGCCGACCGGCGCCTCGGTGCCGCAGATCGGCCCCATGGTGCGCACCCGCTGGAGCGCGCGGCTCCAGGGCTCCCCGCTGACGGCCACCGCGGCGGCCTTCGAGTCCGTCACGGACGAGCTGACCTTCGTCGTCGGCCCGCTGCTGGCGACGGCCCTGTGCACCGCGGTGGCCCCGGCCGCCGGACTCGTCACGGAGGCCGCGCTGACGCTGCTCGGCGGCCTGCTGTTCGCCGCGCGCCGGAGCACCCAGCCGCCCGTGGCCGAGCGCGGCCACGCGCGCGTGCGGCAGGCGTCCGCGCTGCGCGTCCCCGGTGTACGGGTCCTGGCCGTGGCGTTCCTGGGCATCGGTTCCGTGTTCGGCGGCATGCAGGTCTCGCTGGCCGCGTTCAGCGAGTCGATCGGCCGGCCCGGCCTGAACGGCGTCCTGTACGGGACGTTCGCGGCGGGCAACATGCTCTCCGGCATCGTGTGCGGCGCGATCACCTGGAAGGTGGCACCACGACGCCGCCTGGTGATCGGCTACGCGGCGCTCGCGCTGACCGCGTCGTCCCTGTGGACCGCCCACTCCGTGCCGCTCCTCGCCGGGCTCGGCCTCCTGGTCGGCATCTGCATCGCGCCCGCCCTGATCACCGGCTACACCCTGGTCGGCGACCTGGTCGCGGCCGGCGCGCGCACCGAGGCGTTCACCTGGCTGACCGGGGCGGTCGCCCTGGGCCAGGCGGCCGCGGTCACCGTCGCCGGTCAGCTGGAGGACCGCGCGTGGGATTGCGCCGGATTCCTGGTGCCGATGGCGGGTACCCTGCTCGCCCTGGCAACCCTGCTGGCACTGCGTTCACGGCTGGCCGGCCCGCCCCGGGCCCGGACCGTCACACGTGGCGTCGGTCACCGAGCGCCGGTCGCGGTGGACTGATCCCCGGGAATACGACACTATGGACCGTCGTTAGCACTCATCGAGTGAGAGTGCCAGGAGGAAGACAGTGCCCACCTACCAGTACCAGTGCACCGAGTGCGGCGAGGGCCTTGAGGCGGTGCAGAAGTTCACCGACGAGTCCCTCACCGAGTGCCCCGCTTGCGGTGGCCGCCTGAAGAAGGTGTTCTCCGCAGTCGGCATTGTCTTCAAGGGCTCCGGTTTCTACCGGAACGACAGCCGCGGCTCCTCTTCGGGCAGCAGCCCGGCCTCGAAGGCCGCCGGGTCCGGCGCGTCGTCGGGTTCCTCTTCCTCCGACACGAAGTCTTCGTCGGCGTCGTCCTCGACGTCCTCTTCTTCGTCGTCCTCGACGTCCTCGACGTCTTCGACCTCGTCTTCCTCGTCGTCGAGCTCCAGCGGCAGCTCAGCCGCCTGAGACTCCTCCTCCTGAGACCCTGCCGTCACCCGACGGTGGGGTCTTCGGCGTCCTCTCCGGCCTCCGCTTTCCCGACGTTTTCCGCGCGGCTAGTGTGCTCGTCATGGCGAACGCAGAGATCGGCGTAATAGGCGGCTCGGGCTTCTACTCGTTCCTCGACGACGTGACCGAGCTCCAGGTGGACACCCCTTACGGCGCTCCCAGCGACTCCCTCTTCCTGGGCGAGGTCGCGGGGCGGCGGGTCGCCTTCCTGCCCCGGCACGGCCGTGGCCACCATCTGCCGCCCCACCGCATCAACTACCGGGCCAATCTCTGGGCCCTGCGGTCGGTGGGCGTCCGCCAGGTCCTCGGCCCCTGCGCGGTGGGCGGCCTGCGGCCCGAGTACGGGCCCGGCACGCTGCTCGTCCCGGACCAGATGGTGGACCGCACGAAGTCGCGGGCACAGACGTATTTCGACGGGCTGCCGCTGCCCGACGGGACCGTGCCGAACGTGGTGCACGTGTCCCTGGCCGACCCCTACTGCCCCGTCGGCCGGAGCGCCGCGCTGAAGGCGGCACGCGGCCAGGACTGGGAACCGGTGGACGGCGGCACGCTGGTCGTGGTGGAGGGACCGCGGTTCTCCACCCGCGCCGAGTCGCTGTGGCACCAGGCGCGGGGCTGGTCGGTGGTGGGCATGACCGGCCACCCGGAGGCGGCGCTCGCCCGTGAACTGGAGCTGTGCTATACGTCGTTGACGCTGGTCACCGATCTCGACGCGGGCGCGGAGACCGGCGACGGGGTCTCCCACGACGAGGTGCTGCAGGTGTTCGCCGCCAATGTGGACCGGTTGCGGGGTGTGCTGTTCGACGTGGTGGCGGCGCTGCCGGACAGCGCGGCACGGGACTGCCTGTGCGCCGGCGCGCTCGGCGGGATGGACCCCGGGTTCGAGCTGCCGTAGGGCGTTGGGGCCGTAGGGCGTTGGGGCCGTAGCGCCACGGTATCGGTACTGCCGTGCCTTGGCGCTGTGGTGCGTGGTGTTGTGGTGATGTGCTGCCTTGGCGCCGTGGCGCTGTGGAGCCTGTGGCGGAATTCCCCGTTCGGGCGGGCGAGTTGTCCACAGTCCGGCCGTGGTCCACCGGCTTCGGCGAGTGTCGGCGTGAGGCGTCATCGTGGGATCGCAACCCGATTCCGCACGCAGGTGGTGACCTCATGTCCGTCCCTCCCTCATCCGCTCCCCCCTCATCCGTTCCTCCCGAGCCCGCTCCTCACCGGTCCGTCCCGCCCCGGCCTTCCTCCGGACCGTCCTTCTGCTCCGCCCAGCCGCCCGATCCCTGGCCGGACGCCCCGCGGCCGGCCTTCCGGACCCCACACCACTCCGCCCCTCCCCCACACCACTCCGCCCCTCCCCCACACCACTCCGCCGCTCCCCCGCAGCGGGCCTCCCCCCGTCGGCAGCAGCCCTCTCTGGCCACACCTTGGCCCCCTTCCTTCTCCTCCCCACCTCCAGCCGCCCCCTCACCACATCCCTCCTTTCCGCCGCCCGTGCTCCCGCCTCCCCGTCCCGCTCCCGAGCCGCGCCCGCTCGGCACCGACGCCCCCGCCACGTGCGAGATCCCACAGTTCGCGCCGGTGCGGGTGCGCGGCGGACGGTACGGGTTGCAACGGCTCGTACGGCATCGCGGGCGTGCCCTGACGGCCGGGCTCGCCGTCACCGCCGCCGCGCTCCTGGCGACCGGACCGCGGGCCGCGACGGATCCCCACCGCCCCGAGCGGGCCCGCGGCCATCCCGCGATCGAGCCCGCACGGCGGCCGGGCGCGGGCACGGCGGTCGAGGCGGTGACCGCAGCGGTCCGGATCGCCGACGCCGCCACCGTCCGGCTGCTGCGCCCCGGGGACCGGGTCGACGTCATCGCCGCGCAGGATCCCGCGACGGGCGGTTCCGCCGAGGTGGTCGCACGCGGGGCGCGGGTGACGCGGCTGCCGGAGCCGCTCGACGGTGCCGTGGAGGGCGGGGCGCTCGTCGTGCTGTCGGTGCCGCGCGCCACGGCGACGCGGCTCGTGGGGGCGAGCGCGACGGCGCGACTGGCGGTGACGCTGTGCTGAACCGGCCGGGACCTTATCTTGACGACACGCTGTCAAGTCCCTCGTTAGAGGGAAGGAATTGGACAGGATGGCTGCATGGTGCCGTAGGTTGCGGAGCGTTTCGTTCCACACCCTGTGCGCACGAGGAGAGTCCCCGAGGTGAGCGAGAAGCAGGAACCGAGCATCTGGCAAGGCTTCAAAGCCTTCCTGATGCGCGGCAATGTCGTCGACCTGGCGGTCGCGGTGGTCATCGGCGCCGCCTTCACGAACATCGTCAACGCGGTGGTGAAGGGCATCATCAACCCGCTGGTCGGAGCGGTCGGCACCCAGAACCTCGACCACTACAGTTCGTGCCTCAGCTCGTCGTGCGAGGGCGACCAGGGCATCCAGCTGATGTGGGGCTCGGTCCTCGGCGCCACACTGAGCTTCGTGATCACCGCGGCGGTGGTCTACTTCCTGATGGTGCTGCCCATGGCGAAGTACCTGGCCCGGCTGGAGGCTCGCAGGAAGGACCAGGAGAAGGGGACGGAGGCCACCCCGGAGGTCATCGAGGTGACCGAGCTGGAGGTGCTCAAGGAGATCCGCAACGCGCTGGTGGCGCAGCGCGGTTCGGGCCACGACGAGCGGTAGCGGCCGCCCGGGGTCCGCTTCAGAGGTGGTGGGGCGGCTTCTCGTCGAGGAAGCGCTTCAGGCCGGCGGCGGAGTCGCCGTCGTCGGCCTCGCCCCAACCGCGGTCCGTGTCGTCCGAGGACTGCTGGTCGAGCGGATCGTCGAAGACGAGCGCGGCCCTGGGGTCGCGCGGCTCGGGGGCGGTGGTCATGCCCCTAGGGTACGGCCCCGGGACCGCCGCCCGGCGCCGAGTGCGCCACCGGGAGGGGTTCGGACGCCGTCCGACCTGGCCGTTCCTTCGGACCGAGACCCACTCCAGAATTCGTGAACTCATTCACAAGCCTTTCGCCGGGATTTCTGCTGTGCTGAGAGGCATGACGCCGAGTCCCGCTCCGACACCCGCCTCCGCGGGCACGCCGCATCCACCCCGCCCCCTGCGCAGACTCACCGCACGCGAACGCGGCGAGCCGCACCGGGTCGCCACACCGCTCGAACTCTTCTTCGATCTGTGTTTCGTCGTGGCCGTGGCACAGGCGGGCGCCGAGTTGGTGCACGCCGTGGCCGAGGGACACGCGGGCAACGGCATCCTGAACTACGCGATGCTGTTCTTCGCCATCTGGTGGGCCTGGATGAACTTCTCCTGGTTCGCGTCGGCGTACGACAACGACGACGTGCTGTACCGACTGATCACCCTCGTCCAGATCGCCGGTGTCCTGGTCCTGGCCGCGGGGATCTCCCAGGCGTTCGAGAAGCACGACTACATGGCGGTCTGGCTCGGCTACGTGATCATGCGGGTGGCGATGGCCACCCAGTGGCTGCGGGCCGCGAGAACCGCCGAGGGCCCGGAACGGACCACGGCGGTGCGGTACGCGGCCGGAGTCCTGCTGGTCCAGATCGGCTGGGCCGGGCTGGTGGTCCTGCCTCCGCACGCGCGCCCCTGGGTGTTCCTGGTGATGGCGATCGCGGAGATCTGCGTGCCGGTGTTCGCGGAGCGGCACCACACCACCGCCTGGCATCCGCACCACATCGCTGAGCGGTACGGGCTGTTCACGATCATCGTGCTCGGCGAGACGATCGCCGCGGCCACGGTCGCCGTGAAGTCCGCGGTGTCCGAGCACGACGCGCTCGACACGCTGCTGCCGATCGCGGCCGGCGGCCTGCTGATCGTCTTCTCGGCCTGGTGGATCTACTTCGCGGTGCCCATCCACGGACATCTGCGTTCCAACAGACAGTCGTTCCTGTGGGGGTACGGCCACTACCTGGTCTTCGCCTCGGCGGCCGCGATCGGCGCCGGACTCGAAGTGGTGGTCGAGCAGTCCGTGGGCACCTCGCACATCTCGGTCCTGGCCGCCTCGGCGGCCGTCACCCTGCCCACGGCGCTCTACCTGCTGACGGTGTGGATCCTGCACTCACGCCACTTCAAGGTCGGCACCGCCCAGCAGGTGGTGCTGCCGCTCGCGGCGCTGCTGGTGATCTGCTGCACCTTCCTGGGCCACTGGGCGGTACTGGCGACGGGCATCGTGACCGCGCTGGCGGTGGCGATCGGGATCGCACTGACGGCAGGGAGGGCGGCGCACGGGAAGGAGACGAGACCCGCCACACCTACCGCCTGACACTCTTCCGGCCGGCCTCGTCGCAGCCGCTCCGGGAGAGACTGGCCGTCATGACAGTTGACGCATTGACGGACGTCGCCGGGCTTCGGGTGGGGCACGCGACCCGCACCGGCGAAGGACTGCTCACCGGTACCACGGTCGTCCTCGCGCCTGAGGGCGGGGCCGTGGCCGCCGTGGACGTGCGCGGCGGCGGGCCCGGCACCAAGGAGACCGATGCCCTGGACCCGCGCAACCTGGTAAGCAAGGTCGAGGCGATCGTGCTCACCGGCGGCAGCGCGTACGGGCTGGACGCCGCCTCCGGGGTGATGGCCTGGCTGGAGGAGCGGGGACGCGGGGTGCGGGTCGGGGCGGATCCCGCGCACGTCGTGCCGGTGGTGCCGGCCGCCTGTGTCTTCGACCTAGGACGGGGCGGTGACTTCCGGGCCCGCCCGGACGCGGCCACCGGGCGGGCGGCGGTCGAGGCCGCCGCGGCGAACACCCCCGGCTCGCCGGTGCCCGAGGGATGCGTGGGCGCCGGTACGGGCGCGGTGGTGGGACAGCTCAAGGGTGGGATCGGCACCGCGAGCACGGTCCTCGGCTCCGGCATCACGGTGGCCGCGCTGGTGGTCGCCAACGCCGCGGGATCGGCGCTGGATCCGCGGACGGGTGTGTTGTACGGGGAGTTGTTCCAGGGGCCGGTGACCTATCCGGAGGCGCGCGTCCACGAGGCGGCGGGCCGGCGCCTGGCCGACGCGGCCGCGCGGAACCAGACTCCGCCGCTCAACACCACGCTGGCCGTGGTCGCCACCGACGCGGACCTCTCGAAGGCCCAGGCGCAGAAGGTGGCCGGCACCGCCCACGACGGCATCGCGCGCGCCGTACGGCCGGTGCACCTGCTCAACGACGGCGACACGGTGTTCGCGCTGGCCACGGGTGAACGCCCGCTCGACACCGGGAACCCGCTCGCGCTCAACGAGATCCTGGCGGCCGGCGCGGACGCCGTGACACGGGCGATCGTACGAGCCGTACGGGCTGCAGAGCCGGTGGCCGGACCCGGCGGAGCGTGGCCGTCGTACGAGGAGTTGTACGGCGCTTCGTAGCGGCGGGGGGCGACCGTGGGGGCGGAGTGGGGCGGGGAGGGAGGAGGAGGGGGAGGGGGAGGGGGGAGGAGGGGGTGGGGCCCAGCCTTGTCTCACCCCGCACTGGTCCCACCCCCGCACTGGTCCCACCCCCGACTGATCCCACCCCCCGCTGATCCCACCCCCCGGCCGGTCGCGGCTCGGATTGTCGCGGTTCTGTCACGTGCATGTATTCATGAGCCGACGACGCGAACTTCACCGGGCGCGGGTGCCTCTCACCTCACGTACAGAAGCGGATCACCCACACCACACAAACCTGGAGCAGCCCGTGACTACGCCGAACATCGCAGCGCGGCGCGTACTGGGGGCCAGTGCCGCCCTGTTGGTCGGCGCCCTGACCCTGACCGCGTGTGGCGGCAACGCCGGCACCACGATCAACGACGGCAAGGGCGGCGACTCCCCCACGACGTCCGTGGCGAAGATCGCGATCTCGGCGAAGGACGGTTCGACGGGCGCGTCCATCAACAGCACCGGTGTGAAGGTGAGCGACGGCAAGCTGACCGACGTCAAGATGACCGTCGCGGGGTCGGGGCAGGCCGTGCCGGGCACGGTGTCGGCGGACGGCGCCAGCTGGAAGCCGAAGGAGCAGCTGGAGCGCGGGACCAAGTACGAGATAGCGGCGACCGCGAAGGACACCGACGGGCGTACGGCCGCGGCGAATTCCGCCTTCACCACCGTCAGCACGGCGAACAGTTTCATCGGGACGTACACGCCGGACGGCGGCACCACGGTCGGCGTCGGCATGCCGGTGTCGTTCACCTTCGACAAGGCCATCAGCGACAAGAAGGCCGTGCAGTCGCACATCACGGTCAACTCCGACAGCGGGCAGCAGGTGGTGGGGCACTGGTTCGGCACGCAGCGGCTCGACTTCCGGCCGCAGGAGTACTGGAAGGCCGGCTCGCGGGTCACCGTGAACATCGACCTGGACGGCGTCGAGGGTGCGAACGGCGTCTACGGGGTGCAGAAGAAGTCCGTGACGTTCACCGTCGGGCGCTCGCAGGTGTCCACGGTCGACGTCAACACGCAGACCATGACGGTGGTGCGGGACGGCACGACCCTCAAGTCGGTGCCGATCTCGGCGGGCAGCCCGGAGCACACGACGTACAACGGGCAGATGGTGATCTCCGAGAAGTTCGTCCAGACGCGGATGAACGGCTCGACGGTCGGCTTCGGCGGTGAGTACGACATCCCGGACGTGCCGCACGCGATGCGACTGACCACGTCGGGGACGTTCGTCCACGGCAACTACTGGTACAGCAAGTCCAATCCGCCCTTCGGTCAGGAGGGCACGAGTCACGGCTGCGTGGGGCTCGCCGACGTGCAGGGCGCGCAGGGGGACACGACCGCCAAGTGGTTCTACGACAACTCTCTCATCGGCGACGTGGTGATCGTCAAGAACTCGCCGGACACCACCGTGGCTCCGGACAACGGCCTCAACGGCTGGAACCTGCCGTGGAACGAGTGGGTCGCCGGTAGCGCGGTCTGAGTGGCGAACTGCCGCCTGACCGGCGGCCTTTGACGGGACATCGGGCCGTACGGGAACTTCTCCGTACGGCCCGCGCGTTTTCCCGGCGTACGTTTTCTCGGTTCCCGGACATGATGTCCGATCGAGGGGCTACGGTATGCACCCACAAGGTGACATGCAGCAACGCCGGGAGAAACCTTGAGCGTTCCGTACGAGACAGCAGCGTACGACCCAGCCGAGTCGCCCGAGTCTCCGGAGGAGCACCTCGCGCGACTCCTCGGCCGCGCCCTGAACTCCTTCGAGCTGCCCGACGAGGCAATACTGCAACTGGACTGCGCGCTGGCGCACGACAGTTCCCTGCACTCCGCCCACCACAGCGCCGGCCTGCACCGCGAGACGTACCGGCACACCTGGCTGCTCACCGACGGCCGCGCGATCACGCTCTGGGAGCTGGTGCACAACACCTCCCCCGGCAGCGAACCGGCGCACGAGGTCTACGCAGACGAGGAGGCACTGCGCGCCGCCACCGCCCGGCTGCCGCTGCCGCCCGAGAGCCCGGACTTCGAGCTGCCGGTGCAGGTACAGCTGCCACCTGCCCCCGCGCCACGCCACGCCTATGCCCCGGACGACTCCGCGGACCACGCCCGCCGGCTGCTGCGGCGCGCGGAGAACGCGGACCGCCCCGACGCGGAGACGGCCGCGCTGCTCGCGACGGCGTTCGCGCACCAGATCACGCAGGCGTTCGGGCGGCCGGAGCGGACCGGCCGGCCGGTGGTCGGCATCTCGCTCTACGAGCACGCGTTCCTGTTGCGCGACGGCAGCGAACACTCCCTGTGGGAGGTCGAGCACACGGCGACGCCGGACGGCCGGCACATGTGCGAGGTGTACGGCACGGAGGACGCGGCACGGGCCGCCATGGAGCGCAGGGCGGCGCACCAGCCCTGAGGAGACGCCCGAGCCCCGCACCGCCCGCTCCTGACGCCCGTACCCGGCCGCGGCCGACGCACCCGCCCACCGACCGCCGCCAGCGACCACCGACGGCGACCGCCGACGGCCGACGTCCCCGCCCACCGACCGCCACCGGCAGCCACCGAGGGCTGACGTCCCCGCCCGCCGACCGCCGCCAGCAGCCACCGATTGCCGACGTACGCGCCGCTCACCGACGGCCGACGTCCCCGACCGCCGACCGCCGACCGTCATCAAAGGGCCACCGGCTGCTGACGTGCGCGCCCGGCTGCGGCTGATGTTGGTACTCGGCGGCTAACGCCGGCCGAGTTGCCGCACCAGACCGGCGAACGCGTCCTGTTCCGCCGGGGTCAGTTCGACGGACTCCACGTGGGGAGCCTCCTGACGTTGGCGCGGGAGGCCGGACAGCGTACGGCCCGCTCGACCGGCGGCACTCCCGGAGCGGCTCCCGCGCAGCAGAAGCAGCAGCACGACTGCCCAGGCGACCGCCACCAGGACCAGCAGGCTCGCACCCAGCGCGGCGAGGATGGAGAGGTAGTCAGGCATGCGCCCCAGTAGACACCACGGATCGGAACTTACACCTCGGACCGTGACCTATCTCGCAGGTGCCGTGAATCACCCACAGCATCCGAAACAGACACACTGCGCGGGAGGAGGCGGGCCGCCGTGCGGGCGATCTCCCGACGGGTCTCCGCCTTGCGCCACGTCGGTCAGGGAGGCTGCGGAAACGCGCCGCAGGATGGAAAATGCCTGGTCAGAGATGCGGGCGCTGGAAATTGGGGTGGTCACGTCAGCAGGTTGTGCCCATGTGGCAAAATCTGCCGTCCGGTGGGCCACCCCGGGGTTCAGGTACGGGGTGGCCCACCGTGCGGCCTACCGAGAACCCACGCGGCGAAAGAGCCGTACGCCCCTCCGAAGGCTGCGGGCCCGCCGAAGAGACCCGGGCCCACCGAAGGCCGCGGGCGCCGAAGAGACCGGGCCCGCCGATGAACGCGGGCCCACCGAGGGACGGGCCGACCGCGTAACGCGGGCCGGCCGAAGGACTCGGGCCGGCCAGGAGCGCAAAAAGCAGCCGGGCTCCGGCGCCCGGGGGGGATAGGCGCCGAAGCCCGGCTTTGGGAAGGTCCCGGCGCCGGGGGGGAGTGCGTCGGGACGTGGTCCTGGGGAACCTGTGCGGCCGCGGGGTCGCGGTCCTGGGCCCCCGAACTCCAACTCCTGGGCCCTGAGGGTTTGTTCCCGGGGGCCGGGGAGTTGAAGCGACGGTACACAGCCATGTTTGCGCGGTCTTCCGCCACCCGGCGTACGCGGGAGGCGGCATTCTCTTGCGCCACCCGGCATACGCGGGAGGCGGCACTCTCTTGCGCCACCCGGCGCACGCGGGAGGCGGCACTCGCACCACACCTGTCGCGCAGGAGCTTCGCACCGGTCAGGTGCGGTCGGCTCCCGTCGCTCACGCGGCGGCGTCGAAACCGGTCTGGCGCGCCAGCTTCTTCAGTTCGAGCAGCGCGTGCTTCTCGATCTGGCGGATGCGTTCGCGCGTCAGGCCGTGCTCCTTGCCGACCTCGGTGAGCGTGCGCTCCCGGCCGTCCTCGATGCCGTACCGCATCTTGATGATGGAGGCCGTGCGCTCGTCGAGGCGGCCGATCAGTTCGTCCAGGCCCTCGCTGCGCAGCAGCGTGAGCACGGACTGCTCCGGTGAGACGGCCGAGGTGTCCTCCAGCAGGTCGCCGAACTGGGTCTCGCCCTCGTCGTCCACCGACATGTTCAGCGAGACCGGGTCGCGGGCCCAGTCGAGCACGTCGGTGACGCGGTCCGGCGTGGAACCCAGCTCCACGGCGATCTCCGCGGGCTCGGGGTCGCGGCCGTTCTCCCGGTTGAACTCGCGCTGCACTCGTCGGATCCGGCCGAGTTCCTCGACGAGGTGGACGGGCAGGCGGATGGTGCGGGACTGGTCCGCGATCGAGCGGGTGATCGCCTGGCGGATCCACCAGGTTGCGTAGGTGGAGAACTTGAAGCCCTTGCGGTAGTCGAACTTCTCGACCGCGCGCACCAGGCCGGCGTTGCCCTCCTGGATCAGGTCGAGGAGGGGCAGGCCGCTGCGCGGATAGCGCCGGGCGACGGCCACGACCAGGCGGAGGTTGGAACGGATGAAGACGTCCTTGGCCCGCTCTCCGTCGGCCACCAGGGCCTCCAGCTCCTCACGGGTGGCGTCCGAGCGGGACTCCTCCTCGCCGTCGAGGACTTGCTGCGCGAACACACCCGCTTCTATGGTCTGGGACAGCTCGACTTCCTTGGCGGCGTCGAGCAGTGGCGTACGCGCGATCTCGTCGAGATACATGCCGACCAGATCGCGGTCCGCGATCTCGCCGCCACGGACGCGGACGCTGCTCGCCGAATCTGCCGTCTCTCCCCCAGAGCCGAATGCCTGGGAGGTACCCCCACGGGCGGACTGACGACGGGCGACGGCACGGGTTGCCATGCGTGCTCCCTTTCGAATCGGGGTCCCCCTGTCCGGCCGGAGCCGGGCCTCAGGGGAGGGCTGGCGGGTGTTCCTTGCGGACACTCAGCACTTCGAGAACTCCTGAGACTCTCGTCGAGTGCCCGGCATCCGAAGGAAACAACGACTGTAATCCGGACAGAATTCCCAACCCGCCCCCCAGTTTTTCTGATCATGCAGTACCCTGTGCGGCCACAGGGGAGGCCGGATGCCGTCGGAACGTACAGAAGTCCAGGTCAGGCCGGGGGTCGAGAGCGATCTCGACGCCCTTACCGATCTCTACAACCACTACGTGCGCGAGACGCCCATCACGTTCGACACCGAGATCTTCACTCCGGAGGAGCGCCGCCCTTGGCTGCTCTCCCACCCGGAAGACGGTCCGCACCGTCTGATGGTTGCCGTGGAGGCGGACTCTCAGGAGATTCTTGGCTACGTCACATCGAGTCCTCACCGTCCGAAGCCCGCGTACGGCACCACCGTGGAGACCACGGTGTACGTCGCACCGCACGCGGTCCGCCGCGGCGTCGGCACGCTGCTCTACACGGCCCTCTTCACGGCCTTGTCCGGCGAGGACCTGCACCGCGCCTATGCGGGCATCACCCAGCCGAACGCCGGGTCGACGCGGCTGCACGAGCGGTTCGGATTCCGCTACGTAGGCACGTACCGCGAGGTGGGGCGCAAATTCGGGCGGTACTGGGATGTGGCCTGGTACGAGAAGGAACTGTGAGCCACGACGCCCACGACGCCCACCACGAACACGACGCCCACCACGCCCGCCTCGCCCCGCGCCCACGGCGCCCCACCGCATCCATCCCACGGCACCCCACGGCACCCCATGCCACCCCGCGGCACCCCGCGGCGGTCAGCCGAACTGCACCGACCGCTTCGCCATCCCCATCCAGAACCCGTCGATCACCGGCTTCGGAGCGGTCGGCCCGCCGTCGCCCGCCGCCGCGCCCATGGTGACGAACAGCGGGGCGAAGTGCTCGGTGCGCGGATGGGCGTACCGGCCGGCCGGGGCCTTGTCGAGGAAGTCGAGCAGGGCGTCCCAGTCGCGGGTTTCCAGGGCGCGGCGGCCCCAGTCGTCGAACTCGGCGGACCAGGCCGGCACGCCGCCTCCCGCGTGGCGCAGCGCGGCCAGGTTGTGGGTGAAGAAGCCTGATCCGACGATCAGCACGCCCTCGTCGCGCAGCGGCGCCAGCTTGCGTCCGATCTCCATCAGGCGCCCCGGGTCGAGGGTCGGCATGGAGATCTGAAGGACGGGGATGTCGGCCGCGGGGAACATCTCCACCAGGGGCACGTACGCCCCGTGGTCGAGGCCGCGGTCCGGGATGTCCTGGACCGGGGCGCCGGGGGCGCGCAGCAGCTTGCGCACCGACTCGGCCAGTTCCGGGGCGCCGGGGGCCGCGTAGGTGACCTGGTAGTAGCGCTCAGGGAAGCCCCAGAAGTCGTAGACGAGGGGGACGGTCCGGACGGCTCCGAGGGCGAGCGGCGCCTCCTCCCAGTGGGCGGAGACCATGAGGACGGCCTTCGGCCGGGGCAGGTCGGCGGACCAGGCGGCCAGTTGGCCGGGCCAGACCGGGTCGTCGGCGAGCGGTGGGGCGCCGTGGCTCAGGTAGAGGGCGGGCATGCGCTCCGGTGCGGCGGCGGACATGGCGGCGGCTCCCTCCGACGGCCCGGCGGTCCCGGGCGGCCGATCCCGTGGTCGGACATCTACTTTAAAGCTCAAGCTTTCTTGGACACCGTACGCGGAACTTGTTCAACTTTCAAGGAGATCTCTCGTACAGTGGACCCATGGACACGGCATCCGGCTCCGCCTCGCAGTACCGCTGGCTCACCGACGAGGAGCAGCGCGTCTGGCGCTCGTACCTGCACGCCACGACGTTGCTGGAGGACCACCTCGACCGCCAGTTGCAGCGCGATGCGGGCATGCCGCACATCTACTACGGCCTGCTCGTCCAGCTCGCCGAGGCCCCGGGCCACCGGCTGCGGATGACCGAGCTGGCCATGAAGGTGAAGATCACCCGCTCCCGGCTCTCGCACGCCGTCGCACGCCTGGAGAAGACCGGCTGGGTACGCCGCGAGGACTGCCCCTCCGACAAACGCGGCCAGTTCGCGGTGCTGACCGAGAAAGGCCACGAGGTGCTGCGGCACACCGCGCCGGGCCATGTGGCCGCCGTGCGCCAGGCGCTGTTCGAGCGGCTGACCCCGGAACAGCAGAAGGCCCTCGGCGAGATCATGGAGATCGTCGCCGAGGGCCTTCAGCCGAACGAGGCGGGCGCCGACCTGCCCTGGCTGCGCTGAGCCGAGCGGGCGCCCCGGTACCTCAGTGGGCGACCACCGGCACCGCCAGCTCGTCGTCGGCGCCCGCGCCGGAGGCCACCGCGCCGCCGCCCGGCCGGCCGGCGTTGACGAGGGTCAGGGCGATGGCCGCCGCGACCACGAGGATGCCGACCGCGAACCAGATGGCGCTGCTGTAGCCGTGCACCATGGCCTGGAGCTGGACCAGCTGCCGCTGCTGCCCGGTGGCCGCGGTCGCGATGTGGTCCTTGATGTACGAGGTCGTCGCGGAGGCGGCGATCGTGTTCAGCAGGGCCGTACCGATCGCGCCGCCCACCTGCTGCGAGGTGTTGACCATCGCGGAGGCGACACCGGCGTCCCGCGGCTGGACCCCCTGCGTGGCCAGCGCCATGGCGGGCATGAACGCCGTGCCCATGCCGAGGCCGAGCAGCATCATCGCGGGCAGCACCAGCGAGGCGTAGGCCGAGCCGATCTCCAGCTGGGCCAGCAGCAGCATGCCCACCGCGGCGAGCAGGAAGCCGGGGCCCATCAGCAGCCGGGGCGCGACCCGGGTCATCAGGCGGGCGCCGATCTGCGTCGAGCCGGTGATCATGCACGCGACCATCGGCAGGAAGGCGAAGCCGGTCTGGATCGGCGAGTAGCCCTTGACGACCTGGAGGTAGTACGTCAGGAAGAGGAAGGTGCCGAACATCGCGATGATCGCGAGACCCAGCGAGAGGTAGACGCCGCCGCGGTTGCGGTCGGTGACCACGCGCAGGGGCAGCAGCGGGGCCTTGACCCTGGTCTCGGTGACCACGAAGGCCAGCAGCAGCACCACCGACGCGACGAACAGCCCGATGGTCATCGGGTCGCCCCAGCCGTCGGACTCGGCGCGGGTGAAGCCGTAGACCAGTGAGACCAGGCCCAGGGTGGACAGGATGACGCCGGGGATGTCGAGCGGGGAGCGGTTGCGGCTGCCCTCCGGCTCACGGATGACGAAGTAGGCGCCGGCCGCCGCGACGATCGCGAACGGGACGTTGACGAAGAAGGTCCAGCGCCAGTCGAGGTACTCGGTGAGCACACCGCCGAGGATCAGGCCGACGGCACCGCCGCCACCGGCGATCGCGCCGTAGATGCCGAACGCCTTGGCGCGCTCCCGGGCGTCCGTGAACATCACGGCGAGCAGGGACAGCGCGGCGGGGGCGAGCAGGGCGCCGAAGACACCCTGGAGGGCGCGGGCGCCGAACATCATCGAGCCGGTGGTCGCCGCGCCGCCGAGCGCGGAGGCGGCGGCGAAACCGGCCAGACCCAGGACGAAGGCGCGCTTGCGGCCCCACAGGTCGGCTATCCGGCCGCCGAACAGGAGCAGTCCGCCGAAGGCGAGCGCGTAGGCCGTGACGACCCACTGCCGGTTGGCGTCGGAGATGCCCAGGTCGGTCTGGGCGGAGGGCAGGGCGATGTTCACGATGGTGGCGTCGAGGACGACCATCAGCTGGGCGAGCGCGATGAAGACGAGCGCTTTCCAGCGGTTGGCGTCGGGGACGCCGAGAGCCTTGGAGGCTGTTTCAGACATGGAGGTACCCATTTCGGGACTTCGGGACTTCATGACCTTCAGCGGGGAAGGCCGGGACGTCGTGACGGAGGAAGTGATCGGGAAGCGGTGCCGAGGCGGTCGAAGGCGATGTGGTCGAAAGCGAAGCGATCGAAAGCGAAGCGATCGAAGGTGGAGCGATCGAAGGTGGAGCGATCGAAGAAGAGGCGATCGAAGGTGACGTGGTCTAAGAGGAGGCGATCGAAGGCGATGTGTTCCAAGAAGAGGTCATCGATGGTGAAGTGATCGAAGAAGGGGTGATTGAAGGAGCGCCCGCCGAAGAATAGATGAACAGATGTTCGATCCGATCCGTAGGCAGAGGCGAAGCGATCGACGGTGAGCGGCGCGTCGCCAGTGACGGCCGAAGGGCGTGTACGTGAAGACCGGGCTACGGCCCGGAACTGAGCGTCAGACCTGGCGCAGGTCCTCCAGAGTCGCCGCCGTACCCGGCAGGACGGAGCGGGCCGGAGCCCGCAGCCCGTCCAGGAACAGCTGAAGGTGACGGTGGACGAAGCGATCCACACTGAGGCAGCCGACCCCGGCCGGCGGCCGGGACAGCTGGGCCACGGCGACCGTCACATCACCGACGCCGACGTCCGGCCGGAGCTGACCGGCCACCCTGGCACGGTCCATGACCTCGGTGATGAGGCGCTCGGTACGCTCCCGCGCGGCCTCCAGATCGGGATGGTCCTGGTCGAAGGTGCTGGAGATCATCGGACACAGCGCGCTGATCCGCTCGTCAGCGGCAGCGTGCACGAACCGCTCCAACGCCGCAAAGGCGTCCCCCGTCTCCGCGAGCGCCTCCTCGGCCGCCCGCGCCGTACGGTCCATCACGGAGCAGACGACCTCGCGCACGAGGGCGTCGCGGTCGGGGAAGTTGCGGTACACCGTGGCGTTGCCGACGCCGGCCCGGCGGGCGATGTCGTCGAGCGGCACGTCCGGCCCGTGCTCGACGAACATCTCCCGGGCGGCGCCGACGATCCGCTCCCGGTTGCGCAGGGCGTCGGCGCGGGGCCTGGATGCCTTGCGCTGCACGGCGGTCGCGGTCTGCACGGCGTACTCCTCGGATGGTCTTGAGCCGGTCGGAACGACCGGTCCTGCCGGACGGGCCGGAGCGATCGAACCGGCCGGACGGGTCGGAGCGATCGAACCAGCTGGGCCGGCGACCGGTCAGGGCCGACCGACCACGCATGGATCGGATGGAACAGGCAGATCAGACAGATCAGGTGGATCAGATAGATCGTGCGGATCGTGCGGATCAGGTGGATCGAGCGTCGAGCGCAGGAAGATCCCCCCTTCGCTCCGACACAGGTTTAAACGGGGAGACGATCCCCAGTTATTTCCCGCCCCCGCGACGAAATCCTGTGACCTGACTCACATCTCTACGGCTGAGAAACCCACGATCGGTCTCCTCCAGCGCGCGCCAGGCGCTTGGTCGGCACAGGGTGATCGCAAGGGTGCAGTCGGTGACCGGCGGCTGCCGTGGAGCGAAAGGCCCATGATGCAGCCGCAGCCGATCGCCCGTCGGATACGCCCGCGGCGTGTAGCCGCTCTCGCGTCCGTGACCGTCCTGACGTTGGCGGTCAGCACCTCCGCCGGAACCGGTCGCCTCTCCTCCGGCGCCACCGCCACGGGCGCCGGCTCGGCCGCCGCCCTGGCCCGCAAGACCGCTCTCGCCCCCTGCCTGATCAACGGCGCCCACGAAGTCCAGATGACGGAAGGCGTCCCCACCTCCGGCGGCTACTCCCGCTCCACCGGCACCGTCCGCGCACTGACCCTGATGGTCGACTTCCCCGACGCGCCCGGCGAGGGCGACGCCCTGGACCGCTTCCGCGAGTTCTTCCCGCAGACCCAGGACTGGTTCCGCACGGCGTCCTACGGCCGTCTCGACTACCGCCCCGAGACCCCCATACCGACCTGGCTGCGGATGCCGAAGCCGTTCACGGACTACGGCATAGAGCGCGGCGCCCCCTTCGACCCCGGCTACCGCCAACTGGTCCAGGACATCGTGGCCGCCGCCGACCCCGCCGTGGACTTCAAGTCGTACGACCTGCTGAACGTGCTCGTCAGCCCCGGCGCCGGCCCCTCCGCGCTGGACACGGTGCTCTCCGTGACCTTCGCCGGCAACGGTGAGGCGCCCGTCGCCGACGGTGTCCCCGTCGCCAACGCCTCCTTCGTCTACTCCCGCCAGGACGACGGCTCCGGCTCCTACCCGCACACCGGCTTCCGCGTGCTCCCCCACGAGAACGGCCATGTCTTCGGCCTGCCCGACCTCTACACCCAGGACGGCGGCGGCGCGGTCGGCCACTGGGACATCATGAGCGAGGACTGGGGCGCCAACAACGACCTGCTCGGCTGGCACAAGTGGAAGCTGGGCTGGCTCGACGCCGACCAGGTGAGCTGCGCGGCCGCCAAGGGCCCCAAGGAGTACACGCTGACCCCGCTGTTCCGGACCGGCGGCCAGAAACTCATCTTCGTCCCGCTCACCGCGCACACCGGCTACGCCCTCGAACTGCGCAGCCACGGCGGCAACGACGAGGACGTATGCCACCCCGGCGTCCTGATCTACAAGGTCGACGCGAACGTCGACACCGGACGCGGGCCCATCTCGGTGTACGACGCCCACCCCGACAGCGGCGGCTGCACCCACAGCCCCAACGTCCACGCCGAACTCTCCGACGCCCCCTTCGCCCCGGGAGAGACCTTCAAGGACCCGCACCACGCCCTCACCATCGAGGTGATGGCCGCGGGGCACGACGGGGACGTCAAGGTGCGGGTGGAACGGAAGTAGCCCGACTCGGGCAGCCACGGCGGGGCACACCTCCTGCGCCGGCCGGCCGCCGTTCGATCTCCACCGGCCGCTGACAGGTCGTCGTCAGCCGCTGACAGGCCCTCATCGGCCGCGGACCGCACCCGAGCGCATGCCTCCGTCCGTGGGGGCTCGGCTCGGCAGCGGGTTACCGTAGGCGAACCCTGCCACGGTCGACATACCCGGGCAGGTGTGCGTGCCGCACCGCCGTACCGGAGAACCGATGCCCGCCCAGACCGTGCCGAACGCCCCCGAGGCTGCCCAGGCGCAGCCCCTCGGGAGCACCGCCGTACCCCCGCCCGAGGCGGTCGCCCCGCTCATCCGCGGGATCACGGTGCTGCACCGGCTCACCGAGGCGGACGGCACCCTGAGCCTGAGCGCCCTCGAACGCTCCACGGGCCTGGCCCGCTCCACCGTGGACCGCATCACGGCGACCCTCGCCCACATGGGACACCTCCGCCTCGACGGCCGGGACGCGACCCTCACCCCGCACGTCATGGAACTGGGCAACGCCTACCTGGCCGCCCTGCGCCTGCCGACCCTGCTGGACGCCCGTGCGGACGCGCTGGCCGACGAACTCGACGAATCCGTCTCGCTGGCCGTCGCCGACCACGACGGCATCCGCTTCATCCATCAGGCCACCCGCCGCCGCGCACTGTCCCTGAGTTTCCGCATCGGCGACCTGCTCCCCGCCGAACGCACCGCGCCGGGCTCGCTGTTCGCGGCCGGCTGGACCCCCGAGGAGTGGACCGCCTGGCGCGCCCGCCGAGCGGCGGACCCCAAGGACCGGGCCTTCCCGGCGGTACCGCCCCGCGGGGAGGAGGGAGCGGACGGGGAGCACGGGGAGCACGAGGAGAACGAGGAGAACGAGGAGTTCGTACGCCGGGCCGCGCGGGCCGCCACCGACGGCTGGGCACTGGACGACCAGCTGATCGAACCGGGCCTGGTCGCGGTGTCCGTACCCGTACGGGACCCGCGCACGGGACGTGTCCTGTGCGCGGCGAGCGTGGTCAGCCACACCAGCCGCCGCACCGCGGCCGACCTGCGCGCCGCGCTGCTCCCCCGCCTGCGTACGGCGGTGGCGGAGATGGAGTCGGTCCTGCGCGACGCCCCGCCGGCCGACCCCGGCCCGTCCCCCTCCGGTCTGGCCACCTGGACGACCGCGTCCAAGCATGAACTCGGCCGCGAGTTCATCGAATCGCTGGCCCGGGGCCTCACGGTGCTGACGGCCTTCGGCGAGGGCCGCGCCGCGCTCACCCTGACAGAGATCGCGAAGGCGACGGGCCTGTCCCGGGCGACCGTCCGCCGTGCGCTGATCACCTACGCGCACCTGGGCCTGGTGACGACGCCCACGGCACCGCCCCACACCTTCGCCCTCACCCCCCGGGTCCTCTCCCTGGGCTTCCCGCCCCTGTCCCGCACGACCCTCCCGCGCCTGGCGGCCCCCCATCTCCAGGCCCTGGCACAGCGCCTGAACGAGCCGGCGGCCCTGGCCGTCCTCCTGACCCCGCCCGACGCCGAACCGGAGATCCAGTACACGGCCGGAGCCACGGCACCCCGGGTCCTCACGGTCGACATCACCGTGGGCACCCGCCTGCCGGCCCACGTCACCGCCCTGGGCCGAGTACTCCTGGCCGACACTCCCACCGCGCCACCCGGACCGGACCTGCGCCCCGCCCTCGCCGAGATCCGCGCCCAGGGCTATGCCCTGGCCGACGAGGAACTCGAATCCGGCCTCCGTGCGATCGCGGTCCCCATCCGCGACCGCACGGGCCGGACGGTCGCAGCACTGAACGTCGCCACCCACGCGGCCCGCCGCACCCTGGAGGACTGCATCACCCAGATCCTCCCGGAACTGACCCACACGGCCACCCGCATCCAATCCGACCTGCACACAGCGTCCCGTTTCACCCCCGTCCCCCTGACCTGACACCCACACCCCCACCAACCGAATCCGGTACGCTGACGCCTGTGGCCAACACGACCACGCTCCGCCTTCGTAGCTCAGGGGATAGAGCACCGCTCTCCTAAAGCGGGTGTCGCAGGTTCGAATCCTGCCGGGGGCACAACGCGTTACCGCTCTGACCTGGGGTTTATCCCCCAGGGAGGGCTCCTACTCGGCCTCGGACGTCTCGTCCGGGGCCGTTTGCGTGAGCGGTGCGTGAGCGGACGGAGAGTTGATCTCCGATATTCCTCCCAACAGATCAGCATCATCCGGCACGGACTCCGGGCCGGGATGCTCCGCGTCGTCGGGCTCGGCCTCCGCTTCGGGAGCGGTGTTCTCGGAGGTGGCGCGGGCGCGCGGAACGAGCCTGGCTGCGGCCTCGGCGATCGCCAGATCCGCTTCGGGAAGCAGGCTCGTGTACGTGTCGGCCGTGATGGTGATCGAGGAGTGGCCGAGCATCTCCTGGATGTCCTTCAGGTCGGCCCCGGCCGCGTGGGCGAGAGTCGCGGCACCGTGGCGGAGGTCGTGGAGCCGGACCGGCGGGAGGGCGATCTCCTCATACAGCTCGATGAATCGCCGTGTGACGTTGGCGGGGTGGAGCAGCTCACCGTTCTCCTGGGTGAAGACGCGTCCGGTCTCCACCCAGGCGCTCCTCCACTCCTTGCGGTCCTTCTCCTGCTGGGCACGGTGCCGCTTGAGCGCCAGGACCGTGTCGGAGTCCAGCGCGATGGTGCGTGCGCCGGCGTCGGTCTTGGGGTCGTCCTCGTACACCTCCCAGCCGTCCACGACGAGTTGCTTGGCGACGGTGATGAGACCGGCGTCCAGGTTGGTGTCGGTCCACTTCTGCCCACACGCCTCGCCCCGGCGCAGCCCGCGGAACGCGATCAGGTGGAACAGCGCGTAGAGGCGGTCCTGCGCGACGTGGTCGAGGAAGAGGCCGGTGTGTTCCGGCGTCCAGACCATCACGGGCGAGGGCTTCTCGCCGGTGCGCTTCCAGTGGAGGATGCGCTCCTCCGTCCACACGAACGCCTTGGGCCGCTTGCCCGCCTCCAGTTCGACGTGGGCCGCCGGGTTGAAGGTGATGAGCTGCTGCGCGATCGCGGCGTTCAACGCGGCACGCAGGGTGGATCGGACGCGCTGGCGGGTAGCCGGACCGACGATGCGTCGGTAGGGCTCCATCTCGGCGATGGCGGCCTTCATAGCCTTGCGGCGGGCACGGTGCTCGCGCCCCTTCCAGGGAATTCGGGCGAGATCCTCGAATGCCTTCCGGCGGGCGGCGTTTCCCTCGTCGATGTCGACGTTGGCCTCGGCGACGGCCTCGAACATCTCCGAGAGGTGGGTGACCCGGAGACGGTCGAGCCGCAGGTGCCCGATCCGCGGTTTGAGGTGCACCCTGATGTTGCTCTCATCGCGGCTGATGGCGCTCTGCCGCCCCTTCTTGCCGGCCAGCCACGTGTCCAGCCACTCACCGACCGTGAGCCGGCTTGTCAGGTCCAGGCCGTGGCTGAGGCGCCTGCGCGTCGCCTCGATGTCCGGCAGCGGGGCCTTCTCCTCGGCCACCTTCTCCAGCAGCTCGGCGATCTGGGCCAGGCCCTCCGGGTCGTCGCTGTCGGCGAGGCCGAGGAGTGCCCGGACGTGGTCGAGGTCCGTCTGGGCGGCCTTCAGGGATTCGTAGCCGGCGCGGCTGAAGGAGCGGCGGGTGCCGTCTTCGCGGGGTGGGAGTTCCTGGCGTATGGAGTAGGAGCCGTGCTTGCGGCTGGAGAGCTTGGGGCAGTTCTTGCCGAGGGGTTTGCCGGTGTGGGGGTCACGGCAGTAGCAGCGGCGGTGGGTGGAACCCTTCAAGGTTGTTCCTCCGGTGGGGTATTGGGGCTTGGGCTGGGGTCGGGTTCGGGTGGGTCGACGTCGCTGAGTGCGGGTGGCAGGCCGGGTGGGGTGCCGCCCTCTTCGCGGATCTCGCGGCGGAGGTGGCGGAGGTTGTACTTGGCGGAGATGGCCTGGTCGGCGTACTGGGTCCGCTGGCGTTCGGCTTCTTCCTGCTGGGCGCGGCTGGTGGCCGTCTTGGCCGCAAACCGTGCCTGTCTCTCCTCTTCGAGTGCGGCGAGTGCGGTGCGTACGAGGCTGGCGTGATATTCGAAGTCGCCTACGAGGCCGGAGTCATATTCGAGTACGTCCTCTTCGCCGGTGAAGCGCCGCAGGGCGTCCCAGGTGGGGACGAGGTGCTGGAAGGGGAGTTCCTGGGTCTGCTGGACGTAGCCGACCGGGAAGATCAGGTAGACCGGGTAGGTCTCCAGGGCGGCGGCCAGGATCATGACGTCCACGAGGGGGAGGCTGGCCCGGCGTCCGGACTCCATGTTGGCGATGACGTTGCGCGGGATGGGGTGCCCGAGCCGCTCGCACTCGTCCGCCAGGTCCTGTGCACTCCATCCCTTCTCCTTCCTCCTGCGCCGGACTTCGCCGGCCACGTTGGCTTTGATCCGGTCCACCCACTCCGGGAAGTCGTCCTCTTCATCATCGAAACGGCGTTGTGTCATACAGACACAGTAGCTTGGTCATCCTGGTTGTCAGGCGCCTGGAGCCGGACGTGATGGGCACGTTCGCCGAGGGCTGTACTGAAAGAGGCGCACCGTATGCGCGAGGACGCGACGGCTGGACGACCGCAGGGCTCGAAGGGCCTGAAGGGGATGAGCCGGGAGGAGCTGCTCGCCCTTCCGGTGGCTGTTGACCTGGACACGAGCAACCGGGCTCTGGGGCTCGGGCGAAGCAAGGGCTATGAGCTGGCGAAGCGGGGCTCCTACCCGTGCAAGGTGCTGCGGCTCGGCAACGCCTACCGGGTCGTGACCGCGGACCTGCTGGAGCTGCTCGGGCTGGCGGCGTGAAAGCACGGCAGCTTAGCAGGCAGTTCTGTGTCGAGACGACACAGAACTGCTGGACTGTTGGCGGGGGTGGACGTACTGTCCGTGTTCCCTCGCGATGGCCTGATGCCCGCGAGAAGGGGACAGGCCCCCGGCGGCGCAACGCCGGAGGCCCCAGCAACCCCGAACGGCCCTGGAAGAACCAACCCGGCGGCAAGGGCGCGCAAGCCCGCCACCGCCAGACGAGGAGCTGCCCCGTGGAACATGCCGGACCCAAGCCCTATTCCGAACCCGACAAGCCTTCGTGGCCACCAGTCGCGATCCCCGGCCAGCCCCGCGACCACACCGAGAACGCCGGTGCGCTCTCTGCCGGGCACGAGCAGGACACCGATACGGCGGTACCTGCTCAGGACAAGGAGATCGACCGGGAGCAGGCCCCCGGGGCGGCGCTGCTGGATGACCTGCGGGCGCAGATAGCGAAGTTCGTGATCCTGCCCTCGGTGGAGGCTCTGGACGCGGTCACCTTGTGGGTGGCGGCGACCCATCTGCAGCCGGCGTGGCAGCACGCCCCGCGGCTGGCGGTGGTGGGACCGGCGAAGCGGTGCGGCAAGTCACGCCTGCTGGACGTGGTGACCGAGACGGTGCACAACCACCTGATCACGGTCAACGCCAGCCCCGCGGCGATCTTCCGCTCGATCACCGACCAGGATCCGCCCACGCTCCTGGTCGACGAGGCGGACACCCTCTTCGGAACCGCCAAGGCGGCGGAGAAGAACGAGGACCTGCGCGGCCTGCTCAACGCCGGGCATCAGCGCAACCGGCCCACGCTTCGGGTGTCCGGCCCCGAGCACAAACCGCAGGCGTTCCCCACGTTCGCCATGGCCGCGCTCGCCGGGATCGGCGATCTCCCCGACACCATCATGGACCGGTCCGTGGTCATCCGGATGCGTCGCCGGGCACCGGGCGAGCGGGTGGCAGCCTTCCGTACCAGCCGGGACACACCCGCCCTGCACGCCGTCCGTGCCCGCCTCACCGCCTGGCTCGCGCCGCTGCACGCCCAGGCGATGGAAATGGAGCCGGTCATGCCGGTCGAGGACCGCGCGGCGGACACCTGGGAACCGCTGGTCATCGTCGCCGATCTCGCTGGCGGCGAGTGGCCGGTGCAAGCGCGTATGGCCTGCCGCGCCATGACCGCCTACGAGGCCGGACAGGACGAGGAGGGAGGTCTGCGGACCCGCATCCTCGCCGACATTCGCCGTGCCTTCGCCGCAGAAGGCGGCCCCAGTGTGATGCGCACCAGCCGCCTCCTCGACCACCTCCACGGGGACAAGGAAGCGCCGTGGGCCGAGCACGGGTCAGGGGGCCTGACCCCACGTGGCCTGCAACTGCTCCTGAAGGACTACGGCATCAGCTCGGCCAACCGCCGCTTCCCCGACGGCACCCAGGCCAAGGGCTTCGCCCGCAACCAGTTCCTCGACGCCTGGGCCCGCTACTGCCCCGAACCCGCCGCAACCGGAGCCCCCGCCGAAGCCGAGACCAAGTCGCCGCCCGGCACGGCTGCCTGACCCGACACCACTCGTCGCACTCGTCCCCGCGCAGGTCAGCGCGGGGACGAGTCGGCGCCCGGCGACGAGTCGTCTCGGCATCACCACTTCACTCGTACCTGCACTGACCAGGCACGCAACGAGTGGTACGAGTCACCGCACCTCACGGCGACCACCTCACCCCCGTGGCCGCCTCGAACACCCGGAGAGCCCCCGCTTGACTTCCCCCACCGCTTCGACTGCGCTGCCGGGCACCACAGCGATCCGCACCGGCATCGCCATGCTCGCCGCGTTCGCCTTCGCCCTCTCCTACGACGCCCTGCGGCAGATGGCCGTGGCCATCCACATCCGTGGGCTGCTCACCTACGCCTTCCCACTCGTGATCGACGGGTTCATCGCCATCGGCGTCGGCGCTCTGCTCATGCTGCGCACCGCACCGTTGCGCTCCCGCGTCTACGTGTGGGCCCTCGTCGGGGTGGCCACCGTCACCAGCATCTGGGCCAACGCCCTGCACGCGGTCCTTCTCAACGAGGAGACGCGCCAAGTCGGCGGTTTGCGCCTCAGCGACTTCACCGTAGGCGTTCTGTCCGCCATCGCCCCGCTCGCCCTGGCCGGAGCGGTCCACCTCTACCTCGTCATCCGACGCCACCCCCTCCCGCCCGTGCCACAGGCAGACGCCACAGCGAGCCACGACCACGACACCAAGCTGGAGGAGCTACCCCCGCCCCTGCACGACGCTTCTGACGTCACCGCCAACGTGGCTTCCACGCCTGCCGATGTGGCGAAAGCCTCGCGAGCCTCCGCCGACCCACAAGCCGGCGAGGCCGATGACATCGCCGACGAGCTTCTCTCCATCGCGCGCACCGCACCGCTGGGGCGCGGTGGCCGCGCCTCACGCCGCCACATCGAAAACGCCATCCGCGCCGAGAACCTCACCATCGGCAGGAAGGAGGCAGACAAGATCAAGGGCCTCCTGCAAGCCGAACTGGATGCGGCTGCCACCCAGCAACCGACCGAATGGGACGAGCCTCCCACCAGCGCGCGCTGAGCCCGGCCGCCTCAGCTTCCCCATCCCCGCCTCCACTCGTATCCCCCGTCCCCGCGTCGACCGGCGCGGGGACGGATCAGCCATCCGCAACGAGTCGACCCAGCATCAAGCCCCCACCCGTACCAGCCCTGACCAGGCACGCAACGAGTGCGACGAGACAGACCACCACACGGAGAACCCACATGCACGACCCGCACCACGACTCCGCAACCGCTCAGCAGGAGATGCCCACCACGTCAGCCACCCACGCGCCAGCAAGGTATCCCGCTGGACCGTCCACGGACGGCCGCAGCGAGGACGCCTCCGCCCCGGGGGTGGCGGAGGCACTCGGGCACCAGGGGGCGCCCGAGGAGGAACAGCCCGTCGACTCGGTCGCCGTTGTGCTGCCGCGTGCCGCCGAAGCCGCCGCGCTGTACCGCGTCGCCCGACGCCGACAGCGCGACCCGAACGGCCAACGCAAGCAGCGTGTCGACGCCCGCTACAGCCTCGACGAGAAGACCGCGATCCTCCGCAAGGCCCGGTCTCTGAACATCGCCGGCGCCCACTACGTCGGCGCCGTAGTCATGGCCCACGTCCACGGTGACCTTGCCCTGCCCGGCCAGCGCACCCCGCTCGACGACTACGTAGACGAACTGACCGCCCTACGCGGCGAGGTCGCCAAGATCGGCCACAACATCAACCAGATCGCCAAGAAGCTCAACTCCGGCGGCCATCCACACCCTGGGGACACGGCAGCCCTGGATCGCGCCGAGTGCACCCTGACGGCGGTCGGCGCCACCGTCCGCCACATCGCAGAAGCCGCGAACCAGGCCGTCGCCAAGAAGCCGACCCGATGATCGCGAAGATCAGCAGCGGCAAGAACACAGCCGGTCTGATCCGGTACCTGTTCGACACCAAGAGGGCCAAGGACCACACCGACCCGCACCTGGTGGCCTCCTGGGACGGCTTGGCACCCGACCCCGGCCGCTCCGACGACTTCGACGCCACCAAGAAGCTCCTCGTGGCCGACCTCGATCTGCACGTCAAGCAGGCCAAGTGGCTGGGCCGCGCCCCCGATAAGTACGTCTGGCACTGCTCGCTCCGGGCCGTTGAGACCGACCGCCACCTCAGTGACGAGGAGTGGGCCCACATCGCCCGCCGGGTGGTCGCGGCCACCGGCATCGCGCCCGACGGTGCCCCGGACGGCTGCCGGTGGGTCGCCGTACGGCACGCTCCCGACCACATCCACATCGCCGCAACCAAGGTCCGGGCGGATCTGCGCACCGCACGCCACTGGAACGACTACCTCACCGCCGACCGCGAACTCGCAGCCATCGAGAAGGAATACGGCCTGTTCCAGGTCGTACGCGGGGACCGCACCGCCGCCAGGCGCACCACACGGGCCGAGCAGGAGAAAGCCCACCGCTCCGGTCAGCAGAAGCCCGCCCGTGAGCGCCTGCGCACCCTCGTGCGCACCGCTGTGGCCGCCGCCACCAGCACCGAGGAATTCGTCCACCTCCTCAGCCACACCGACGGCGTACTCGTCGAGGTCGTGTACTTCCCCTCCGGTGATGTGCGCGGTTACAAGGTCGCCAGCGAAGACACCACCACCGCCGACAAGAAGCCCGTCTGGTTCTCCGGTTCCGGGCTCGCCCCGGACCTGTCCTTCCCCAAGATCCAAAAACGCCTTGCGGGCATCGAACCCCAGCCCACCAGCCAACCGGTGCAGCGCAGGCCCAACCCCTGGCACCAGGCCACCGCCGCCACCGAACGCATCCCCCACCACCTCGACCAGACCAACGACGAAGCCTCCCAGGCCCACCTCGCTGCCTTTGGTGAAGCCCTCGACGTCCTCCCCCTGCTCACACCCCAGACCCTGCGCCCCCAACTCCAAGAGGCAGCAGCCGTGTTCGAGCGCGCCACCCGTTCCCGCGTCCAGGCCGAACACCACCACGCACGCGCCCTGCGCGGAGCCGTACGGGCCATGCTCCGCGAGCCCATTCCCAAGGACGGCGCCGGCCTGGCGATGTTCCTCGACACCGCGATCCTCGTCGTCATCGCCGCCACCCGCTGGCACCAACTCCGCCACCACGACCAGCAGGTCGCCGCCGCACAGCAAACCCTGCTCCACCTCCAGGCCGCCTACGACCAAACCGCAGCCGCACCCCTGGCCGCCCTCGCCCAGCACCGACCACCCCAACAGGCCATGGACCGGCACATCCGCCACCTACACCAGGCCGTGCCCGAACACGCCGAGCAGATCATCGAAGACCCCGCCTTCAATGCCCTCACCGCCGCCCTCGCCGAGGCTGAAACCGCAGGCCACAACCCGGAACAGCTCCTACAGCAGGCTGCCGACCAGCGAACCCTGGACGACGCCCGCCGCCCCGCACAGGTACTGACCTGGCGCATCCAGCGCCTCAGCGCAAGGCAGGCACCGAGCGAACGAGCCCGCGCGGCACAGGCCCGCAGCACCGTACGGGCCGAAAGCCCAGCACAGCGCCCCAGCGCTCCGGCCCACGAAGCAGCCGCCGTCCCAGCCCCGCAACCACCGCGAGCACGGCGGCGCTGATCACGACCGCGCGGACAGCCTGGGGGCGAGCAGCTCCAGCACGTCCTCCCAGCGGTAGCGGTCGGCCCTGCCGCCGGCCTTCGGCCGGTGCGGCTCGTACGAGCCGATCAGGACGCCCATCTCGCGCAGCCGCTCCAGACTCTGGCGGTATGCGGGGTGGGCGGCCTGGGCGGAGTTCAGATACGGCAGCACAGCGACCGGGATCCCCATGGCGGGCGCTTCGCACAGCACGCCCAGCGCGAGATTGTCGGAGATCCCGGCGGCCCATTTGTTGACCGTGTTGAAGCTCGCCGGGGCAACCGCGATCGCGTCCGCGGTCCGAGTCGGGCGTGGTTCACCCGGCGACCGCCAGGCCGAACGGATGGGACGGCCGGTCTGGGCCTCGACCCGCTCCGTGTCAAGGAAACCGAGCCCTTGCGGGGTGGCGGTGACGCCGACGTCCCAGTGTCGCTCCTGTGCCGCGGTGATCAGCCGGCCGACGTCGGCTGCGACTCCGGCCGCGCAGACCACGATCTGGAGGAACGGCTTGTCGTGCTGGTCACTCACGCGGGCACTCCCAGTTGGCGGCTGAAGTGGTGCAGCTCGGGCAGTGCCCGGCGGCGGTCGCGGGCTGCCATGTCGGCGACCAGTTCGCGTACGGCCGGGCGGCGGATGTCCTGTGCCGCACAGCTCTCGGCGATGCGCAGGGCCTGGTAGCCGTCGGCGAGTCTGCCCTGCTGACTGTAGGCGCGGGCGGCCTCGACCCAGAGCGCGGCCCGGCGCTCGGGTACGGGGATGTGCCGCCGCATGAGCGGCCGTGCGGTGTGCAGGGCGATGCCGGCGTCGCCGAAGGAGACGGCCGCACTGACCTCGTGGAGGGCGACGTTGGTGGGGCTGAAGTTCGCCCAGGCGTCCGGCCGGTCGAAGGCGACGTAGCGCGCCACCTCCTTGGCCTCGGTGAGGAAGTCCTGGGTGGTGTCGCGGTCGCCGTTTCTGCTGGCGGCGGTCGCCCCGCGGAGCAACAGCAGGCCGACCGCTGCCAGGTAGCGGGGCGAGCGCTGGCCGTAGGAACCGGTGAGCTGGTCGGCGGTGTGGCGGACCATGTTCACGGCCTGGGCGGTGTGCTTCTCCCGCACGAGTACGTGGGCGTGCACGCGGACGCTGGCGGCGAGGACGACCGGATCCCCGGACCGCTCCGCCTCGGCCATGGCCCGGCCGGCCGCGAGCCACGCATTGCCCTGATCGGCTCGCTTCAGCAGCAGGCTCACCGAGGTCTGGTAGGCGGTCGCGAGCAACCCGGACACCTCCGCCGAGGCGGACGAGCCGCCTGCGGCCTGGCGCAGGTCGGCGATCAGACCCGGCAGGGTCTGCTCCAGTCCCGCGTAGTCGCACGTGCAGAACAGCCGCCGTACGGCCCGTGTCCGCTCCCTCAACTCATCGATGCCCAGGGCTTGCCCGGTGGCCGCAGGGCTCGTGCCGGGCAGCAGGACCCGGACCAACTCGTGATGTGCTGCGGTGGACGACGGTGGGGCCGCAAGCACGGCGGCGGCGCTCACGGCCAGAAAGGTACGGCGGTGCATGTCCTCTGTTCCGGGGTCGGCGGGGCTGGCGACGGGTGCGGCGGCGAGGCCAAGACGGTGCGGCGGAATCTTCAGTACCTGCGCGATCTCGCGCAGCATGCGTACGTCCTCCGTACCCCTGCCGCTCTCCAGGCGGCTCACCTTCGACTGGTGATACCCCAGTGCGACGGCGACGTCCCTCTGCGAGCGCCGCTGTAACACGCGTGCCTGACGGATCACTTCGCCGATCCGTCTCGCTTCACCCTGTGCGTCGGCCATCTGTGCCACGGCTCCTCCTGCCGTCGCCGATCCTGCCTGCTCAACCGAGCGTAACCGAGCAGCAATTGGCCGCGATGCAGCTCCTGCATAAGTGATGCAGCCCCAGCACACGGCGTGGCCCCACCCGCCTCCGGAACGGTTGCGTAGAGCAGCCGCACCAATCCAGGAGGCAGCTCGTGAAAGCACACCGGTTCGCTCTCTCCGTACCCGCCACACCGACCGCGGTCACCGCCGCCCGGCACCAGGCCGTGGACGCGATAGAGGGCTGGGACGCGGGACTCGGCACCGGGGTGGTGCACACCGCCGAGCTCGTGATCAGCGAGTTCGTCACCAACGCGGTCCAGCACGCCGGTGGCGACCTGGTCTCCATGACCGTACGACTCGACGAGGCCACCTTGCGGATCGAGGTCTGCGACGCCTGCCCGGTGCTGCCCCAGCCGGCTCTCCCGGACCTGTACAGCGAGGGCGGCCGAGGTCTGTTCCTCGTCGCCGTTCTCACAGACCGGTACGGCGTCGAGCCGACGGCAGTCGGAAAGCGCTGCTGGGCCGAGATCGCCGTGTCCTCCAGCCCGAACCCGGAGATCGCCTTCTCCCTTCCCTTGCAGAGGAGTCGCTGATGACGACCACCCGCGCCCCTGGCGTTGCCGCCGAGGTGATCGCCGTACGCCCCGGCCCACCGCTCACCGGCACCGTGACCGTCGACGGTTCCAAGAACGCCACACTCCCGCTGCTGGCCGCCGCGGCAGCCCTCGGCCGTCCGGTGAGGCTGAGCAACATCCCGGCCAACACGGACGTCCAGATCATGCTTTCGCTGCTGCAACAGGCGGGCTGGCACGTAGCACAGCCCGTCGGGGAACCAGCAACTGCCGTAATCCTGCCGACCGAGAATCGGCACGCATACCCCGAACTGCCGCAGGCCGCCCGTATCCGTGCCTCGTACTACCTGGTGCCGGCCCTGCTCGTCCGGCACAGCGAAGCCCGGCTGCCGTGGCCGGGAGGCTGCCGGATCGGCGCACGCGGGATGGACCTGCATTTCAAGGTGTACGAGGCGTTCGGCGACCGGAGCACCGTGGACGACACCGGATACCACGTCAAGGCCACCGCTCCCCGCACCGGCACCGTGTCCCTGGTACTGCCGTTCCGCTCGCGCGGGGCGACGGTGGTCGCCTTGCTCCGGGCCGTAACGACCGGGCGGCCTCTGCGACTGGGGGATCCCAACCTCTCGCCGGAAGTGCTGTGCGTGCTGGACGCCCTGCGCTCAGCGGGCTGGGAGACCCGAGCCAGCGAACGCCTGCTCACCCTCTCGCCGCCGTCCGCGGCACCGAACGACGCCACATGGGTGGTGCCGGGAGACAAGGTGGAAGCAGGGACGCTGGCCTGCGCAGTCGTCGCCACCGGCGGAAATGCGCGCATCGAAGGCGCGCATGCCAACGACATGGGCCCGCTCGTCGCGGCCTTGCACCGGCTGGGGATCTCCGCCAGCAGCGAGGCGAACGCTCTCACCGTGAACGCCCACGACGGCCGCATGACCAGCCGCCCCCTTCGGGCCATCGCCTCGCTCAGCCCCGGCGGCCTGGACGCCGACTTCGAACCACCGCTCATGGCACTGGCCCTCGGCCTGCCTGGCGCCCACCTGTTCGCCGACGCCATCAACCCCGACCGCCACAGCAATCTGCTGCCCCAGCTGGCCCGCCTCGGCGCGGCCATCGAGGAGATCTCTCCCACCGAGTGCCGCCTGACCGGCCCCCAGCAACTGACCGGGACAGGTGTGGAAGCCACCGACATCCGCACCGGCTCCGCCCTCATGGTCGCCGGCCTCACCGCCCAAGGCGTCACCACCCTCGGCGGCCTCGACCAGCTCCGCCGCGGACACGCAGACCTGCCCGGCAAGCTCCACGCCCTGGGCGCCGACGTCTGCGAGGTCACCCCATGACCGGCATCCGCGCCCTGCGCCAGATCCTGGCCACCACCGACGTCCACTCCACCCTGCGCAACGCCGCGCCCTTCCTGACCCACCTCCACGCCCTCCGTCCCACCTCACTCGTCGCGGACTGCGGCGACTTCTTCGAAGGCTCCGGCTATTACGCCCTCGCCCAGGGCACGATCGAGCGCGAGATCCTGCTCAAGCTGTACGACGTGCTGGCCCCCGGCAACCACGGCTGGCCCCACCACTTCGAACCCGAGCTCCACCGGCTCACCGTCTGTGCCAACGCAGTCCACGCCGAGACCGGCGACGCGCTCTTCCGCCGTCTGCGCATCGCCGAAATCGGTGACCGGCGCGTCGGTGTAACCGCCGTGATCGGGCAGCAGGCTTTCCACTCGATCCCCACTGCGCAGCGAGCCGGCCACTGCGTCACCGACCCCGCTCAGTCCCTGCGTGAGCTGATGCTCGCCCACCACCACGAGGTGGACAGCTGGGTCCTGCTCAGCCATTCCGGGTTCGAGGAGGACCTCAAACTGGCGTCGGCCTGCCCGTTCCTCGACGTGATCTTCGCCGGGCACTGCCACAGCAACCAGTACGGCCCCTCCCGCGCGGGAGACACCCTTGTCGTCAAGGGCCACGAACTCGCCGACGGCTACGCGATCGCCACGCCTGTCGGTTCGGGCTGGGGTGCCGGCACCACTCGTTTTCCGGACCGCACCCCAGGCGCCGTTCCCACAGAACTCACGGACGTGACAGCACGTATCAACGAAGTCAGGGAGCAACTGAACGAGGTCCTCGGACCGGTCCGCCCGGCTTTCAGCCACCAGCCCCTCGACCGGCGCGCCGCGCTGTTGGACCTCACCGCCCGCCTGCGCACAGCACTCGGCGCAGACGCAGTCATCCTCAACGAGACCGCCCTGCGGACCATCCCACTCGGCGACACCCTCACCCTGGGCGACCTACTCTCCATCGAGCCGTTCGCCAACCAGCTGGTGCACGCCCACGTTCCGGAGCCAGATCGCCGCGACCTGCATGGCCTGGTGACGCGTCTGACCGCCCAGACCGGCTCGCTCGTCACCGCCCCCGATCCCCTGCCGGACGCCATCACCACGGTCCTGACCACCGACTACCTCGCCGACACCTACTTCGGCGGTCGCACGTATGAAGCCGGCCTGCGCCTGGAGCAGACCGTGCAGCACGTCCTCACCGCTGGATTCCCCGGCACCGCGGATGGAGGCACGCAATGATCCTCACCGGCCCGGAGATCGAGGCAGCCGCCCACGACGGCCGCCTCCGCATCGCCCCCTTCGCCGCCAACCAGGTCAACCCCAACAGCTACAACGTCCGTCTCGGTCCCACCTTGATCACCTACACCCACGAGGTCCTGGACGCCCACCGTCCCAACCCCACCCGCGAGACCACCATCGGCCCGGACGGGTTCGTCCTCCAGCCGGACGAGCTCTACCTCGGCCACACCTTCGAAGAGGTCGGCTCCGACACCTTCGTCCCGCTGCTGTTCGGCCGCTCCTCCGTCGGCCGACTCGGCCTGTTCGTCGAGATCACCGCCCCCATCGGCGACATCGGCTTCCACGGCCAGTGGACGCTGATGCTCACCCCGACCCGCCCCCTGCGGGTGTACGCGGGCATGAAGATCGGGCAGATCATGTTCTTCGTCTCCACCGGCCCCATCGACCTTTACCGCGGCAAGTACCAGGCCGCCACGGGCCCGCAGCCGTCGGCCTACTGGCGCGATGTCGCAGGACTTCGGGCGGTGGCTTCGTGATCCTCACGGGACCCGGCATCGCCGCTGCCGTCAAGGCCGGTGACATCACCATCGACCCGTACGATCCCACCCGCCTCTCCCCAAACGCCTACGACTGGCGCCTGGGCGACACGATCCGCATCTGCGACGGTGACCTCGACGCCGCCACCCCCACCGCGTTCACCGAGCAGCCCATCCCCGCCACCGGCCTGGTGTTGCAGCCCAGGATGCTCTATCTCGGCGTCACGCTGGAGAAGACCGGCTCGGAGACGTACGCACAGATACTCAACGGCGACCGCACCATTGGCGCCCTCGGCGTCTGGGTCCACGTCTCGGCCCCACTCGGTCACCAGGGCCACGCCATCCGCTGGACCCTGGAGATCCGCGCCGCGCGGCCCGCCCGTGTCTACCCGGGGATGACCTTCGGCAAGCTCGTCTTCCTCACCACCTACGGCACTCCGGCCAGCTACCAGCAACAACCCGCCAAGTACGCGACAACGGACGGCATCGACATCTCCCGCCTCTACGAAGAGATCCCGGGAGGAGCCCTGTGAGCCCTCACCAGGCCGACAGGCCGCTGGCCGCCACCTTCCTGGATCTGCCCGCCGGCAGCCCCGGCGGCAGCGTTGAGCTCTTCCTCGACCTGTACACCGGCGACCGCCCGCTCATCCCTGCTCGCGCCTTCATGCTGGGGCGGTCCGGCTCCGGACACCGCGTACCCGCCGGGCTCGACCTACTGCCCGTTGCCGGGAAGTGCCTGGAGGGCCCGGCGTTCGGTCGCTACGTCGCAGCCCTGCGCAGAGCTCTCGCAGCAGCGATCGACCCAGCCCAGATCGGCGTCCTGCACCTCCAGCACCTCGCCTTCGGCGCCACCCCCGCCCTGGTGCGGGCCCTGCCCCTGCACCCTCGCATCGCCTTGGTCCACGGCACAGACCTGATCTTCGCCGAGGCCCACCGTGACCAGCTCCAGGTCCTGCGCGAGACTGCCAGAGCAGCCGATGCAATCGTCGTCCCCACAGGGGCAATGGCCGACCACCTCATCAAGCTGGCCCCACAGATCGACCGGCGCAAGATCACCCGCATCCCCTGGGGAATCCCCGACCACCTGCTCACCAACCCGCCAACCCGGCCCACCCGCACCTCCTCCAGCCATCTGCGGCTGCTGTACGCAGGAAGGCTGACCGCCGAGAAGGGTGTAGAAGCCCTGGTCAAGAGCCTGGCCCCCGTGCCAGGGGTCAAACTCAGCATCGCCGCCCCCAGAGCCCAGTTCCATGCCCTGGCCCCGCTGCTCCAACGGGCCGGCGTGCGGCCCCGCTACCTCGGCTGGCTCCGCCGTCCACAACTCTGGAGGGCGTTCGCCGAACACGACGTACTGGTCGTGCCGTCCACCACGCTGGAGGCCATGGGCCTGGTCGCTCTGGAGGCCCAAGCCTGCGGGCTGCCCGTCCTCTACCAGCCCGTACCTGGCCTGCGTGAGGCCCTCGCCGCGTCCGGCGTAGCCACCGACTTCACCCACTCCGCCGCCCTGGCCCGCGACCTCGACCGGCTGCGCACCTCCCCCAGCCTCTTGTCCGCCCTACGGCAGGCGGGTTACGCGAACGCGGCCCGCTACCCGCTCTCAGCAACCGCACGGTCCCTGACCGCCCTCGGCCGCCAACTCACCTGAACTGCCTTCCGGGCAGCCCGCCACGCCGCTGCCCGGCCCACCCCGTGCACATCACTACGCTGACCGGCGGGATGCCCCGGCGAAGAGGGAGACCATGACGTACGACAGCGACCGCATCGAAGCCCTGCTGGACGAAGGCGTCCGCGACAAGGTGTACCCAGGGGCCGTATGGGCCGTCGGTGACCCCACCGGCATCCGCGTCCAAGGCGCCACCGGCGTCCTCGACCCCGACGAACCAGACGTGCCGATGCGCCCCGACACCGTCTTCGACGCCGCCAGCCTCACCAAGATCCTCGCCGTTTGGTCATCCATCGGTGCTCTGTGGGAGGACGGCGCCCTCGACCTCGACCAGACGCTCGGCACCTTCTGGCCCGAGACCACCCGCCATCCCCTCGGCACCGTGACCGCCCGGCAGCTACTCACGCACACAGCCGGCCTCCCTCTGCGGGCCCAACTGAAGAACCTCTACGGCACCAACCAGGACGACATCCGCCGAGGCGTGCTGGACGAGCAACTGCACCGGCCACCAGGCGAGGCCGTCGAATACACCGACCGGGCCGCCCTCATCCTCGGCTACCTCGCCGAACACCTCTCCGGCCAGCCCCTGGACGAACTGGCCACCATCCGCATCTGGCAACCATTGGGCATGCACTCCACCCGCTTCGGCCCACTACCCGACGAGATCGCGGCTCGTTGCGCCCCGACCGAACTCGACCAGGACACCGACACCCATCTCAGGGGCACCGCCCACGACTTCTCCGCACGCCTCCTGGGCGGCGTCTGCGGCATCGCCGGCGCCTTCACCGTCCTCAACGACCTCGCCGCCCTCCTGCGCTACATGTTGGACACCAGTACCGCACCGCATCGAGTCGGCTTCGGCCCCGCATGGACCGCGACGTCACTGACCATCCAGACCGGCACCCTGGCACCCGTGCGCGGCCTGTTCTGGCACTCCGCTCCCGGGACCGCCCCAGCCGACGATGTCTGGGTCCACTACGGATTCACCGGAACCGGCATGTGGATCTCACCCCGCCAAGGACGATGGGCCGCACTGCTGACCAACAAGCTCTACTACACCCGTGATCGGCAACCCCTGACCGATGTCCGCAACGCCTTCCGACGGCTTGCCTTCACCTGAACAACCGCCCCTCAGCACTGCGCCCGCGCCGGGCCCGCACCTGGTGCACCGGTGATCCACGGCCACTCCATGGAAGGACGTTCCCTTTCTCAGCTGGTCGGGATGGTCGATCTGACGGCCTGGCATTGGGAGGAACACGTCCAGAGCTGGAACATCACGTCCGGGTGGCGTATCTCTCCCGGCCGTCGACCGCTCGCTCCCAGCGGCCGGGCGCAGAGGACGCAGTCCATGGCCATCTGCTGGCGGGGCCGGAGTCGGGCGAGATCCGGAAGGGGCGAGGGTGCCGTGGCCGGGATACTCACTTGCCGCCCTCGGTGCGGAGTGTGAGGTGGGCCGCCGGGCGAGGTTCCAACTCGTGAGCTGGTCCTTTTCCCAGCGACCTCCTCCCGAACCCGTCGTGCGGCGTTAACCGCAACGGGCTCTCCAGTGACTGTTGTGAACTGCGGTTCGGCCGTCGTGGATGTCCTCATCGCAGGTCGGGCAGACTACGAGGGTCTTGCGTCGTTTCCTGGCCATGAGGGTGGCCTAGTCGGGTCGTGTATTCCCGAGCCGGTCGAGGTCGGCGAGTCTGCGGACCTGGTGGACCTGTGTCTGTGCGGTCTGTCCGCACAGTTCGCAGAGTCCGGCCAGTAGTCGACTCGTCAACTCGCGTTGGCGGGGTCGGCGTTGGGCAGGGTCACGGTCGGTCAGGACCGTAGCCTTGTTCCGTTTGAGCGGAATCCCACCGAATTGCGCGACCAGGGGTTTCCTGCCTGGAGTTTGGGTGCTGACCTGGAGGCACTTGCGTGGCCCGCCCGGGGTGTCGACGGTGACCTTGTACTTGCGGGCCATCAGAGACAGCCGTCACCAGCTTCGCCGCTCCTCACCGTGCTGATCCGCGATACCCACTGATCGCCCCCACGGCTGAACCACCCCGGTTCCAGGGGAGCGGTCTGCCCTAGGTCTGGACGGAGTCGGGTTGCTGGAGAATTGACCGTCCAGCAGCCTCGTAGGCCGTCACGCCCTGCAGCTATCCGCCCGAGTTCCGCTGTCAGGTCCTCGATCTCGCCGTCTCCCATCGCCGCCCACCACTCTGTGAGTCAGGGGTGGCGAGCCAAGGGACGTCGTATCCCGTCCCTCACAACCATAAGAAATGACACGACCGTGAGGCAGAGCGCTCCGGGCAAGCCGTGAGACAGCCGTAGGACACGCAGGTCACCAGGCCGTCCTACGCCACGAATCGGGAGGCCCTACAGCCGACGCTCAGCGGGCGCTGGTCTCCAGCACCCGCCGGCATGGCGTACGGTAGGGACCACCGGCGCGGGGTGGAGCAGCTCGGTAGCTCGCTGGGCTCATAACCCAGAGGTCGCAGGTTCAAATCCTGTCCCCGCTACTGCATAACGTAGGGCCCGGGTCCACACGGATCCGGGCCTTACGTCATTGCTGCCGACGGTCTTTTCACTGCTGGCGGTTACAAACCGTAGAAGCGGATTTATCAGGATTCATGACCCTCCCCGCCATCACGTGATCAGCCGTGCGTGGTGTCCACGGGTGCCAGTAGGGTTCTGAGTATTTCTTGGTGTGTTCTTCTCGGCACGCGGACCCGCGTGCCTCCAGCAGTAATGGGGAGCGAAGCGCAGTGGCCACGACCACGTCGGTGCACGACGTCATCAGAGCGATCCGTAACGGCTCTCTCGGGAACCGCGATCGTGGTACGCGCTTCGAGGAGCTGATCCGCCAGTACCTCAGCACCGACCCGCAGTGGACCGAGCAGTTCAGCCGGGTATGGATGTGGGCCGATTGGCCGGGAGCGGAACATGACAAACGCGACACAGGCATTGACCTGGTGGCCCAAGACCGGGAGACCGGAGGCTTCTGCGCGATTCAGTGCAAGTTCTACGACCCCAAGCACACCCTCCAGAAGGACGACATCGACTCCTTCTTCACGGCCTCCGGCAAGGGCGGGTTCACCCGCCGCATGATCGTCTCCACGACGGAGAAGTGGGGTGTCCACGCAGAAGCTGCGCTGAACGACCAGCAGATCCCGGTCACTCGCCTCGGCCTGTCCGATATCGCCAACAGCCCGGTGGAATGGCATCTACCCACGGCCAATGAGCCTTTCGAGCTGAGCCTCCAGACGAAGAAGGCCCCGCGCAAGCATCAGCGTGCGGCAATCGACGACGTCTTCGCGGGCTTCGCCAACCACAACCGCGGCAAGCTGATCATGGCTTGCGGCACCGGCAAGACCTTCACTGGCCTGAAGATCGTGGAACGGCTCCAGCAGGAGCGCGCTGCTGCTGGCGAAGGCGAGCACACCACTGTCCTGTTCCTGGTGCCCTCCGTCGCCCTGCTCTCGCAGACGCTGCGTGAATGGTCGTTCGAGGCCAAAGTGCCGCTGCGTCCGTTCGCGGTGTGCTCGGATACCAAGGTCGGCAAGCAGCAAGGCAACGGCGATGACAAGGACATGGCCACGCATGACCTGGCCCTGCCCGCCACAACGGACCCGGATCGCCTGATCAAGCAGATGGCCAGCGTGGAGGCGGCTCCCGGACTGACCGTCGTTTTCTCCACCTACCAGTCCATCGCCACGATCGCGGAGGCCCAGAAGAAGGGCCTGAGTCGCTTCGATCTCATCCTGTGCGACGAGGCACACCGCACCACGGGCGTCACCCTGGCCGGCCATGACGAGTCGGCCTTCGTACGGGTCCACGACGACAATTACCTCGGTGCCGACCGTCGCCTCTACATGACGGCCACCCCGCGCATCTACAACGAGGACACCAAGGCGGACGCGAAGAACGCCGAGGCCGTTCTGGCCTCGATGGACAACGAGCAGATGTACGGCCCGGAGTTCCACCGTCTCGGCTTCGGACAAGCCGTGGAGCAGGGACTGCTCACCGACTACAAGGTCCTCATCCTCACCATTGACGAGGGCATCGTCGCCAAGACCCTCCAAGAAGGCTTCGCCGGCGGGTCCTCCGAGCTGAACATCGACGATGCCGCCAAGATCATCGGTTGTTGGAATGCAATGGCCAAGCGCACTGGCACCTTCGCCGACGGCTCCGGCTTCGCCGAGGGCGAGGCGCCCATGAAGCGGGCGGTCGCCTTCGCCCGCTCCATCGCCGACTCAAAGGCGATCGCAGGCCGCTTCAACGAGGTCGTCGACGCCTACGACGACGCGGACGACGACGCGCTGCACTGCGAGGTCGACCACGTCGACGGCACGTTCAACACATTGCAGCGCAACCGGCTCCTCGACTGGCTCAAACAGGACCCGGGCCAGAATCAGGCCCGTATCCTCTCCAACGCCCGATGTCTCTCCGAGGGCGTTGACGTACCCAGCCTGGACGCCGTCCTCTTCCTCCACCCCCGTAATTCGGTGGTCGATGTTGTCCAGTCCGTCGGCCGCGTAATGCGCCTGGCCCCGGGCAAGAACTACGGCTACATCATCCTGCCAGTCGCCGTACCCGCTGGGATGCCACCGGAGAAGGCGCTCTCTGACAACCAGCGGTTCAAGACGGTATGGCAGGTCCTCCAAGCCCTGCGCGCCCACGACGACCGGTTCAACGCGACCGTCAACCAGATCGACCTGAACAAGAACAAGCCCGACAACAAGATCGGCATTGGCAGCATCGGGCCCACCGACGAGACGATCGGAGACAAGGACGGCTCCAGTACGGCCGCCAGCTCCCAGGACGCCAAGGACAAGGAAGCCCAGAGCGCCCAGCACATCCAGGACGCCCTCTTCTCCGTCAGTGACTGGCGTGAAGCCATCTACGCCCGCATCGTCGATAAGGTCGGTGAGCGCCACTACTGGGAAGACTGGGCCAAGGACATCGCCCAGATCGCCGAGCGCCACGTCATCCGTATCAAGGCCGCACTGGCGATCCCGGAGAAGCAAACAGCCTTCGAAGAGTTCGTCGAGGAGCTGCGCGCAACGATAAATCCCGGCGTGACCGACTCCGACGCCGTCGACATGCTTGCACAGCACGTCGTCACCAAGCCGGTCTTCGACGCTCTATTCAAGGACTACGGGTTTGCCGAGCATAACCCGGTCTCCAAGGCCATGCAGCGAATGCTCGACATTCTCGACGACCAGGGCCTAGACGCCGAGGCAAAAACCCTTGAGGGCTTCTACCAATCGGTGCGAGTCCGTGCCGAGGGCATCGACAACCACGAGAGCCGCCAGCGCGTCATCGTCGAGCTCTACGACAAATTCTTCAAAACTGCCTTGCCCAAGACCGCCAACGCCCTCGGCATCGTCTACACGCCCATCGAAGTCGTCGATTTCATCCTCCGCGCCGCCGAACAGGCCCTGGCCAAGCACCTCGGCCGCTCCCTCTCAGACCAGGGCGTCCAGATCATCGACCCCTTCGTCGGCACCGGTACCTTCCCCGTGCGCCTCCTTCAATCCGGCCTTATCCGGCCGGATGACCTGCTCCGCAAGTACACGAGTGAACTCCATGCCAACGAGATCGTGCTGCTCGCGTACTACATCGCCGCCGTCAACATCGAGGCCGCCTTCCATGACCTTGCCGGGGGCGACTATGAGCCCTTTGAAGGCATCGTTCTCACAGACACATTCCAGCTCGCCGAGGGCACGGCGAAGCTGGACGGTATGGAAGTCCTGGAAGGCAACAGCGAGCGGGCGAAGAAGCAGCAGGGACAAGACATCACCGTCGTCGTTGGCAATCCGCCGTACTCGGTGGGACAGGACAGCGCGAATGACTCTAACCAGAATCTGAAGTATGAAGCGCTCGACAGGCGCATTTCTGAAACCTACGTGGCCCGCTCCACCGCCACGCTCAAGAACTCACTGTACGACTCCTATATTCGCGCCATCCGTTGGGCATCTGACCGCATCAAAGATGAGGGTGTCGTCGCCTTCGTTTCCAACGGCGGCTACATCGACGGCAACACGGCAGATGGCCTTCGGAAGTCCCTGACAGACGAGTTCAACACGATCTATTGCTATAACCTTCGGGGAAATCAGCGTACGCACGACTGGAAGCGAGAGGGGGGAAAGATCTTTGGCTCGGGGAGCCAGAACACCGTCGCCATCCTGATACTCATCAAGGGAGGCAAGAGCGCCGGACAAGAATGCACCCTGCATTACTGCGCTATCGGCGACTCGCTAAGCCGAGAGGACAAGCTCCGTATCCTGGCCGGACAGAACCTCCACACAGTTGAATGGCGGCAGATCACCCCGAACGCGTCCGGCGACTGGGTCAATCAGCGTGACGAGCGGTTCGCCACCTTCCAGGCCATCGGGAAGAAGGACAAGAAAGACTCTTCAGTATCCACCTTCGAGGTGCATTCTAGCGGTCTCATGACAGGTCGCGACTCCTGGGTCTACAACTTCTCCAGGCAGCGCCTCATGGAAAACGCGGAGTCAACGATTGACTTCTACAACAGTCAGGTAGATGGGTTCGTGGATCACTGCAAAACCGCGGGCATCGTGGCTCCCAAGGCGCCGGACGTGGAAAAGTTCATCGATCTCGACCCGAAGAAGATCAGCTGGGATAGAGCCGACAAGATTCGCATTGCCAGGGGGGAGAAGTATTCCTTCCTGAGAGAGCGAATCTTCACTTCGTTCTACCGTCCCTTCACCCGCGAGTTCGCCTACTTCGATCGAAAGCTCAACAACACGGTTTACCAACTCCCGCAAATTTTCCCGACGCCGGCGCACGAGAACTTCGGGTTCTACATCACAGGCACCGGGACTGACGAGCCCTTCTCCGTCCTAATGACGGACGCGGTTCCCGATCGTCATGCCGTCGGTACCAAGAGCATCGGCCCGCACTTCCCCCGCTTCACGTATCGCGAGCTGGGCAAGGGAGACAACCTGTTCGCTGCCATCGAGGGCGACGGCTACGAACGCGTTGACAACGTCACCGATGCGACCCTCGGTTCCTACCTGCAGAGCTACGACGACCCCGCGATCACCAAGGACGACGTCTTCTACTACACCTACGGGCTGCTGCACTCACCGCAGTACCGTGAGCGCTTCGCCGCCGACCTCAAGAAGTCCCTCCCCCGCATCCCCAAGGTGCGCAATTTCCGGGGCTTCACCGAGGCCGGCCGAAAGCTCGCCGACCTTCACCTCCGGTACGAGCAAGCAGAGCCGTACGCGGGCATCGTCGAGAAGGTCTCCGGTGATGTGTCCAGCACAGCGCCCCGAGAGCTGTACAGGGTTGCCAAGATGAAGATCCCCAAGGTGAAGGGCAAGCCGGACCGTTCGACGGTCGTGTACAACAACCGCATCACCCTGACCAACATCCCAGAGGAGGCGTACCGCTACCAACTAGGTGCGCGGTCCGCGATCGAATGGATCATCGATCGCTACCAGTTCACGGTCGACACCAAGGGCAAGAGCGGCCTCACCAACGACCCCAACGACTGGTCCGATGACCCCCGCTACATCATCGACCTCCTCAAGCGGATCGTGACCGTCAGTCTGGAGACGACGAAGATCGTGGACGGACTGCCGCAGCTGGACATCCTGGAGTAGTCAGCGACAGGTGGGCGCTGCGTCGGGCCCGCCCAACGCCGGACTCGAGGCCATCCGTGCGTGAGCGATGCGTGCGCGGATGGTCGAGCACCAGTTGTCACGGCCCAGGACAGAAGATCATGCTGGGTGGTGCCGACCTGCAAGGACGGCACCACCCAGCACCAGCGAGCACCTCTGATCAAGGATCCAATCCCACTCCTAAAGCGGGTGTCGCAGGTTCGAATCCTGCCGGGGGCACAGAGAAACAGCAGGTCAGAGCCTGTATGGACAGGAGAAGGGCCCTCCGTGGGGATCACGGAGGGCCCTTCTCATGTGTGCTGGGAACATTCTGGGAACGCGCCGTCTGGCAGCTCGCTCATCGGGAACATCGGGGCGCCTCGGGCTCGTCGCCGCAGACGTCGGGCGCCTCCTGATCGTCGCCGGGAAGGTAGGGGTCAGACCCGACCTCTTCCAAGCTCCCGGCACGTGGGACGACCGCGATGGCAGCATCCGCCTCGGCCTACATCGGCAGCGCCGCATCGCCCAGCCCACCGAGTGCGTCTACTCGCTCAAGAGTCACTGCCCGAGGCCATGGCCGAGGGCGCCCGAGCTGACCGCGAAGGACCGCAAGATTCTTACCGGCGCCCCTGGCTGGTGGAGACCACGTCGCCGAAGATCTGTGTGGGCATCGAGAAGACGGCGCTTGCGATGTTGCCGCTGTCAGTGGTTGCGCTGTCGCCGCCGAGGGCACTGCTGGCGCCTGCGAGGACGTCGTCGTCGAGGTCGGCGGCGGGGGCGGTGCCCGCGGCGCCGGCCAGAGCGGCGAGGGTCAGGGCCAGGACGGCGGGGGCGGCACGGATGTGCATGGGGACTCCCTGGTGTCGGCGGGCCGCCGGAAGTGCAGCCCCTCGCGCACAGCGTGTCCGCTGCGCGACGGGACCGCAGCTCCTGGCAGACCAACCGGATAACCCAAAACCCTCGTTCAGCCGGTCCCTCGGCTCTTGACTTGTTCATTCGGGTGAGCCGCATGAGTACCCGGCCCTGCCGGGGGTGCTTGTACCCCCGGCAGGGCGTTCTCCTTGAACGCCCCGTCGGGCTCCCGGTACCGGCGCATCACCCGGCGACCCCGGTCAAGGCTCAGCGCCAACGGCTGTTCCAGTCCCGAGACTGTCACCGGCTCCGTTCGCTGAAGCACCATTCCGGGCGACGGTCAGTCGACCTGCTGTTTCGAGGGACTCAGCCCGGATCCACCGGCTTGATGCCTGTGGATAGCTTCTTCAGAAACGAGGAAGTGCCTTGTGACCTGCGATGATGGGAGTTCTTCACGCTTCCAGCACGCACGATCAGCAAGGCACTTCCGAGATGCAATCTTCCCATGCCGCAGCGGGGGTCTCCGCACGGTTCGATGATCCGAATCTAGTCGGCTACGGCGGGCTGGCCCCGGTGGTGCGGCTGGCCGAGCGGTGCGGCCTGCCCGCACTCGTCGACGAGCATGTACGGCTGCCGGCCTCGAAGGACGGGACTGGGGCCTTCCCCGGGGCGAAGCTGATGTCGCTGGTCGGCGGCATGGTCGCCGGGGCGGACAGCATCGATGACATGGACCGGCTGCGGCACGGTGGGCTGCCTCGGCTGTTCAGCGGGGTACGGGCGCCGTCCACCCTGGGCTCGTACCTGCGGTCTTTCAGCCACGGACACGTGAAGCAACTGCACGCAGTGGCCCGCCGGTTCTTTCCGGAACTGGCCGCCCACACCCCGCTGCTGCCCGGCGCCGACCAGGTGGCCTATGTGGACATCGACGACACGATCCGCCGCACCTACGGCTACGCCAAGCAGGGAGCCGGCTACGGGTACAGCAAGGTCAAGGGCTTGAACGCGCTGATCGGGATCGTCTCCACCCCGCTGGCCGCTCCGGTGATCGCTGCCACCCGCCTGCGCAAGGGACCGTCCAACTCCGCCCGAGGTGCGGCTGCTTTTGTCGCCGAATCGATCCGCGCCGCGAGAGCGTGCGGCGCGAGCGGGCTGCTGGTCGTGCGGGCCGACTCCGCGTTCTACGGCGCCGATGTCGTGAACGCCTGCCGGGCCCTGGGCGTCCGCTTCTCGGTCACGGTGCGGATGAACGCCTCGGTCAAGGCCGCGATCGCGGGCATCGACGAAGCCTCATGGAAGGCGATCAAGTATCCCAAGGCGGTATGGGACGAGGAGGGGCAATGCTGGATCTCGGACGCCGAGATAGCCGAGACCACCTACACCGCCTTCACCTCCAAGCCGAAGAAGCAGCAGGTCACCGCCCGTCTGATCGTGCGCCGCGTCAAACGGCTCAACCCGGCGGCGGTGCCCGAGGGGCAGGGCACCCTCTTCGATACCTGGCGCTACCACGCCGCGTTCACCGACTCTCCGCTCTCCCTCTCCGATGCCGAACGTGATCACAGACGGCACGCTGTCGTGGAACAGGTGATCGCGGACTTGAAGAACGGTCCGTTCGCCCACGCTCCCTCCGGGCACTTCCAGGCGAACGCCGCCTGGCTCACGCTGACCGCTCTCGCACACAATCTAATGCGTGCCGCCGGCGCCCTGGCGTCCGTCTTCCACGCCAAGGCCACCACCGCAACGATCCGCGACCACCTGATCAACGTGCCTGCCCGCCTGGCCCGTTCGGCCCGGCGCCTCACCCTCCACCTGCCCGAACACTGGCCCTGGGCCGACGACTTCACCCACCTCTTCGACCTGGTGCACGCGCCACCACCCACCGCCTGAGAAACCCTGACCACCCCACCCGCAAGGGCCCGAGACCCCCGAATACGTGGAAGAGCTGGACAGACCAGCGGGTACTTCCTGCCTGAACGGCCAGATCATCTCGCCAACCACCAGGACGACTCCGAAACGATCACTCCGGAATCAAGCCGGTGGATCCGGGCTCAGCCGAAGTCACCACCGTGACACAAAGCGATACCGGAGAGGTTGGAGAACTGCTTTTCCGCGGGTGAGGGGTTGTAGTCCGGGCTGTCGCATGCGGGAACGGCGGTAGCGGCGATTCTGTCGGCCTGTTCCGGAGTGAGTACCCTCATGCTGGCGCCTTCCACGACGTCGTCGACACACACTGCGCTTGTCACACAGCCCTGGGCCTGAACTGGTCCGACGGCCAGCCCCATACCTGTAAGGACCAGTCCGGCCAGGGCTGTAATGCGTCCCAGGCGCGTCACCATCACACTCATTTCTGTCTCCCAAGTATCAGATGCCTCATGGCGTTCCAGCTCACTGACGCATTCAGTCAAACCGTGCCGACGTCATCTGTCGGGGAGGTGGCTTTCTACGTCACACTCGGGGGTCTGGAATACAGCCTTCCGGTCGATGCGGCTGTATTCGGGTGAGGCGTCTGTGGGAGCTGCTCCGGACGTGCCGACGAATTCCGCGCTGCCGACCAGAGGGACGGCCGATGTTATGGGACGGCCGGTCGGGCGTGTTCCGGCGGTGCGTCCGGATGCGCGCACAGGGGCGGTAAGAATCCTGTCGGCGATCCTGCCGGCTTGTTCCGCGTCCGGTGGAGCTGCTGGCTCGTTGACAGGGAGACATGCCGCCCCTGCCCGGTGCGCGACCATTGCACCCCGCTCGAAAACCGGCGGCCGGACCCTCTCACGGCAACCCCCCAAGCTGCAAGAAGTCCTCGCCCATGGCCGCCCCACGGCCTACGGCACTGCCGTTACCCCGGCATCGCCGAGGCCCACGTCCAGCACGCGCTCACCGCTACCGGGGCCAGTATCGTCCGCCTCAGCGAGTGCTTCCCACCCGGCACAAAGCCCGGCCGTCCATCAAAGCCGCCCAGCCAATTCCGGCGTCTCTGCCAGCAACTGCCCACCTAAGATCACCAACAGTATCCAGAAGTTGAGCCGGAACCAACCGGTTGGCCGGGCTGCGAGGGAACTCAGTAATGGTTTCGGCGGACTGCGCGATCCGCTCTTCCGGCAGGTTCGTTTCTCGGGTTCTGGAGCTGTTTCATCTGGCGTTGGGGGCGGCTTGGTCGCACAGTTCGTGGAGGAGGTTGTAGGCGGTGGTGACGAGGGGGCAGGTGCGGCCGTGGCGGGTGGTGGTGGCGGCGAGGGCGGTGTGGGTGGCGGGGTGGTAGCCGAGGAATGCCTGCTGGCCGAAGGTGGCACCGGCGTGGAAGAGGAGGGGGCCTCGTGGTGCGGGGTGCTGGATCCAGGTGAGGGTGTGGGTTTCCGGGTTTCGTCGGCCTTGGTGAAGTTCCGGTGTCTGGACGCGGGTCAGTGGCTGGTTCAGGGGTGTGTGGTGGGGGGTGAGGTGTGCTTCGAGGTAGGTGAGCAGGTCGTTCGGGGTGGCGCGGATGCCACCGCAGGAGACGAAGCCTGCGAAGACGCTGGGCGGCACTGGCCGTCCGTCGGGGCGGTGGCCGACCGCGTCGGTGCCCGTGGTGCCGGAGGCTGTCCCTGTGCTGGTCAGTGACAGGGGATGCAGGACGCGGTGTTCCAGGAGAGTGGGGTAGGCGGTGCCGGTGGTGTGGGCCAGCGCGGTACCCAGCAGGGCCGCGCCGAAGTTGGAGTAGCGCCAGTGGGTTCCGGGGCGGCGGAGGATGCGGGTGGTGGCGAAGGTCCGCAGCAGCCGCTCGGTGTCGTAGTCGGCGTAGCTGTTGCGGTGGGGGGAGGTCAGCGCGCCGAGGAGCAGGTCGCGGGGGATGCGGGGCAGGCCGGAGGTGTGGGTGGCCAGGTGCCGGAGGGTGATGCGGTGGGCGCGGGAGTGCAGGTGCAGGCCCGGTAGGTCGGGGAGGTGGGTGGTGAGGGGGTCGTCGAGGTGCACGATGCCGGTGTGGGCCAGGTCGGCCAGCAGGAGCGCGGTGAAGGTCTTGGAGATCGATCCGAGTTCGTAGCGCAGGTCTTCGCGGGGGGTGGCGGGTGCGGGGCGGGTGCCGCCGCTGATGACGGTGCGTTCGCCTCGGCGGGTCACGGCCAGGACGGTGTCGGGGGCGTTGATGTGGGCGATGGCCTCTTCGAGGCGGCCTTTGAGTGCGGTGTCGTCGGTCATGCCGGGCTGGTGGTCAGGGCGCGGGAGGTGGCCATTGCGGAGGCGAACGCGGCGACCAGCGTGGGGTGGTGGACCTGGTCGAACACGTGGTCGGTGTCTCCCTGGGGCAGGGTGCGGTGGGCTGGCATGGCGCCGTCGGGGGCCTGGGCTGCGGCGTAGCGTTCCCAGATCCGGCGGTCGAGGGCGGGGTAGGGCAGGCAGGCGTCGACGACGAGGAGTTCGCCCAGCAGGTCCCAGTGCTGGAGGTCGGCCCACTCGTCCAGCCAGGCGGGCAGGTAGAGGGTGAGGTAGTCGGCGATCCGGGGTGGGATGCGGTCGGGTGCCTCTCCCCAGTCGGTGAGGTGGAAGACGGTGTGGGTCAGGTCGTAGGCGGTGGCGTACTGGAGGGTCCAGGGTTCGGGCAGCTGGCCGAGCCAGGTGCGGCTCACGGCCTGGCCGACGTTGCCGCTGGGCGCGAGGCCGAGTCGGCGTTCCCAGTTGAGGATGCCGAGTCGCCGGTTGGGCAGGTGTTCCTGGGCCGTCCAGTTCCTCAGTCGCCGGGACAGGGTCACGCCTGCTTGGAGGCGGGGGTGGCGGTAGCCGTGGCCGTGGAAGACCGCGTAGGTCTCCAGGGGGATCGTGGAGAGCGGTTCGTCCTGCTGGAGCCGGGCCAGTTCGTTGCCGCCGTCCAGGAGGTCGCGCCAGGCGAAGTCCAGGAGAGCGCCGGCCTGTTCGCGCTGCCGTGCTCCGGCCACGCCTTCCCGGAAGAGGACGTGCGTGATGATCGCCAGTTCCGAGATCGGCTTGAGCCGTTCGACGAGACCGCTGGTGGTGGCCCGGTCCTCCTCGGTCAGGCGGAAGTGCTCGCGGTGTTCGAACAGCCAGCCCAGAGCGCGCCCGCCCACGGCGTGCAGGTGCGCGGGAGGCGCGGCCTGTGTGGTCACAGATCTGACTCCTTCCCAGGCCGTCGGCGGGTAGTACGGAGCGGGCCGACTGCGGATGGCGGGTCGGGTACGAGGGGCGTCAGGACCGATGCGGCCGGGGCCGGGGCGGAGCGGTCAGGCACGGTCGTCGGTGGAGCGCAGCGCGGCGGCGATGTGCAGTGCGGCCCGGGCGTGCCCGTCGCTCATGCCGTGGATGAACGCGAGTCCGTGGCGCAACCCCAGGGATGACGGGGTGTCCGGCAGCCACGCCAGCCATCGGCCCAGGCCGGCGGCCTGCTGCCAGTCCCGGCGCCGTACGGCCCGTACGAAGCCACGGGACAGATCCGTGGTCCGCCGCGTGAACCCTTCGGCCAGTGCGGGGGCGACGCCGGGCAGGGCGAGTGCCGCCAGGTGCGAGGCCCGGTGGGCCAGCCTCGGCCACGGGTCGGTCTCCACCCAGGCCACTGAAGGCTGTGCGGAAGGTGAGTCCTGCGGTGTGGCACCGGGCAGAAAAGCGCACGCTGCCTCGGTCAGGCCCTGGTAGCTCCACAACGACACGTCGGAGGCACCCGGCCCCGGCGGATACCCCTCCAGTGCTTCCCGCACCACGGACGCGTCCTCGCTGCCCGGCTCTGTGCGGGAGTTGAGCGCGTACGGTGCCAGGACGTCGGCGCCCAGCACCCTGACCGCCGCTGGTGTCAGCCCGTCGCCGGGCGGCAGCAACTCCGAGAGGATGTAGGGGCTGCCCTCGCCCCGCAGGGCGAGGGCGATCCCGCTCGCGGCGTCCGCGATCGCAGCACTCAACGCGGTGCTCTCCCGCGACCGCTCGGCCGGCATTCCCGAACCTTCAGGGCTTCTTCGGCCGCGGGGTAGGCGGCGAAATCAGCAGCGCGCTGCCGTAACTCCCGCCGAGGGCGCACTCGGGGCGACCCCACAGCTCGTGGCCGGGTTCCGGGGCATCCAGCAGCCCTTCGATTTCCACGGCGAGCGCCACGGCGTCCACCGATCGCACACGATCCGCAAGCATCCGGATCATCTCCTTCTCCCAAACGGGGTCACCGGCACCAAACGGTCCAACGAGGAAAGACCCAGTAGCGGCCGATCGACCCTGGAAAACTTCAGGACAAGATTTACGTCTAGCAACCGGCACCGCATTCAAAACCCGTATCGGAACAAGGTCACTCTCAAATCCGGCATAGTCCTGCCAACCGCCGCCGGGCGGCCCGCTGCCCCGGTTGGCTGAACCGGCACAAGCCCAGAGCAGCCTGGCGACGTCGGGTGTGCCCGGCGTGGCTGGCCTTCCTCCTGTCCTGTGGTGGCCGGGACTTCCCCACGACCGCTGGGGGCGGCAGAAACGGACCCACCAGTTTTGTCCGCCTCGCCGTGGCAGAGACCCGAGACACTCGGCAACTCTTCTCCCAGCACCAGCGCCACCCAGCGATCCGCACATCCACCGAAAGTGAGACAGGGTCGTTGGTTAGACACTCCCCTACTGGGTTTCTGATCCCGGTAGAGAAGAAGGAGTTCAAGAACGCGACTGCGATCTGCAAAAAGTGTCATTCAACAATGTCGTCACCACGTTCCTCGGATACGGAACCGTCCGCACATGACCCGCAACCGGCAGGTCTGACAGCAGGGCCCCGCCCCAGTACGAGCAACCAACGCCCGTGCCGGGCGGAGCCTTGTTCGGTTGGCACGGACGTCTGAAGAAGGCGCAAGGGGGGCCGTGGAGCCCTGTACGTTGCCGTCTACGTCCTCGCCGCCGTGGGACAGCGGGCGCAGGTCCACGGCCGCCCCGTCCGCGGGGAAGTCGCCCAAGCAGCAGCCACACCAGGCCGAGCCCCAGAGGGACTCCGGTGCCACCTGGCTGACGAATGTGGTGTCGGACGTTCGGCAACACGTGCACCACCCCCGGCCCCGCCTGGTCACGGTGTGGGAAGTTCTGCACCGTCGCTCGCGATGCGCTCTTGTACGCGCCGCGCTCCGAACCACCGTTCCCGGCCGGCCAGGGAACCCGGACACCACGGGGGATTCATGAAAAGAACCGCGGGACAGATCCTGAACGTACTCGCCGACCGGCGGAGCGTTCACGTCTAGTCGACGACAGAACTCGCTGCCCATGTCGACTCCGCAGCGGTGGCCACCGACAGGAGACGCAGGAAATAGCCAGGAAGCGATATTCAGGAGGCCCGAACTGCGCACCGTCACACGGCGTGTGTGGTCAACGGCGGCGGTGCGCCCCGCAAGCAGGACGTCCGCCGTGGCCGTCTCCATGAGCCGCTTCGGTCTCCTCTTCCGTGACGGCGGGTGGCACCGCGAGCAGGTCCCGGCGCCTGTACCCCGGAGCGAGCAGGCAGACGGGGTGTTCGGCTCGCGGCAAGTCCGTCCGACGCAGGTGCGCCCTCTGGTCCTCGGTGACCATCCCGTCCCCGGACAGCGACCACATCGTCCCGTTCACGAGAACGCTGCCGATGTGCCCACAGCGGTGTGGCCGCCCTGCGAGCAGTCCGGGGAGCTCGGCGACCAGGTCGTGGAGACCTCGGCCACCAGGCCCCGTCGATACGCCCACCCGGCCGGAGCCGCCGCGAAGGGCTGCTCCCGGAGCCGGGCGGAAGGCGGGTGAACGAAAGGGTGGGGTCACACGGTGATCATGAGGACCCTTGGGGCGGCGGGGGCGGGAGGCCCGCCGCGGTCGGAGGTCCGGCGGGCGACGGGCCGCGCGGCGGTCACACGCATTGTGCCGTCTCGCCCGGATGCGTCCGGTCGACCTGCGGCCTGCTGGCCTCCAGCCAGGAGCGGAGCGGGCCGGAGCCCCGCTCGGGGTCGAGCGTGAGGTGCAGACGCGTCCCTCTCCCCGAGGAGAACGCCGGGTAACTGCGTTGCTCGCCCCCGGCGAACAGCAGTCGGAGGGCGTCCGCGACGTGCCGGGCCGCTTCGGCGTCCGTGGAGACGATGCGGACCTCGACCCTGCCCTCGATGGGAGGGGCATCTGGAGCGTCCACGGTCAGCGATGAGTACGGTGAGTGCAGGGATTCGGTGGTCATCGGGGAACCTGTCCCGGGCCGGAAACAGCCCGTGTGGCGTCACGCGGCTCCAACCGTGCCGCGCGCCGAGGACGAGACCAGCCATGCCACCGGTGTACGAAGTACCCTCGACTCTCTCCACCCTACTCCTGGCACCCTCGGCGCAGCCGCTTCCGGTCGCGGGCGACGTACGGTTGAGGTACCGAGGGCATCACGCACTCCGGCCGCCACGCCGGGGTCGTCCCCGGCGAGAGACGGACCCCGGGCCGTCCCAGTGGTCGGCGCGGAGACGGGTCGGCATCATGTCCGCCGCGATCGAAGCAACTCCGCGGGGGCTCGTCCTGGCTGGGGCCGCGCTGAGTTCCTGCGCTGGTCCACGCCCCGGCCGAGGGGAAGTGTGATGGCCTTTTCCCGGCTGGACATCCGTCGGCGAAACCGCGGGGAGCGGACGCTCGTCACACTCGCCGGTGACATCGGACCGGCCACGACGCCGCTGCTGCGGGCCGCACTGGAGCAGTGTCTGCTGGACGGTGTCACCGTGATCGACATCGACCTGACCACGGTCGGTGCCTGCGACGCCAGGGGCTTGGACGTCCTCCTGTCGGCGTCACGGCGGGCCGGCCGGGTTCATGCCTCCCTGCGGCTGCACCACCCGTGCGCGCAGATCACCCAGCTCCTCGCTGTCACCGGATCTGCTTCGCTGCTCCTTGCGGCTCCTGTGAGCCCCGTGCCGCTCGCCGTACCCGGCGACCTCATGAGTACCGCGACGGGGATGCCCGCGGACCCCGTTCGTCGGGCGGACCAGCCGGTCCTCAAGGACGCGATCCGCCTTCGCCGGCTGACCCGCTGGCAGGTCGAAGGCATGCGCGAGGACATGGCGGACCTGGCTGCGGAGTCCGTCGCGGGCACCCCCGGCGAGGCTTACCACGACCGTGGAGACTTCCTGCGCCGCTTGGCGGTCATGGCTCACCGCCCCGGCTTCGCGCTGCTGGTCGCCGAGACTACGGTGCTGGTCGGTTGCGCCTTCGGTTTTCCGGTGGCCCCTGACGGCTCCGGCCGGCGGGGGTTCGACGGAACGCTCCAGGAGACCATCCAGCGGTTCACCTCCCGCGCGCGGTTCGTGGTCCTCACCCAGGTCGTGGCCCATCCGCACGCTCAGCACCGCGATATCGCCCGCCGCCTGCAACAGCGTCTGCTCACAGACCTGCACTCCTCCCTCGGGGTCACCCTGCTGCACCCTGCCGACCTGGCAGGACAAGCCGCCTTCTCGTCCTGGGGCTGGCAGAACATGGGTGAGGTCGTCGGGCTGCCCGGCCCCGTCGCCCCCTGCGTGTTGAGCCTGCCCGCCGAAGGGCTGTCGCCGGTACGCCGATGATGTGACGGAGGGGCGATGAGCCGGCGTTCGTGCCGGTCGCGGCGGTCACGCCACCCGTCGTCTGCCGTACGGGTATATCTCCGCGCGACGGCTGCGCGCCGCGCCGTCCGCCACGGCCGGAGTAGCCTGGCACGTACCGAGAGCTTTTCGGGCGCACGACCACGGCGGCGCCGTTCCCGGCGAGTGACAGACACCGGCAGCCGGAGGCCGCCTGGGACGGGACCGCACTATGGACGCCATCACCAAGCCCTCCGAAGGTCCGGCACCGGGTGACGGACACACCTACCGGATGCCCTTGCCCCGGCTGCGACTCACGCGGGACGCGAGCCACGGCCCTCTGGACGGGGCGTGGTGGCCGCGCTGCGCCGAACTGGAGCTGGAGCTGCCCGCGCTGGTCGGCTCCTTGGATCCGGGCGTCGGCACCGTCACCCATGTCACCGTGGGGACCGCCGCCTGGCCGGATGCCCCGCAGAAAGTGATGGCGCCCGGGCATGTGATCGAGGTGGTCCTGACCGACCTCGCCGCCGAGGCGCATGCCATCACCGTGGACTGCGGCACCGTGGGGCGCTGGGAACTGCTGGTGATCCCACCGGACGAGCCGGCCGGAACGGCTGCCGAGCTGCTGATCGCTGCCGCCGCCCCCGGGAACTCCCTGTCGGCTCCGCGCCTGCTCGCACTCGCCGAGTGCGGCCCCGACGGCCAGGACACATGGGAGTCGGAAGGAGGAGCCGGACTCAGATGAGGAGCCCCATCCGGTCGGGCCCACATGCCCGGCCGATCCGGGCGTCTACGACCCCTCGATGGAGCGATGACACCGGCAGACCCTGCGTCGTCCCAGCCCGCTCCCTGGCCGGCCCGGCCCGTGGCGGGTGAGTGGATGACGACCGGACGGTGCGCGGACCGCTCCGAGAGCTTCGGGGAAGCTCTGCTGGGCGAGGTCCTCGATCGCGCGCACGAACTGCCGCCCCATCTCATCGGGCCCTTGGTCGCCGACGTAATGGAGCGCCTCGGGGGCCGTCGGCCGCAGGTGCTGCTGCAGGACTACGGACAACTGCTGCTGGTACCCCTGCCCGGCGACGGCCTCACGGAGGGCGAACCGCAGGTGATCGACGACTCCGAGGCGGGCCGCTGTTTTCTCGACGCTCACCCCGTCGAGCAGCCCGAAGACGACGGCGTGCGGGTCCACCTGCCGCTGCTGGACGGCGGAGACCAGGTCGGGGTCATGGCAGTGACGTTGGACGGCGTCGATGACCACGACCGCCGTATCCTGCGCAGGATCGCCGGCCTGGTGGCCGACCTGCTGGTGACCAAGCACGGCTACTCCGACCTTTTCTTCGGTGTCCGACGCGGTGAACCGATGAGCGTCGCCGCAGAGATCCAGTGGTCCCTGCTGCCACCGCTGGCGATGATCATGCCTCGGGTCGCCGTGGCCGGGATCCTGGAACCCGCCTATGACGTGGCGGGGGACAGCTTCGACTACGCCCTCAACGGAGACGTCCTGCACGTGGCCATGATCGACGCGATGGGCCACGGCCTGGACGCGGCCACGATGGCCACCGTGGCCATCGGTGCCTACCGCCACGCCCGCCGCGCCGGGACCGGGCTGCCGGAGATCTACGACTTCATGGACCGCGCCGTGGCGGACCAGTTCGGCCCCGAGCACTTCGTGACCGCGCAGATGCTGCAGTTGGACACCGCGACGGGACATCTTCAGTGGGTCAACGCCGGGCACCCGTCACCGATGGTCGTCCGTGATCATCGTGTGGCCCTCCGGCTGAGCGGTCCGACGACCCTCCCTGTCGGCTTCGGCGGTCCCGAGCCACAGATGTGCGAGATGAAGCTGGAGCCCGGGGACCGTCTCCTCTGCTTCACCGACGGATTGATCGAGGAACACGCGACGGGTGAAGATCAGTTCGGAGAAGGTCAGCTGATCGGCTGGGTGAACCAGTTGGAGAGATCCGGCCGCGGGATCCGGACGGTGGCGCGCTCCTTGTCCCACGCGCTCAAGCGGGCGCGGGGCGGACACACCACGGACGACGCGACGCTGCTCCTGGTGGAGTGGCGCGGCTGACCTCACCGGTGTCGTCCGGTGTCGCTCCGCCGCCCACGGCTCGCTCTCAGACCGGCGGCGGCACCTGTGCGCTTCCGGTGTCGATGAGAATCTGTTCCGCCCGGGTGACGTTGTCGGCCCGGACGGCCTGAGCCATCGCTGCGCGGGCGGCCTCGGGTGCCGCGTCCGGTGGAACCACCAGCAACGAGAAGATGTCCTGATCGCCGCGGGTGATCAGGACGGTGTCGTCGCCCACCGGAAAAGAGTCGATGCGCACCACCCGGTCCTCGACGACGATCCGCGTCGGGAGCCCTTCCCAGGCTGCGGCGTCCAGCCCGACGCGTGTGACGGGGCCGAGGTGGCCGATGAGGGCGCTCAGCAGCGCGGGCAGTTCGGCGCCGATGTCGCGCGACCGCGGCCACCACGCACCGTCGAGGACGCCCTCGCGTGCCTCCGTGGTCTCCAGCCGAAGCAGCGCACACCCCGGTTGCACGGCCTCGTGAACACCACTGGGCAGATGCCGGGAAACAGGCCGCGCATCGGAGCCGGTCATGAGGATCACCCGTCTTCGGGAATCGGTGCGATCACGGGAGTCGCCTCGCCGTCTCCACGCTACTCCTCGTACCACGGCGAATCCGTTCTGGCAGGCCGGCTGCCCGGGGACAGGATGAACGTGAGAAGGGCCCGGCCCTCCTCCGGGGAGATCACGGAGGAGGGCCCTTCTCATGTCTGCTGGGAACATTCTGGGAACGCGCCGTCAGGCGGCCCTCCCGTCGGGAACATCGGGCCCCTCGGTCTCGTCGGCGGGAGCGTCGGGCGCCTCTTGCTCGTCGCCCGGGAGTTCGGGGTCGGTCTGGGCCTCTTCCGGGCTCTCGGCCCGTGGGACGACGGCAAGGGCTGCATCCGCCTCGGCCCTCTCGAACTGCGGCAGCACTGACGTGTACGTGTCGGCCGTCAGTGAGTAGCTGCTGTGGCCGAGGAGAGTCTGGATCTTCTTCATGTGGATGCCGGCGGCCAGGGAGAGCGTCGCTGCGCAGTGGCGGAGATCGTGGAGCCGGACGGGCGGCAGGTCCAGTTTCTTGATCAGCCGCCCGAATGCCTGGGACAGGTACTCGGGGTGATAGGCGCGGCCGTCCTCCCAGGTGTGGACGAGTCCGGCTTCTTGCCACGGGTGCTTCTTGTCGGTCTTGTTGTTCGGCTCGTCGGTCTGGCGGTGTTGGCGCTGGCGCTGCCATTCCTCGCCCCTACTACGTCGGCCGCATGCTTCCGGTACTCGTGCCGGCGCGGACCGGGCACCCGACGGTGCCGGACCTTCCATGCCGACCACACCACCTGCTCAACCCTGAAGAGGCCCACGCGCGGAGCATAGACAGGGCTATGAGGCTGTGTGACGGGGTCTGGTAATACCGCCGCGCCGCCCCCACGCGGCCAACACAGTCGATCAGAACCGCGACAGGCCGAGTACGCCTGGCCGCCCCCGGGCGCAGACTCAGCAGCGACCACAGCCACCACCCGCGAGTACGAGGGGAGGCAAAGCCTGGACCGTGCCCGTCGTCTGGCCGGGTCGGCCCGCGCCGGCCGAGAACTCCCAGCACGACTCGTAGCGCAAGGAGAATCGCAACAGTCAGAACGAGCCCGAACACCGCAGTAGCCGCTTCGGCGGGGTGGCCTTCCGGAGTACCAAGTGCTGGAAGGTATTGGATGGCCTTCCTCCAGATCGACTCACCGAAACGCCCGGAAAGTCGTCACTACCGTCACATCGATATCTGGTTGCTCGCCGGTCCATTCGACCTGTCGGGCCGGACCCCACAAGCCGCCGCCGGGCGTCCACCACAACAGGAGCTCGTTCGCTCTCCGCCCACACATGGAACGACCACCTGGTGACGACATTGACGATGCCCCCAGGTTGAGCAGGATCTGCAACAAGATGAACGCTTTGACGAGGTACGCGACCGCAGCCAGCGGCGCGACCTGATGCCACGAGCGCAACGCCGCGCGCACCTGCCGACCGACGGGAAACAGCCTGTAGGCGTCCCGGCCAAAAGGCCGTCTCACCCACGCCAGATGCGCCGCAACCCCGCGTCTGCTCCGCCGGACATAGGCGCTCGCTACACGGCCCAGAGTGTGTTGATACACCCACTCGCCCGCGGCGAGCAATGCTCGTCCGACGAGTTCGGCCAGGGCAAGCAACCGTTGCAGGAACCACGGACCCGCAACACGTCACGCGGGTCGACCGCCTCCGATATCCCCCATACGACTATGCCCGGCAGCGCGAGCACTAGGAACAAGCTGATCAGGAATCCGACCGCTTCAAGGGCCGTGCCCAGAGCAGCCCACGCGACTTCGATCACCCCGACAGTCTCGCCGAGCGCATTGCGGTGGCAAGTCCTGCTGGCCTGCTACCTCGCGCGCCCAACGGGTCATGGCCGAGATCGTTGAGGAGCTGGCGCGCCAGATCCCGGGGGCAGTTGGCGGACCCACCGGAGTTGCGGGACGAGTGTCTAACTGCATGACAACACCTACGGACCGGTGGACAGCCACGGACGCCAACGGACGACCGCCGCAGGTGAGCAGTGCCCTGGCCCAAGATGGAGAACCTGCCCAAGTTGCTTCGGACGAAGAGGTCGTGGGTTCAAATCCCGTCACCCCGACAGCTGAAGCAGAGAAGCTCAGGGCCGGTTTCCTTCACAGGAAACCGGCCCTGATGCGTTGTGCGCCCTTTGTGTGCCCTCCTCAGCCGGGGAGCTTTGCAAGCTGCGCCTCCAGCAGGCGCCGCGGAATCGTGTCCGTGATCACCATCACCGTCGTGAGGATGTTGTCGGTGCGGACGACGGCGTAGGTCGCGGGACTGCTTACGCCGAAGACGCTGGTGGTGAACCGGAAGCCGACGGAATCGTCCCCGAGATCCGGGGCCTGGGCCGCTTCGAGGTCGCGGTAGATCATGGGGGCGCCGGGAACCTTGAAGCTGCCCGAGCACTCCGTGAGCGCCTTGCGGACATCGTCGAGCGCCGAGCGGGCATCGCCTCCCTGATGGACAGTCACCCACAGGTTCCCGACGATGGAGTTCAGCTCGCCAGGGCCCGAGAATTCGCGGACGGCCCGGGCGGTCGCGGGGCGCGGCGTATCGGTCAAGGCCAGCTGCGCAATGGGTAGGCACTCCTCCTTGTCGGCCCGGTACGCCCCCTCCGGAAGCGAGTCCTTTGCCGGCTCGGTCACCCGGAGGCCGGCGACGGTCCCCACCATGGTGAGCTTCTCAAGGGTGGCGTCGGACAGGGAGGGCCTGGCCGCGGGCCCGTCTGCCGGGCCGCTGTACTCGGAGCCGTTGCAGGCAGTAAGGAGCAGAGCGATCGGAAGGGCAGCCACGGCAACGGTACGGCGAAGGCGCATTAAAGAGTGCTCGGTTCTCTGAACGTCGCCTCCAGCAAGAGGCAAGGCGAAGGTGGGCAAGATGTGCTGAGCCTCCGGCGGTGGGGCGCCCAGACGTTCGACAAGCGAAGATCTAAGGCCAGAAGCCCCAAGCGTCAAAACCCTTCGATGGTGCCTGGCAGTCCCCAACACCTCAAGGGCACCGGGGTCTCTCGCACGTATGCTGCCGCGCTCAAGACGGTGCAGCACGCCCCGATCACACGGTGCTTTTCTCGGTGCGCGGCCGGCGCTGGCAGGTCTCTCCTTGGCCATCGACGAAGCCCGACCGTTGGTTAGGTCCCAGGTCGTACCTGGGCCGCCCCCAGACAGAGCCGGGGATGCAACTGCTCTACAGAGCTGGACACCTCGGAAGCCGGCCGCGCGTCTGAGACCCTAGCCGTGGGCACTGACAATGCGCCCCATGAACATGACCTCCGAAGCTATGCGACCCGCACCACAAGCGCACCAGATCGAGCCGGGAACAGCGGGGAATCACGGTGAACGCCGCCGAGACCGGCGAGGCCCTGCGCGAACTGTTCGCCCAGTTCAGCGCTCCAACCAGCTCCCAGTGCCCGCAGCTTCCCAAGCTGAGAATCTCCGCTTCGTCTTTACGGACCAGCCCGTTGAGGCTTGCTCTGGCTGACGGACACACGGATAGCGTGGCTAAGGCCGGTGGGGGTACAGCGAGACACACGCGCGCCTGATCGGTCGACGCACCCACCACGGTGGTTAACTGTCGTCGGCGCAGGGACAGCACCGACAATTCCCCTGCTCCATTCAGTGGGTGGGCGCGAAGCCGGCGGACTGGTCGATGTGGAACGCGGAGCCCGGAGCCGTCGGAGTCCACCCCTCACCCAGCGCAAGCCGAACAGCCGCAGCAACACCGGACGGCCGTACAGGGCCAGCCTCACGACCGATCCAGTTGCTCGGATGCGGCTGGTCGGTGGTGACTACGAGCGTCATACCCGGGGTGTCCGCATGCTCGACCGCGAACGTGCACGGCGACCAGGCCAAGCCCTGGAAGTACGTCGGCCTGCCTCGCAGTCGCCAGCGGTAGGCCGTGCCGTCAACCACGATCCGTCGCGATCCCTTGCGGACGAGTGTCATGACTCCCCCCTTCAACAGCGACGATGCTAGCGAGCCCGGCCCATCCGACCGTCTCAGTTTCCGTCTCGTTCAGCGCCGTTCACGGCCGTTCAGACGGGGGCGAAGCCGGTAGCCGCTCCCATGGCTGGCCGCCCATGAACGCAGGTGAACAGCCCCGTCCGAGGCCCCCAGGACGACCACCACAGCTGGAAAGAGTGTTGCGAGCAACGTACCTGCGGCGCAACCGGCTTGACATGGTTGAATCGTCGTGAGGTGATCCACCCACCGTGATCCTCTGGGGGGAGAAACCTTATGTCGCACATGGCCATGACGCTTGCTGGGGCTGATTCACCGAGTGAGCATTTTCAGTTGGCCGCCTTTACGGCGATGGCAGCGGTTGTCTTCATATGGCTGGGGCGGAGACAACGCCGAACCGGGCGCAGTCTGATCGCTCCGAACGAGACGATGAGAGCGGGCGATCGACTGATCCAACCACCGCCGCCAAGCCGCGGCCATCGAACTGCCGGGTGCGCGTGGATCGGCGTCGGGAGCATCTTCGTCTTGCCAGCAGTGTTCAACGTCGTGGCAGCAATCCAGGAGCTCATCGGTTGAGCCTCCGGGCGGCCCCGGCCCATTGCGCCGGGGTACCAGCGCACCACATCCGCACCAGATCGAGCGGGGAACAGCGGGGAACCACGGTGAAAGCGGCCCAGCCCGAAGTGGCCACAGTCCGGCCGTTCACCCAGGTCAGCCCCCGAACCGCCCGCGAATGACCGCAGCTTCCCAAGCTGAGAGCATGGGTCCCGCTGATAAGGCACGTCGGCGGCACGGAGGCTGATAGACACAGGAAATCGACCGGGAATGGGAAACCAATGGGCATCCGGCCAACGGCCTTGAGTGCGTTCGGGTTTGGCGTCAACTGGGAGTTCACAAAGTCGGACAAAGTCGTTGCACAGAAGGTCTTGGACTTCCTCGCCGACAAGCGTGTGTTGACGGTCGGGCGTGCCCGCCCGCAGGTCGAAGCCGCGCGTTGCCTCGCGTCGGCCTCTGAGTGCCGGGCGAAGCTGGCCGAGTACCTAGACCAACTGGAGAAGCCGGGCAAGACCGACCTGCGCACCTGGCTACGCGCAATACGTGAAGGCTTCACGAACTTCCTCGAAGCTGGCGGGCACAACGGTGAGCGCTTCGGTTCTGGCTCTGAGAGGGAGTTCAACGAGGCTTTGGCGCTGCTACGAGATCGAACCCAGCAGCAAGCGGACGAGGTCTCAGACCGCTACAGGCTCACCGGCCTAAGCCTTCCAGAACACGAGGGGTGGCCGGACGGCTTCTAGCAAGAAGCATGGCAACGGCCTGACAGCAGGGAGTTGTGGTACAGCAGCGAAGCACTACAACCCCAGCCACCGGTAGCACCCAACAGCGGTCCTCAGCAGACTGCCGGCAGCCTGTATGACCTCCAATGACCGATCTCTCCAGAGCTACGGATCAGAAGGCTTCCGACATCCACGGCTGACATCAACGACGCCGGACGGCGGCGTACACCAGCGTCTCCGTCCGGCCGTGGCACCAGTTGACGAGAGCGGCCAGAGCGGCCAGAGCGGCCTCGGATCGAACTCCGAAAGCGGGTGTAGCAGGTTCGAATTCTACCTGGAGCACTGTGCCAAGGGCCGGTTCAGGAGGTTTGATCCCCGAACCGGCCTTGCTGCGTGATCGCGCCCATGCCGCGCTCGCACCACGAAGTCCGTTGCGCTCCCACGGACCCGGTGCCCTGGTATCAGCCTTCGTGAGGGACCTTTGGACGGGTGACCGGTACGACAGTGAGGAGATCGTCCAGCCCCTTGAAGTCTTCTGGGTTGGTTGTGAAGAGGGGAAGGTCCTCGGCCACGGCGATGGCAGCGATCATCAGGTCGGCCACCCGGCGGCGCGGCTTACGACCCGTGCTGATCACCGCGGCACAGATGCGACCGTAGATGCGGGCCGCGTCGGCGTCGAAGGGGATGGGGTCGAACTCGCTCTCGGCGCGTTGCAGAACGTCGAGCCTGCGGGCGCGTTCGGCGTGTTCGTCGTAGCGGCTCTGTTCGTCGTTGCGACGGACCTCGTGCGGACCGGCGGACAACTCGGCCAGGGTGATGGCGGTGATCGCCATTTCGTCGGGCAGTTCTTCGGGAGCCACCCACCGACGCAGAATCATGATGTTGGTGTCGAGGAGTCCTTGCTCGTACGTCGAGCCGTTAGGGGGCATAGGGATCGTCCAGATACGTGTCGGCCGTGGCGTCCTGGTCGGCACGGAAGGTGTCGAGGCCGGTGTCGGGGGCGGTCCTCGACAGCGCGGCGAACTCCTGACGGGAGACGAACCGACGACGTCGCCGCAGCGGGACGAGCTGACCGATAGGGTGCCCGTCACGGGTGACGGTGAACGACTGGCCGCCCTGTATGGCGTCCATGATCTCTCGGGACCGGTTACGCAGATCCCGCTGAGTGATTTCGGGCTGAACGCTCATATCAATCACGGTAGCACTCGGTGCTACCAGGTAGCACTTCCTCGGCGGCTCGCACTGACAAGCCCCCGGCCGCGCACGCAGTGAGCGACCAGGGCGGGACCGGCGATCGCCATGAGCAGCCTGAAATGCTCCGGCAAACGTGCACTGCATCGGCGCAGCCCAGACCGTGAGACGAGTGGCAGGGCCTCCCACGTCCGCGACGCAAGGCGGGTGGGTGAGTAGCCGTCTCGCGGGCAGTCCCGCCGGAACGGATTCAGCACACATGAGGACGGGAAATCGCGCGAACAAGCGAGAACCACGGAGGGGCATCTGACCAGGTCAGCTGTCCTGCGATCGACGTTTATGCAGGTCACGGACCTGACCAGGGAAATCTCCCAAACCAGGTGTCGCAGGTTCGAATCCTGCCGGGGGCACAGCTTGTGTAGCAGGTCAGCGCCGTACGGGCGCTCTGTTCTATGCGGACAGAGGACCCGTTTCGTGATTAAAGTCCACGTGGCGTCCACCTCACCCGGCGATCATGGTTCGATCTTCGCCTGGTCAGGGGACTTGATCGCAGCAAGTAGCGCCTGCGCTGCCAAGCGGGACGAGGACGGCGGGCTGCCGTCGTGCGCCAGACACAGGCTCGTTGTCAGCTGCGGCCACCGGGCGGGGAGGCCCGGACCGCAGACGGCTGCCCCTGCCGCGTTCGTCGGCGGGGGCAGGCCGTACAAACGTCCGTACAAACGTTGACCGCCCCGCCCCACCCCGGCCAGGGGGTGGGGCGGCTTGCTCTGACCGAGTCAGAGCGCAGAACAGGACGACCGTCGACGGAACACAGATACGCCGGCCGGCATCCGCATACGGGCCGAGGACGCCTGATCGCCAGACGTGGTCGCGCAGGGTGATGTAGTGCCGTTGGACTTCCCGGAAGATGCGGTCGGGTGCGGTGACGACCACGGCCGTGTGTTCGTCGAGTTGCTCGGCCGGGGCGATCCGGGAGTTCTGTCGGCAGACGATGTGGTCGGCTGCGGAGCGGTACGGGTGGGTGCCTTCGTGCAGGTACCCCTGACGCACGAGCGCGGTGTGCGCCACGGCTTGGCGGGCCGGACGGATGTCGTTGTCCACGCGGTCGCCGACGTACAGCATCTCGTCGGCCTGCGCGGGAGCCTCCGCGGGCACGCCCTCGGCGACGCGGTCGAAGAACGCGCGCTCGGGCTTGCCGGCGCCCCGGTCGTCGGACGTGCCGATCAGGTCCACGTCGTTGGAGTACGGCTCACGCGGGATCCGGCCCGCGCGAAACCGGCTGGTTCTCGGCGATACCCGGCCGCAGCCGGTCCGCCCGCAGCGCGGCGAGCGCGTCTCGTACGTCCGGGTACAGGTCCGCCTCACTGAAGGTCCCGGCCGGGCCGCCTCGGCGCGGCGCTCGCGTTCGGCGTACAGGCCGAAGCCGGGCCGGAACTCCTGGAAGGTGTCGCGGTAGTCGCGGCCTTGGGCGATGACGGCGCCGAACATGGTGTGGACGGTGTGCCGGGGTACGCCGAGCCGGCCGGCCCAGGTGCCGTATTCGGTGGTCTCGTCGACGAGGCACTCGCCGACGTCGAAGATCACCGCGCGCATCGTGGTCGGGAGCGCACCCGGGCATGACGAAACGGCCCCCGCTGCCCGAAGGCGGCAGAGGCCGCAGTCACTGAGGTGCGGGGTGAGGTCGGTCCAGTGGGGTTTTCGGAGGGTGCTCCGGGTACTTGACCGCGCCGTGCGGGGCACACTGCGAAAAAGCGGCCACCGTCTGCCGGTCTCAGGAGAGCGTGCTGGGTGGGGTACGGCCAGGAAGCGGGGCCCGTGGTCATGCTGCCGTCGGCAACGGGGGATCGGGGCTGCGCGCGGGGTAAGGGCGCGGGTCCGGTTCCCAGCTGGGGGCTGTGCCCTTACCGGTTGAGGATCTGCTCGACCTTGTCGGCCACCCGCTCGGCCTGGATGTCGCGCCCCTTCTCGTTGGGGTGCAAGTACCACGGGAGCTTCTGGCCGCCGCCGAAGTCGATCCGGGAGTTCTCCAGCAGGCCGCCGATGCCCCGGCCCGCGCCGTCGCACGCCGTGTTGTTCCCGGTGTGGTCGTAGAGGTCCACGAAGTCGGCGCCGGCGTCCGCGGCGGCCTTCTTCATGTCGCCGTCCAGCCGCTTCTGGATCTGGTCCAGGACCGGCAGGGCGTCCTGCGGGATGTCGGCGAGCGGCAGTTCCGTCTGGCCGGGCGCCGCGGTCAGGCACTTCTTCGTGTCCGCGGGCACCAGCCTGGGATAGCCGACCAGGACGGGCTTCGCGTCGGGGGAGAAGTACCGGATGCGTTCGAGCAGCTCCTCCAGGTCCCAGCCGACCCGCTCGTACTGGCCGTCCAGCCACTCCTTCCCGTCCCCGGACGCGAAGAAGTCGCGGCACGCGGCGGCCGGCTGGTCCCCGTCCACCGGCGTGCCGGGCAGCAGAGCCCCCTCATCGCCGCGGAGCTTGGCGGAACACTGCTTCAGGATGCGGTTGAAGCCCAGCGTGTTGCCGCCCATGCTGCCCACGGCCAGCTGGGTGTCGGCCTTGAGCGCGTCCTGTTGCGGCGGGAGCTCGCCGAGGCCGAAGGGCAGCTCCTGCTTCTCCCAGAAGTGATGGATGAGTGCGCCTCCGCAGGAGACGTCCGACTGGACGTCGAGCGTGATGCCCTTGTCCGCGAGGCGCCGGGTGGCGACGGTGGGGTAGTTCTCCTTCGCCTGGAAGCAGAAGAACTTTTCGCTGCCTTCGTGGTTCACGGGAGCGATGCCGTAGTTGGCGGTGTAGGAGTCGCCGAAGAAGACGGTCGGTACGGGGTCGGCGGGCGCCGCGTCGGCGCTTGCCGCCGGGCCGGCGAGCGCCAGGCAGCTGCCGAACGCGGCGGCCGTGGCGGCAAGCCGTCGTACCGCCGGAGTTTTCGTCGTCTTGCGCATGGCCGAAGACATGGCTGTGCCCTTTCGTCGAGGCCCACGAGGAGAGGCGAGCGAGCCGGAACGCTCCGTATTCACTCATAAACGGAACGTGATATTCCAGTGAGCGTGAGCCGCAACCAGGTGTTCCTGGACAACCCCTTCGCGTGCGTCCATCGCGCCTGTTCAGCAGGGGTCCGGGGAGACTTGGCCAACGAGTCCGGGTGAGGTCATGACCCGAAAGAGGAGCAGCCTGCCTGGCTACCGCGCGGACCCGGCAGCGTGGCCGCGCGATGAAGGGGCAGAGGCACCTGGCAGCCCGAGCACCGGGTGGGGCGATTCAAGGCTCCAACCGGAGTTTCGTGACGCCCCGTTCCGCGCGCTCGCAGCAGATGCCCGGTTCGGATGACCCATGCGCCTGTCCGAGCGTCTTTCGGGCGTGCCACGAACGGGAGGTACGCGCTGCGGGGTATGCCGTTTCGAGCAAGGTGGCCTTTGGGATACGCGAGGAGATCAGCCATGTACGCAGTGGTTCGGCGGTACGAAGGGGTGACGGATCCTGCCGAGGCGGGACGCCGGGTGGACGAGGGGTTCGTCCCCCTCCTCCGCCAGGTCCCCGGCTTCGTGGCCTACTACTGGATCGACGCCGGGGAGGGAGTGATGGTCTCCACCAGCATCTATGAAGACCGGGCCGGTGCCGACGAGTCGGTCAGGACAGCGGCGGACTTCGTACGGGACAACCTCGTGTCGCTGCTTCCCAACCCTCCTCAGGTCACGGCCGGCCAGGTCGTGGCTGCTGGGTAGAGACCTCCGCAGGGGGCTGGATCCCCGGTGTTCCCGCGCCCGGCGGTGGCCTGGAAGCCGAAACCCGAGGCCGATTGAATGCCGGTAATTGCTTCACTGCCCTCCATGACCCCGTTGTCGCTGCGCAGGTCCGTGTGGATCAGCAGCACCCCTCCGCTCGCGGGCAGAGCGAAGTTCACGTGGGCGTTGTAGGCGATCTCCCACACCCCCGTGTAGGGGATGGTGAGCGTCGGGACGTCGGAGACGTATATGCACCACCAGGAGCGGGGCACGCCGCCGGCGCGGCACGCAGTCGGCCGGTGGACCTCAGCCGGTGGACCTCGGCCTCGGCCTCGGCGAGATCATCGTCCACTGAGACCGCTGCCTCGCCCTGGCGGGCCTCGCGTCAGTTGTCGATGTTGCTGAATTAGGGCCGTCTGGCCCATTCACCGCAGACAGGTCGACCTGGTGTTCTACGTGAGGGGGTGCCTGACCGGAGGGCTGCTGCCATGTGGAGCATTGGGGCCGGAGAGGCCGAACCCCCTCTCACACGTTTGGTCGATCACGTGTTCGATGGGATCGTGCTGCAGGAAAGCCGGGTGGAGCTTGCTGCGGCGTTGCAGCGCCATATGCTCCCGCCTGAGCTGCCACAGTTGCCCCGTCTGCGGATCGCGGCCTGCTACGCCCCCGCATGGGCAGGACTCGATGTCGGCGGTGACTGGTACGACGCCTTCATCCTGCATGACGGCTCTGTCGGACTCACCCTCGGGGACGTGGAGGGCCACGATGTGGAGGCGGCCGCCGTCATGGGGCAGATACGCACCAGCCTCCGAGCCGTCGCGGACATGACCCCCGATCCCGGGCAGGTGCTGAGCCGGTCGAACGACCTGCTCGTCGCCATGCGCTGCGAGCGTTTCGCGACCTGCTGCTTCGCACGATTCGATCCGGAATCCGGCGATCTGGCCGTGTCGCACGCCGGAGACATCCCGATGCTGTGGGCCCCCGTGGGGGGAGAGTGCGAGTTCTCCCATGACGAGACGGGCATGCCTCTGGGCATCCTCCCTCGGCAGCGGTACGAGGTGGCCCATCGACGTCTGGACCAGGCCGGGGCATTGATCATGTTCACCGACGGAGTGGTGGAGGGGCCGGACTTTCCTATCGAGTCCGGACTGTCGTGCGTGACCGAGACGCTCAGCGCCGGCTTTGCCGAAGGGCCTGACGTGGTGGCGGCCAGGGTGCTCCAGATAGCCGACCTGACCGGCCATAACGACGACGCGGCCGTGCTCGTCGCCTTGTACGACCCGGCTGCGAACGAGCGCTGAGCAGCCACTCCGAGCCGCTGTGCCCAGCGGGTGGTCGCGGGGGATCATAGAGGCATGAAGGGCCGCGCGCACACGGCGCTGTCTGAGCCGTACAAGCGGTACGGCATCACGGGCGTGCAGATTGTCACCATTGCTGCGATCTATTTCGGTGCAGGCAAGCTGGGCCTGCTTGAACAGCTGGTGCGCAATGTGGTCACGCCTTTGTGGCCGCCCACGGGCATCGCCCTGGCGGGGTTTCTCCTGCTGGGTCTGCGGGCGTGGCCCGGGGTGGCGCTCGGCGCGATTCTCGTCAACGTCACTCTCGGATTGCCGGTGGCCGCACTCCTCGTGATCGCCGTCGGCAACACGCTCGCCCCTGTCTGCTCCTACCTGCTACTTCGCCGGGTGGGCTTCCGCACCGAGATGAACCGCTTCCGTGACGCGCTCGCGCTGGTCTTCCTCGGCGCTCTCGTGGGGATGCTGATCAGCGCGACCCTTGGCAGCGGGGTTCTCGTGTTGACCGGCGTCCTCCCCGCCAACGCCTTCTGGCCCGCCTGGTCGGTCTGGTGGGCCGGCGACGCGACGGGCGTGCTCGTGGTCTCGACGGCCCTGCTGGCATTGCGCTCGGCCCGGTGGCCGAGGGGCGTGAGCCCGTGGCGTTGGGTGGAGGCGGCAGCGTTGCTCGTGAGCATGATCGGGATCGCTTACCTGGCGACGCGAACCGCGAATCTGCTGTTCCTCATCTCTCCCTTCCTGATCTGGGCCGCGTTCCGCTTCCAGCGGGCCGGCGCCGTCCCGTGCGCCATGATCGCGTCAACGTTCGCGATCCTCGCCGCCACGGATGGGACGGGTCCCTTCGCCGGCCACGGACTTTTCACCAACATGGTGACTCTCCAGGCGTTCGACGGCGTCACCGCGCTGACCGCGCTGCTCCTCGCGGCGCTGATCACCGAGCGCAGGCAGGCCCGCTCAGAGATCGAACACGCTTGTTCACGGCTCGCCGATGCGGTGAAGCACCTGCCACACGATCTTCGCCAGTACCGCACGCAGCAGCCGCCCTCACAACCTGAGCACCACTGAGTGATCAGTGGTGGCTGTGGCAACGGAGGTCACTCGCCAAGCCAGGCAATGATCTTGGTGGGCAGGCGGGCCGCCCAGTTGGCCGAACTCCTGAAGCGGGTGTCGCAGGAGTGGGTTTCGTTGCGCAGGTTCGAATCCCGCCGGGGGCGCCAGGAAAAACCGGGGGCATCAGGAAAAGGGCGCCTACGGATCTCCGTAGGCGCCCTGTGACATCCAGGTGTGACAGCAACGGGGGCGGTCACTGACGACCGGGCGCCTCCTGAACAGCCGGTCCGGGTGGCTCATGGCCTCGCGCTGCGTGTCCTGGGGGACGTGCGTGTACACGTCCATGGCGACGCCGAGCTGCGAGTGGCCCAGGATTTCCGTCACGACGCGGGGCGCGACCCCTGCCGCCGTCGCGCCTGCGACCCCGACCCCGACCGCGGTCCCGGCCCCCGCCCCCGCCCCCGCCCCCGCCCCCGCCCCCGCCCCGGTGACGGTGTCCTGAGCTGTCTTGATGGCGTCGGCGATTTGCGCTGGGCACCCGCTCGCCTCGCCCCTTCTGTTGAACCATTCCTCCCCGAGGCCCGTTTCGATGTTCGCGGAAGCGCGTGCGAGGCCGCGCCGGGACGGGCGCCGTCAGGAGAGGACAGGGGGAGGCGGCCCGCAGACCTCGCGGACGGGCTCCGTGACGGTTGGTGAGAGACGTGGACCCGGGACCCGGCAGCCCGCGTCCGCGGTTCCCGGCCGCCTCCTCTGCACAGCCCATCAAGGAGTGACATACATGAGGTTCACCATCCCCCACTGGAGAGCGCACGTGACCCGGCGCAATGTCGGCCTCGGCGCGGCGATAGGACTCGTGCTGGGTACAGTCGGTGCCGGGGTCGTGCTCTCCCAGCCGTCCGAGGTGTCCTTGGCGGGCGAAGCGGTGGGCGGTCAGATCACCGGCTTCGCCGGCAAGTGCATCGACGTGGCGGACGGCAACAGCACGAGCGGCACGCAGGTTCAGCTCTACGACTGCAACGGCACGCCGGCCCAGCAGTGGGCCAATCCCGGTGACGGAACCCTGCGGGCGTTCGGCAAGTGCCTGGACGTCCGGTACGGCAGCACCGCCGACGCGGCGGACGTGCAGTTGGCGGACTGCAACGGCGGACCCGCCCAGCAGTGGGTGATCACCGAGGCCAAGGACATCGTCAACCCGGCCGCGAACAAGTGCCTGGACGTGCGCGCGTACAACAGCGCCAACCGCACTCCCCTCCAGATCTGGCACTGCCAGGGCTCCGCGAACGAGAAGTGGAACGTGTCCGCGGGCAGCAATTCTTCGGTCCCCGACGCGCAGAAGCCCGCTCCCGCCCCGCCGGCCGACAGCGGACCCACGTCCGGATTCGTCGTCAGCGAAGCGCAGTTCAACCAGATGTTCCCGAACCGCAATCCCGTCTACACCTATGACGGGCTGCGGGCGGCACTGAGCGCCTACCCCGCCTTCGCCAACACCGGCGACGACACGCTGAAGAAGCGGGAGGCCGCCGCGTTCCTGGCCAACGTGAACCACGAGACCGGCGGTCTCGCGCACATCGTCGAGCAGAACACGGCCAACTACCCGTCCTACTGCGATGCCAGCCAGCCCTACGGTTGCCCGGCCGGCCAGGCGTCCTACTACGGCCGCGGCCCCATGCAGCTCAGCTGGAACTACAACTACAAGGCCGCGGGTGACGCGCTCGGCATCGACCTGTTGAACAACCCGGGTCTGGTGGAGAGCGACTCCTCCGTCGCCTGGAAGACCGGCCTGTGGTACTGGAACACCCAGTCCGGCCCGGGTTCGATGACACCGCACGATGCCGTAGTCAACAACGCCGGCTTCGGCCAGACCATCCGCTCCATCAACGGCGCCCTGGAGTGCGACGGCAAGTACCCCGCCGAGGTGCAGAGCCGCGTGGATTCCTACGTGGGCTTCAGCCAGATCCTCGGGATCGATCCGGGGGGCAACCTCTCCTGCTGAGCGGGAGCGCACCGACCGCACTCCCATGAAGGAACACAGCACGTGGGAACCGCGGAGGGGGGTCTTCCCGGGCGAGGCAGACGGCGAGCGGCGTTTCCGCGAGTCGCAGCCCCGCTCGGGGAGAACCCCCCGCCGGAACGGAGCGTGCGACCACGCGGTCCGTCGCGCCCGTCGGCCGTCAGTAGCAGTTACTGTCAGTAGCGGGGTCGTCAGTAGCAGCGGCCATCAGTAGCGGTGGCCATCAGTAGCGGTGGCCGGGCCAGTGCGGGTCCGTCCAGCGGTCCTCGTCGGTGAGTCCGAGCAGCCGTATCCGGTGCCGCAGGTCCGCCGGTGCGCCGGACTCGCCCAGTCGCACCGCGCCGCGGTCGAGGAGCCAGGCGACCAGTTCGGCGCGCATCTCCTCCTCGTCGTTCTCGTACCAGTGGACGTACCACGGCAGACGGTCGCCCAGGAGTTCGTACTCCCAATCGGCGGCCGCCTCGGTGAGACGTCGGTCGCTGAGGCGGCCCGTCTGCTTCTCCCAGTCGGCGAGCCAGGGGCCGAGCGTTCCGGACGCCTCGGCACACATCGCCAGGACCTGGTGGGCCGGGACGGCCGCATCCGGATCGGTGAGGCTCTGCACCCACCAGGCGTGCAGGAACTCACGTACCGGACCGGCGTGCTCGTCGGGCCACTGCTGCCAGTGGCCGCGGGCGAAGGAGTGCCCGGCCTCTTCCAGTCCGAACAGAGGTTCCGCGCGACCGGCGACCAGGACCCTGGCGAACTGCGGCAGGATGCGGCGCAGCACGGCCGCGTGATCGGTCCAGTCGATGGCCTGCCAGGTCCGGCGCAGGAGGCCCGGCTCCAGTTCCACGTCGGGCGTCTTCAGCAGGAAGAGTTCCTCCGAACTGCCCCAGTGGCACTCGCAGTTGTGCTCGTCCGGATGTGCGGTCATGCCGTGGAAGGTGGCGGAGAGACGGTCCAGGGCGGCGCTGAGGCGGCGGCGTGCGGGAGGGTCGGCGAGTTGCTTCGTCATGTCCGGCCACACCCTCGGCCGCGCGGTCCTGACCGCCACCGCCGAAACCCCCGCCTGACCGAGTACGGGCGGGCGCCGAACCGGCGCTCCGACCGCCCGTACCGGCCCACGGACGGCTCTCGACCGCAGGTCGTGAACGCACCGCAGGTCGTGAACACACCGCACGTCATGAACGCACCGCAGGTGATGAACGCACCGCAGGTCATGCACCCGGGCCACCCGAGTGTGCCCCTCACGTGGCGACGTTGTCTGCGAGGGGCACACCCTGCGTGGACATCCGCCTCGCCGGGCCTGTCGTGAGGCAGAGCGCAGCCTGGGCCCGGCGGCGGTACCCGGGTTCAGACTGGCGCCGGTCCGGCGGGGCGGCCAGCCGGGGAGGGCATCCGGGTGAACGGCTGATCGGCGGGCGTGCGGGGCAACAATGAACGGCCGCAGGCCCCTGGCCGACGGTGACGTCGGTCAGGGGCCTGCGGGCTGGTCGGATCAGTTGGCTGGATCAGTTGGCTGGATCAGCCGTCGTTCTCCGCCGAGGGGATGTAGGCGCCGGGCACGTCGTTCGGCGCGTAGATCTTGTTCTCACCGGGGTACGGCGTCGAGAAGTTGTGCGTCTGGTACCAGGTGAAGTGGTCCATCTGCTCGGGGTTCGCGAAGTCGGGCACGGCCTTGGAACCGGTCAGCCGCTGCTTCGACTGCCAGGTCGTCCACTCGGCCGCGACCTTCTGCTGCGCCGCCGGGATCTTGGTGGTCGTCGGCGCGGGCGCCGCGCTGGGGTTCTGCGGCGCGGGGGTGTCCGAGCCGCAGGAGGGCTGGGTGCTCAGGCCCAGGGTCAGCGAGGTCCGGTTGGGCACGGCCGTGAACGGCGTGTTGTCCGGCTTGTCGGTGAAGGCTCCGTACATCGGGGTGGCCGCGGAGTCCTTCTGGTTCATCGGGTGGACGCCGAGGATCTGCTCGATGGTGCGGACCATCGTGATCTGCGAGTAGTAGTGGCTGTCGACGGTGTCGTGCTTGGCCCAGGGGCTGATGACCTGGACCGGGGCGCGGTGGCCGTCGACGTGGTCGAGACCGGCCTGGGAGTCGTCCTCGACGACGAAGATCGCCGAGTCCTTCCAGTACTTGCTGTGCGAGATCTCGTCGACCATCCGGCCGACCGCGAGGTCGTTGTCCGCGACCTGGGCGGCCGCGTTCGCGGGACCGCCGGTGTGGTCGTTGGACAGCCAGAACATGTTCAGGTCGGCAGGACCGTTCTTCTCGAAGTCCTGCTTCCAGATCTGCTCCTTGTAGATGTCCGGCACGCTGGTGTCGAACATCGGGAAGCCCTGCACCGACACGTCGTTGAGCGACGGGATCGCCGAGCCCACCTGGATGGGGTAGGCGGTCTTCTGCCCGGTGGCGTCCATGGTCTTGGCGTCGCAGTACAGGTTCTGCCAGGACGCGCCGGTCGGCTTGCTCTCGGACGACTGGAACTCGCCGAAGTCCTTGACGGACTTCCCGGCCGCCTGCGCACCGGTCCAGATGAAGCCGGACTTCTGGTGGCCGAGCGCGTCGTTCTCGGTGTCGTAGCTGCGGGTGTACTCACCGGCCGAGGACTCGGTGTACTCCGGGTTGTCGGCCTGCATGAGCCAGTTGTGGCCCTCGGCGGAGTTCGTGCCGATGTCGTAGAAGTTGTCGTACAGTCCGAACTGCGAGGCCAGGGCGTGCTGGTTCGGCGTCACGTTCTCGCCGAACTGCGTGAACGCCGAGTTGCCGTTGCCCTGCTTCATGTCGCCGAAGACCTGGTCGTAGGTCCGGTTCTCCTTGACGATCATGAAGACGTGCTTGATCGTCGAGGGGGCGCCGATCTGCGTCGGGACCGGCACGGCCTTCTTGTGGCTGCCGCTGTTGCCCTTGGCCAGCTCGACCGAGTTCTTGGTCCAGCCGTTCTGCTTGAAGACCTTGCTGGTCTCGGACTTGATGACCTTGTCGCTCGGCAGCGTGAACTGCGTCAGGCTGGAGGTCGTGTCGTGGGTGCCGTGCGCACCGGCGGTGGCGTCGGGGCGCAGGGCGTCGATACCACGGGTGTTGGAGACGACCACGGTCTTGCCCACGGTGGTGATCTCCGAGGGGAAGTAGTCCGTGGGGAGCAGGCCGACGTAGCCGGCCGGGTCCTGCGGGGACTTGTACCGGTAGACGGCGACCGCGTTGGCGCGGCCCAGCGTCACCAGCAGGTGACCGTCGTCGGTGAGCGTCACCGCGTTCGGCTCGTAGCCGACCGACGCCTCCGGCCACGGCTGGGTGGAGATGGTCTGGACGACCTTGTCCTTGCGGGAGTCGATGACCGACACGTTGTTGTCGGCGGTGTTGGTGACGAACACCGCGCCGTTCTTCGCGTACACCGCGGTCGGGTGCAGACCGACGTCGATGCTGCCTACGGCGGCGGCGGAGTCCGCGAGGTCGATGACGCTGACCGTGCCGGTGGTGGTGGCACCGGTCTTCGGGTCGGCCGGCACCTGGGTGCCGTACGAGTTGATGGTGGTCTCGCCGGCCTTGGCCGGACGCCCGCCCTCGTTGCTGACGTAGAGCTTGCTGCCGACCACGGTCATGCCGCGCGGGGCGTTGCCCACGGCCCAGCTCTGCTTGATGGTCCCGGTGGCGGCGTCGATGGCGACGACGCGGTTCTGGCCGTTGACCGCGGAGTACACGGTGGAGCCGTCGGCCGAGAACACCGCGGCACCCACCAGGGCGTGCTTGGAGCCGTCGGCCGGGATGGAGACGGCCGTCGGGTTGGCGAGGGTGCCGTCCGCGTTCACGGTGAACTTGGTGTACCCGTCGCTCTGGCCGAGCCACAGCTGCTTGCCGTCGGGCGAGTAGGTCGGGCCCTCCTGGCCGACGGAGGCGCTGCTGATGCGCAGGTCGTCCTTGGCGTTGGTGCCGACCTTCTGCTTCACCTGACCGGTCTTGAGGTCCATGATGACCAGCGCGGCGTCACCGTCGGTGACCGCGGCCGCCAGGTGGGCGCCGTCCGGGCTGACCGTCGACGACATGATCTTGCCGTCGTTGATGACGGTGCGGCTGCCGTACGGGTCGATGTACTGGTCGGAGGAGATGACCTGACCGTTGGCCGTCTGCTGGCCGACCTGCTGGGTGCCGAACTGGCCCGTCTGGGCGACAGCGGTGCCCGTGACGGCGAGGACGACTGCGATGCCCGCCGTCACCAGGGTGGCCCGGCGGCCTACGCGTCTGCCGAAAAGGCTGATCTGGTCCTTCTCGGCGATCCGACGCTGCCGTGTTACCTGCATTGATGTTTCCCTTCGAGGTGCGAGCAGTGCGCCGTGACCGGCGAACTGCCTCTGCGGGGTCGGTGTGTCACCGGTCGGGGGCCGGGCCTGGAAGCGGTTGCCCGCTTCCTCGGTCCGGCGGCCCGCGCCGTGGGACGACCGTCTGGTGCGACGTCGAGTTGGTGGTCAGCCGGCCCTGCGGCTTCGACGTCGGAGGAATGCCAGAAGACGACGCAGGCCCGTCGTTGGGGGGTTTGCTGGCAACGTTGTCCGTAGCGGTGGTCAGTGGTGGTCGAGGTCACCGGCCAGTCTCCGGCTGGTCGGTGAGGGCGAGGAAAGCGGCTTCGAGGGGCGAGATGACGGGGGCGAGTTCGCGCAGCGCGACACCGGACTGCACGAGCTTCACCACCAGGTCGTCGAGGGCGGGCACCAGTGCGCGGACGACGAGTACGCCGCCGTCCTGCCGGGGACCGGCCTCGTCCAC
>NZ_JBHJUV010000045.1:0-79637 GCF_042268025.1 Streptomyces sp. NPDC056161
CGCCGCCGGGGGGGGCGCCCCCCCCGGCGGGGGCCGCCCCCCGGCCCCGGGGCCCCGCGCCCGCCCCCGCCCCCCCCCCGCGGCTCACTCGTATCGGGGGCGGACCGGGGGCGTACCCGGGCCGGGTCAGGGCCCGGACCGGGCCCGGTTTGACCCCCTCGGTCAGCTCCCCGTAACCTTGACCGTCGGCGTGTCCGTTCACAGAGGCACGCCACATCCTCGTAAACCTCTTCCTCCCGGGCACAGGGTTGGCCGGGAGAGGTCGTCCATGGTGTTCCTGGGCGGCTGGCCTGCGAGGGTGCCGTCTCCGAGCGAAAGAGAGATCCGCGTGTACGCCATCGTGCGCAGCGGCGGTCGCCAGCACAAGGTTGCTGTCGGCGACGTCGTCGAGGTTGACAAGATTTCCACCGCCAAGGTTGGCGACACGGTCGAGCTCTCGACCCTGCTCGTTGTCGACGGCGACGCTGTGACCAGCGACCCGTGGGTGCTGGCCGGCATCAAGGTCCAGGCCGAGGTCGTGGACCACCACAAGGGCCAGAAGATCGACATTCTGCGCTACAAGAACAAGACCGGCTACCGTCGTCGCCAGGGCCACCGCCAGCAGTACACGGCGATCAAGGTCACCGCGATCCCCGCGGCTGCGAAGTAAGGACTGAGGAGACATGGCACACAAGAAGGGCGCATCGTCCACCCGGAACGGTCGCGACTCCAACGCCCAGCGGCTCGGCGTGAAGCGCTTCGGCGGTCAGGTCGTCAACGCGGGTGAGATCCTGGTCCGCCAGCGCGGTACCCACTTCCACCCGGGCGCCGGTGTCGGCCGCGGCGGCGACGACACGCTGTTCGCGCTGCAGGCCGGTGCGGTGGAGTTCGGTACCCACCGTGGCCGCAAGGTCGTGAACATCGTCCCGGTCGCCTGACCCAGGCTTCAGAGTCGCCTGACCCAGGCTTCCGACCGTACGTTTCGCGAGGCGGACCTCACTTCCCGGGCGGGAAGGCGGGTCCGCCTTTCGCGTGTTTCACGTGTCACCCAGCAATTCATCCGTACGTCCCCTGCCGCGGCCGGGGTATTACCAGGAGGCACCCACCATGACCACCTTCGTGGACCGCGTCGAGCTGCATGTCGCCGCGGGTAACGGAGGTCACGGCTGTGCCTCCGTCCACCGCGAGAAGTTCAAGCCGCTGGGCGGCCCGGACGGCGGCAACGGAGGGCGCGGCGGAGACGTGACCCTGACCGTCGACCAGTCCGTCACCACGCTGCTCGACTACCACCACTCCCCGCACCGCAAGGCCACCAACGGCAAGCCCGGCGAGGGCGGCAACCGCTCCGGCAAGGACGGCCTGGACCTGGTGCTGCCGGTGCCGGACGGCACCGTCGTGCTGGACAAGGCGGGCAACGTGCTCGCCGACCTGGTCGGGCACGGCACGTCGTACATCGCCGCGCAGGGCGGCCGGGGCGGGCTCGGCAACGCGGCGCTGGCCTCGGCCCGGCGCAAGGCGCCCGGTTTCGCGCTGCTCGGTGAGCCGGGCGACCTCCAGGACATCGTGCTGGAGCTGAAGACGGTCGCCGACGTGGCCCTCGTCGGCTACCCGAGTGCGGGCAAGTCGTCGCTGATCTCGGTGCTGAGCGCGGCCAAGCCGAAGATCGCCGACTACCCCTTCACCACCCTCGTACCGAACCTGGGTGTGGTGACCGCGGGCGCGACCGTCTACACCGTCGCGGACGTGCCGGGGCTGATCCCCGGTGCCAGCCAGGGCAAGGGGCTCGGCCTGGAGTTCCTGCGGCACGTGGAGCGGTGCAGCGTGCTGGTGCACGTGCTGGACACTGCCACCCTGGAGTCCGACCGCGACCCGGTCTCCGACCTCGACGTCATCGAGGAGGAGTTGCAGCAGTACGGCGGACTCGGCGACCGTCCCCGGATCGTCGTCCTCAACAAGGTCGACGTGCCGGACGGCAAGGAGCTGGCCGAACTGGTGCGACCCGACCTGGAGGCGCGCGGCTACCGGGTCTACGAGGTGTCGGCGGTGGCGCACATCGGTCTGAAGGAACTGTCGTACGCGCTGGGCGAGTTGGTCGGCGCGGCGCGGGCCGCGAAGCCGAAGGAGGAGGCGACGCGGATCGTCATCCGGCCGCAGGCCGTCGACGACGCGGGCTTCTCGGTGACGCTTGAGGACGACGGACTGTTCCGGGTGCGCGGCGAGAAGCCGGAACGCTGGGTCCGGCAGACCGACTTCACCAACGACGAGGCCGTCGGCTATCTCGCCGACCGGCTCAACCGGCTCGGTGTGGAAGACGAGTTGATGAAGGCGGGCGCCCGCGCCGGGGACGGCGTCGCCATCGGCCCCGAGGAGAACGCGGTCGTCTTCGACTGGGAGCCGTCGGTGTCGGCGGGCGCGGAGATGCTCGGGCGGCGCGGTGAGGACCACCGGTTCGAGGAGCAGCGGCCCGCCGTCCACCGGCGGCGTGAACGGCAGGTCGAACGCGACGAGGTCACCCGGGAGTTCGACGAGTTCGATCCGTTCGAGTGAGGCGGCTTCCCGGGTCGTTCGAGTGAGGCGGCTTCCCGGGTCCGTTCGCGTGCGGCGGTGGTCCGGGACCGTTCATGTGCGGTGAGGGCCCGGGTCCGTTCGTGTGCGGTGGGGAGTCCGGACCGCCCGGTCGGGGCGTTCCCAGCGGCCGGCCGGCCGGCGGGCTGGCGGGCTGTGTCGCTTGCCGGGAACGGTCGTGTAGGACGTCGTATCGGCCGTCGGACCCGTTGCGGCTCGTGGGGACGGGCCCGTGTGTCTCCCCCGGAGCCGCGGCGGGTCCCTTGTTGTCTGCCTGTTCGTCATGTGCGTGCACACCTCTGTTCAGGGCGCGGTCCGTCCGGCCGTGGGAGCTTCCGAAGGTCCGTGCCCAAGAGGTCACTGTGGCAAGGGAGTCAGCACATGACCGGAGCAGTTCCGCCCGACCGCCGCCGCTTCCTGACCGCCGGTGCCGCCGTGCTCGGCGCCGCGGCCTCCGCCCAACTGTGGCTGCCCACCCAGGCAGGCGCGGTCGGCACCCCGCTGCCCGACGGGGTGTTCGGCCTCGGCGTCTCCTCCGGCGACCCCCTGCCGGACGGCATCGTGCTGTGGACCCGACTCGCCCCGGACCCGCTGAACGGCGGCGGCATGCCCGACGCCACCGTCCCGGTCGAGTGGGAGATCGCCGAGGACGAGCGGTTCCGGCGGACCGTGCGCCGGGGCGTCGCCCTGGCCCGCCCCGCGTACGGGCACAGCGTCCACGTGGACGTGCGGGGCCTGCGCCCGGACCGCGCGTACTGGTACCGCTTCCGCACCGGCGGCCAACTCTCGCCCACCGGGCGCACCCGCACCGCGCCCGACCCGCACCGCGCGGGAGGTTCGCTCCGCGTGGCGCTGGCCTCCTGCCAGAACTGGCAGAACGGCTACTTCACCCCGTACGCCGACATGCTCGCCCAGGATCCCGACGTCGTGCTGTTCGTCGGCGACTACATCTACGAGTCGGCGCCGTCCGCGACGGCGGCGCGCCGGCACGAGGGCCAGGGCGAGCCGTACACCCTGGAGCAGTACCGCAACCGGTACGCCCAGTACCGCTCGGACCCGGATCTGGCCGCGATGCACGCGAACGCCCCCTGGGTGGTCACCTTCGACGACCACGAGGTCGACAACGACTTCGCGGGGGAGGTGCCGCAGGACCCGGACAAGCAGGCGCACGACGCCTTCACGGCCCGGCTGACCGCGGCCTACCAGGCGTACTACGAGCACATGCCGGTCCGCGCGACCGCGATCCCGAACGGCCCGCACATCCAGATGTACCGTCGGCTGGACTTCGGCCGGCTGGCCCGGTTCAACGTCCTGGACACCCGGCAGTTCCGCACCGACCAGGCCACCACCCAGGCCGGCGCCCAGGACCCGTCGGCGACGATGCTCGGCGCCGCCCAGAAGCGGTGGCTGCTCGACGGGCTGCACAGCTCCCCGGCCCGCTGGAACCTGATCGCGTCGCAGATCATGATGGCCGAGACGGATCTGCTGCCCGGCGACGGCAAGCTCTGGTACTACGACGCCTGGGACGGCTACCAGGCCGAACGAAACGCCCTGCTCAAGGAGTTCAGGTCGGTCCGCAACCCGGTGGTGCTCAGCGGCGACCGGCACCTGACGATGATCAGCGATCTGAAGGAGGACTTCGCCGACCCGGACTCGGCCGTCGTCGGCGCCGAGTTCGTCGGCACCTCCGTCTCCAGCAACGGCGACCAGGACCAGGCCGCCTTCCACGCCCAGTGGGACCCGCTGAAGGCGGACAACCCGCACTGGAAGGTGATCGACGCGCACCGCGGCTACCACCTCTTCGACATCGGCCGCGACGGCATCGACGCGCGGGTACGGGTCGTGGACACCGTGCTGGCCCCGCGGGCGAACCCGAGCACGCTGGCCACGCTGCGGGTGGAGGCGGACGAACCGGGCGTGCGTACGGTCTGACGGCCGGAGGGGGCCAGCCGCGTACGCACGGTCCGACGGACTCGGTGTGCGTGCGGTCCGACGGACCCGGTGTGTGTACGGTCCGACGGGCCGGGTGTGCGTATGGGCCGATAGGCCGGGTGTGTGTACGGTCCGACGGTTCACGGCAGCGCCCTGGGACTCACCGCAGTCCCAGCGCGTTCTCAGGTAAGTCTCAGGTAAGGCTCTTACTCTCCCTTGACCATGGAGACGGCCTGTACGAGAGACGACTTCCCGGTGAACGGGACCACCGACCGCGACGCACCGCGCCCGGACCGCGACGCACCGCGCCCGGACCGCGCCGACCGCGCCGGACCGCGCCCCGACCGCGCCCCCGCCCCGCTGCCGGCCGGCACCCGCCTGCTGCACATAGGCCCGCACAAAACCGGGACCACCGCCATCCAGGGCGCGTTGTTCGCCGCGAAGGAGACACTGCCGGACCACGGCGTCGTGTTCCCGGCGCACACCCGGCACCCCATGGAAGCCGCCCTGGCCGCCTGCGCCCGGCCTGGGATGATGGGCGACACCGTGCCCACCGAGCGGCACTGGACCCGGCTGGTCGGCCAGGTGCGGGCGGCCGGCCCGCGCACCTCGGTGGTGAGCAGCGAGTTCTTCGCCGACGCCGTGGACGAGGCGGCCATCGGACGGATCGTGGAGCAACTCGGCGGCGACCGGGTGCACGTCCTGGTCACCTTGCGCCCGCTGGTCAGGATCATGCCCTCGCAGTGGCAGCAGTACGTACAGAACGGCCTGCGCATGGGCTACCCGGACTGGCTGGAGCACATGCTCCGCAAACCGCCGTACGAGAAGCCCAATCCGAGTTTCTGGCGTCGCCACCGGCACGACCGGCTGGTCGAGCGCTGGGCCCGGGTGGTCGGCCCGGAGCGGATGACCGTCGTCGTGGTCGACGACGGTGACCGGGACGGGCTGATGCGCACCTTCGAGGCGCTGCTCGGGCTGCCGCAGAATCTCCTCCGGCCCGTTCCGGACACGGCGAATCGTTCCCTCACCTACGCCGAGACCGAAATGCTGCGGAGCCTCAACGTGGAATTCCGTGGTAATGGTCTGCCCGATGAAATTTATTCGCGACTTGTCCGTAACGGCGCGGTCATGCATATGAAGAACTCGTGCAGCCCCGGGCCGGATGACGTGAAGATCGTCACGCCCCGGTGGGCGGTCGAGGCGGCCGCCGGGGTCGGCGCCGAGATGGTGGAGCGGATCGTCGCGTCCGGCGTGCGCGTCCTCGGCGATCCGGCGCTGCTGTCCGCCGTGCCGACGCCGTCCGGCGATGGCCGGCGGGACGCGTGGATAGCGTCCGAGGTCGCGGCGCGGGCGCTGTACGGGGCGCTCGCCGCGGCCGCCGCGGCGCCGGTGCGGCACGGAGCGCAGGCCAAGGCGCGTACTGTGCATCAGACCACGTCGAAGGAGCTCGTCCGGGTGCTCGGGCACCGCTGTCTGCGGCGGCTGCGCCGACGCTGAGCCGACGGTGTGTCACCTTTACCAAATGCATAACTCTGTGGAGTTACTCACATGAATTCCGCGGGTTTCTTACTCGTTCTTACTCGGCGGGTCGCCCACCGCTGGTATCAGAAGGTGAATGGCAGGTAGCGCGCACATATGCAACGAAGGACGTTCACCTTGCACTTCGGTTACCCGAAGTGGGACCATTTCCGGGTTCCGATACGCCACAAGGTAGGTCACCTGTGTCCCAGCACATAGCCAAGCCCCGTACGACCGCAGTGATCCTGGCCGGCGGCACCGGCCAGCGGGTGGGTCTGTCGATCCCGAAGCAGTTGCTGAAGATCGCCGGCAAGGCGGTCATCGAGCACACCCTGACCACCTTCGAGCAGGCGGACTCGGTCGACGACGTCATCGTGCTGATGGCGCCGGGCTATGTGGCGGACGTGGAGAAGATCGTCGCCAAGGCGGGGTTCCGGAAGATCAAGGCGATCATCGAGGGCGGCTCCTCCCGCAACGAGACCACCGAGCGGGCCATCGCCGCCCTCGGGGCCGGCCTGGCCGAGGGCGAGGACCTCAATGTTCTCTTCCACGACGCGGTACGCCCCCTGCTGTCGCAGCGCGTCATCGACGACTGCGTGACCGCGCTGGAGCGCTACCAGGCCGTGGACGTGGCCATCCCGTCCGCGGACACCATCATCGTCACGCGCACCCACGGCGAGGACGGCGAGTTCATCACCGAGATCCCGGACCGCTCCCGGCTGCGCCGCGGCCAGACCCCGCAAGCCTTCAAGCTGTCCACGATCCGCCGGGCCTACGAGGTCGCCGCCGGGGACCCCAACTTCCAGGCCACCGACGACTGCTCGGTGGTGCTCAAGTACCTGCCCGACGTGCCGATCCACGTCGTGGCCGGTGACGAGTACAACATGAAGGTGACCCAGCCGGTCGACGTGTTCATCGCCGACAAGCTCTTCCAGCTCGGCTCCACCGCCGCCCCCGAACAGAAGGGCGCGGACGCGTACCGCGACCTGCTCACCGGCCGGACCGCCGTGATCTTCGGCGGCTCGTACGGCATCGGCAAGGACATCGCCGAACTCGCCCGGTCCTACGGCGCGCACGTCTACGCCCTGGGCCGGTCCACCACCGGTACGCACGTGGAGAACCCGGAGGACGTCGACGACGCGCTGTCCAAGGCGTACGCGGAGACCGGCCGGATCGACTACGTCGTCAACACCGCGGGCGTGCTGCGCATCGGCAAGCTCGCCGAGACCGACAACGCCACCATCGAGGAGGCGCTGCGGGTCAACTACCTGGCCCCGGTGCAGATCGCCCGCTCCGCCTACAAGTACCTGGCCGAGACCAAGGGCCAGCTGCTGCTGTACACCTCCAGCAGCTACACCCGAGGCCGGGCGGAGTACAGCCTCTACTCCTCGACCAAGGCCGCCATGGTCAACCTCACCCAGGCGCTGTCCGACGAGTGGGCCGGCGACGGGATCCGGGTCAACTGCATCAACCCGGAGCGCACCGCCACCCCGATGCGCACCCGGGCCTTCGGCCAGGAGCCCGCGGGCTCCCTGCTCTCCTCCGAGGCCGTGGCCGGCACCTCCCTCGACGTGCTGCTGTCCGAACTGACCGGCCACGTCATCGACGTCCGCCAGCAGGATCCGACGGCGGGCGCGAGCCGGGCCTCCGGCTTCGAGCAGGCACTGGCCGGCGTCCTGGACCGCCAGGACGGGGTGGCATAAACGACAGCAAATAGCCAACTGTAATTCAGGTCTCTGTGGCCCCGGAATCGCGGGCATATGCAGGGGCCTGAATGTATAAGACCGCAGATCGCCCGTAAGGTCTCATTCCGGCCGTTTTGTCAGTAAAAGGTACTCTGTGATATCCACCGCCATACGCGTCGCCCGGGTGGGCAGCGCGGCCGAGCTGGCCGCGGCGGTCCTCATGCTGCTGGGCTTCCCCTGTCTCATGGTGGCCGCGCTCGTCCCGAACGTGTACGCCTTCGCGGCCGCGGCCGCGGTGACCTACCTCGCGGACCACTACCTGCACCGCAGGGGCAGCTATCTGATCAGCCGTCTCAGCAAGGTCCGCGCCGGACTGTCGATCCGCTTCCTGATCCGGCAGCTCCTCCTGGTCCTGCTGCTGGCCCGGCTGTCCCTCGCGGACAACCTGATCTACTACGGCGCCATCGCCTGCTTCATCGCCTTCTTCGCCCTCCAGGCCCCGCACGGCGCGCTGGTCACCCTGATCCGCAACCGCCGCCGGCTGCCGGTCGCCACCCGCAACGTCGACCTGAAGTCGCGCATCCGCATCCCGGACGCCCCGCCGCAGGGCCTGCTCGACCGCTCCGCCGAGAAGATGCTCCACCTCGACCTCTTCGCGGTCGCCGGCATCCTGGTCGCCGCCGCGCTGGAAACGTCCTGGTACGGCTACGCGGGCATCGGCATCACGGTCCTCCTCGCCCTGCTCTACGTCCTCGCGCTCATGCCCTACGTGCGCGGCGGCAGGATCCCGCCGAACGCCGACAAGGTGCTCGCCGCCGTCGACGACTGGCTGGCCGGCTACAAGCCGCAGACCGTCCTCTACTTCTCCGGCTCCAAGGACTCCGCGTACCAGGTGAACATGTGGCTGGAGACCATGGAGCAACTGGACTCCCGGCCGCTGGTCCTGCTGCGCGAGCGGGTCATCCTGCAGAACCTCGCCCCGACCACGGTCCCCGTCGTCTGCGTGCCCGGCGGCGTCCACCTGATGAACCTCGACCTGTCCACGGTGCGCGTCGCGCTGTACGCCGCGAACGTCGGCAAGAACATCCACCTGCTGCGCGTACCGACCATGAAGCACGTCTTCATCGGCCACGGCGACAGCGACAAGATCGCCAGCGTCAACCCGTTCAGCAAGGTGTACGACGAGGTGTGGACCGCGGGCCGCGCGGGCCGCGACCGGTACGCCATCGCCGACGTCGGGGTCCGCGACGACGACATCGCCGAGGTCGGCCGCCCGCAGCTGGCACCCATCCGGACCCGGCAGGACGCGCCCGAGGACCGGATGCCGACCGTGCTGTACGCGCCCACCTGGGAGGGCTGGGACGACCACCCGGGCAACACCTCGATCCTGCTCGCCGGCGAGAACATCGTGCGCCGGCTGGTGCAGGCCGACCCGCCCGTCCGCGTCCTCTACAAGCCGCACCCCTTCACCGGCACCCGCAGCGCGCAGGCCAAGGCCGCCCACGAGCGGATCACCGCCCTGGTCGAGCAGGCCGCCGCGGAGCGCGCCGCGGACTCCGGGTTCGCCGCGGACCCGGCCGCGCAGGCGCAGGCCGGGGCCGAACTGACCCGTATCGAGGCCCGGCTCGCCGAACTGTCCGGCAGCGGCGGCGACAAGGGCGACGAAGCCGAGCAGTCCCGGGACGGCGTGGTCGACGTGACGGTGCACCAGGAGATCGCGGGGCTGCGGGCCGAGTGGAACACCGCCTACTGGCGTTCGTTCCCCGCGCACGAGCACCGCGTCATCACGGGCGCCGAGCCGCACCTGTACGACTGCTTCAACGTCTCCGACGCGATGGTCTCCGACATCTCCAGCGTGGTCTCCGACTTCATCGCGAGCGGCAAGCCGTACGCGGTCACGGACTCCGCCGGTCTCGGCGCCGAGGAGTTCAAGCGGCAGAACACGGCTGTGCGCGCCGCGGTGATCCTGTCCAACGGCGCCCAGGAGCTGGGCGGTCTGCTGGCCGCCGTGCGCGATCCCGCGGCCGACCCGCTGACCGCGGACCGCGCCGAGCTGAAGCGGTACCTGCTCGGTCCGGACGAGCCGAAGTCCATCGACCAGTTCAACACCGCGGTGGCCGAACTGGCCCGGAAGGCGGAGCGACGCAACCTCGGCCAGGAGACCCGGTCCGCGGCCGGCGGCACGGACGCGGGCGAGCTGGCCGATCTGGTGCCCGGTCAGCGGCTGTCGTCGGCCGGCGAGGCGGACGGTGTGACCGCCGGCTGACCTGAGGCGAAACTCCCACTCCCCGGGGGCGCACCGAGACGGTGCGCCCCCGTCCCGAACCGGTTCAGAGCAGGGCCTTGCAGCCCTTCCAGCCCGTCGCGATCTTCGTGGGCGCACCGAACGAGCCCCGGCCGTCGCCGTTCTGCCGCCACAGGTTCCCCGCGGTGTCCCGCGCCACCAGGCCGGCCTGCCGTCCGACGTGATGTCCCCGACGCCGACGACCGCGGTGTACGAGGCACCGGCCACGGACTGACCGCCCTACCGGCGCGGAAGGCGTCCACCGCCCGGCCGTCCCGATCGAGGGGCTCGTGTCGAGCCGCCCATTCCCGCGCCATTCAAGCGGCTTTCAGGTTTCCCGCCGCCCATTCCCGCCGTCCATTCCCGCCCCCATTCCCGGCATCGCCGAACAATTACTCCTGGCCGCGCATACTGTCCGATGTCGCCCGTCGGCGCCCTTGCCTGTCCCTTCGCTGTGTGACGTCCGCCACGGAATGTGGGCTGCCAGGCAACCGACAAGGCCGGATACCCGTCTAGCAAGTTGCGATTAAGGAGATACGGGGGGAATTTTCCATGGATGAGGGGGAAACGTGACCGTCGTGACGCAGCCTGATGTGAGCGTGGTCATCGGGGCGTACGAAGCGATGCCGTACCTCGTCGAATGTCTGGCGTCCGTCGAGGCGCAGACCATCGACCCGGGACGTATCGAGGTCATCGCGGTCGATGACGGCTCCACCGACGGCACGGGGGAGTATCTGGAGGAGTTCGCCGCCCGTACCGCCATCCCGGTCACGGTCATCCGGCAGGAGAACTCCGGCGGCCCCAGCGGCCCGCGCAACGTCGGCCTCGGCAAGGCGGCCGGCCGCTATGTGTTCTTCCTCGACGCCGACGACCGGCTCGGCCCCGAGGCCCTGGAGCGCATGGTCGCCATGGCCGACGAGAACGGCACCGACGTGGTCCTCGGCCGCGTCGAGGGCATCAACCGCACCCCGCCCAAGTCGATGTGGGGCAAGACGCTCGGCCGTACCGACGTCTACTCCTCCAACATCAAGTTCACGCTCAGCGCGCAGAAGCTGTTCCGCCGCGCGCTCCTCGACCGGCACGGGATGCGCTTCGACGAGTCCCTGTGGACCGGTGAGGACGCGCTGTTCACGATGGAGGCGTACCTGCGGGCCGACGGCGTCTCCGTGCTCGCCGACTACACCTGCTATTACCTGGTGGGCCGCGAGGACGGCAAGCACGTCACCAAGACCGGCGGCTACACGCTCCGCTTCGACTCGGCGCGTGCCCTGATGAACCTGATCGCCGAGATGGTCCCGGCGGGCACCCGGCGCGACACCCTGATGATCCGGCCCTTCCTGGTGACCCTGCTGCCGCAGTTCGGCCCCAAGTACCTGAAGGACAGCGAGGAGGTCAGGCGGCACAAGCTCGAACTGGCCAAGCCGCTGACGGACGCCTACTGGACCCCCGAGGTGGCCCGTCGGCTCAAGGTCCACGAGCGGCTGCGGCTGCACCTGGTGGCCATGGGGCGCTCGGACCTCCTGGCGGACGTCGTGGAGTTCGTCCGGGCGAAGCGGCAGGCCGCAGCCATCCTGGAGAGACGGGGCACCCGCGTCTACCTCGTCTACCCGCACTTCCGCTCCCGCGCGGCCCGCCTCCCCGACACCCTCTACCTCGCCGAGCCCCGCGAGGCCCGCGCCTTCCTGGGCTATCGCGAGGCCGCCGCGAACTCCCCCCTCCGGCGCGCCGTCCGCAAGATCCGCCGCACCTTGCCGCCGAGCGGCTTCGGCACGACGGCCTGAGACCGGTAGACCGGCCGGGCTCGCGGGAAGCGCCGGCCGGCCGGGGGAGGCGGTGGGCGGACCTCGGAAAGCGCCGGTCGGCGGGTCGGTCGGCCGACCGACCGGGCTTCGGGTCGGCGGGTGTCGGTGGCCGGGCGCCAGGTGACCGGGTCGGCCGAGGTCAGGTGGCGGAATGCTGGATGCCGGGTGACCGGGGTCGGCCGAGGTCAGGTGACCGAGTGCTGGATGTCGGATGACCGGCATCGGCCGACGCCAGGTGACCGGGACGGTCGGATGCCGGATGCCGGGCGGCGGGCGGCGGGCGGCGGGCGGTGGGCGGCGGGGTCGGTCGGACGTCGGTTGACGGGGCCGGCCAGCCCGCCCGGTGCGCCCCTTTTCGCCCCGTGCGAAGCGTGTTCGCATGATCACCCTGCGTCTGTCCGGGGAGTGGACCGGTGCGCGGCCCGGGATCCGCCTCGCGTAGATTGCCGGTCAGGGCAGCCGGACCTGAGCGAGGGGACAGAGGGCAAGGTGGCAAGGGCAAGGCAGGCCGTGGGCGAGGCCCGCAGGATCGTCGTCAAGGTGGGCTCCTCCTCGCTGACCACCGCCGAGGGCGGCCTGGACGCCGACCGCGTCGACGCACTCGTCGACGTCCTCGCCCGCAGCCGCAGCGGCGGAGAGCGCGAGGTCGTCCTGGTCTCCTCCGGCGCCATCGCCGCGGGCCTCGCGCCGCTGGGCCTGCGTCGCCGCCCCACCGACCTCGCCCGGCAGCAGGCGGCGGCCAGCGTCGGCCAGGGCCTGCTCGTCGCCCGCTACACCGCCTCCTTCGCCCGCTACGGCGTCCGGGTCGGCCAGGTCCTGCTCACCTCCGACGACATGAGCCGCCGCGTCCACCACCGCAACGCCTCCCGCACCCTCGACAAGCTCCTCGCGATGGGCGCCCTCCCCGTCGTGAACGAGAACGACACCGTCGCCACCGCCGAGATCCGGTTCGGCGACAACGACCGCCTCGCCGCCCTCGTGGCCCACCTCGTCCACGCCGACCTCCTGGTCCTGCTCTCCGACGTGGACGGCGTGTACGACGGCGACCCCGCACGGCCCGGGACCTCCCGGGTGGCGGAGGTACGCGGGCCCGCCGACCTCGAAGGAGTCGAGATCGGCAGCGCTGGCCGGGCCGGCGTCGGCACCGGCGGCATGGTCACCAAGGTCGAGGCCGCCCGGATCGCCGCCGCCGCCGGCATCCCCGTGGTGCTCACCAGCGCGATCCACGCCGCCGTCGCGCTGGCCGGCGGCGACACCGGCACCTACTTCCACCCCACCGGCAAGCGCTCCGCCGACCGGCTGCTGTGGCTCCAGCACGCCTCCACCCCGCAGGGCTCCCTGACCCTGGACGACGGTGCGGTGCAGGCGGTCGTACAGCGCCGCACCTCGCTGCTGCCCGCCGGGATCGCCGCCGTCGAGGGCGAGTTCAGCGCGGGCGATCCCGTGGAACTGCGCGACGGGCAGGGTCACGCGGTGGCCCGCGGACTCGTCAATTTCGACGCCAAGGAGATCCCCCAGTTGCTCGGACGTTCGACCCGGGAGCTGGCGCGCGAACTGGGCCGGGCGTACGAACGCGAGGTCGTACACAGGGACGATCTGGTGATCCTGCGACCGTAAACGGCGGCGATCCGACCGCCCCCGGTGGGGGACGTTCCGTAAAACCGCCACGCAAAGCCGATCGGCCTGCTCAACTTTGTCTCAGGGACCCGCCTGCAAGGCGCGGTCCGCGCGATCCGTACGAGCGCTGGGTGAAGGAGGCCGTCGTGAGTCGAGTGCGCCCTGGGGCCGCGGCGTCCCGTGGTGCTCTGACGAGTGTCGCGGCGGGGGAGTCCTACGAGGAGCCGAAGGACCTGCCGCGCCTGTGGCACGTCACCCTCAGCGTCTGCGGCGACGAGGTGCCCCTGAAGGAGCTGCGCCGCGGCCTCGAACAACTCGCCCATGACCACCCCTTCCTGCTGACCAGCAGATACGCGCCCGATCACGCCGAGATCCGCTACTGGGAGGAAGCCCGCGACCTGCACGACGCGGCGGCCGTGGCGCTGCGCCTGTGGGGCGAGCACCGCCAGACCGCGGGGCTGCCCCCGTGGGAGATCGTCGGCCTGGAGGTCATCGACCGCGAGACCTACCACCAGCGCATCTCGGAGGGCTACGGCCCGGCACCCGCCACCCCCGTAGGGGTTCATCCCTTTTGACCCCGTCTCGCGGTGTGGAACGAGCAGGGTCCGGGCCCGGACCGCGCACTACCCTTCCTTCATGACCACGCTCTCGCCGTACGACGCCATGTCCCCGGTCGTCCAGGCCGCCTACCGGGCCCAGGCCGCCGCCGCCGACCTCGCGCCGCTGCCGCGCGCCGTGAAGGACGACGCGCTGCTCGCCATCGCCGACGCCCTGGAGGTACGGACCAGCGAGATCGTCGAGGCCAACGCCAAGGACGTGGCCAAGGCCCGCGAGGCCGGCACCAGCGAGGCGATCATCGACCGGCTGACCCTCACCCCCGAGCGGGTGCGCGCCATCGCCGCCGACGTCCGGGACGTCGTCGCACTGCCCGACCCGGTCGGCGAGGTCGTGCGCGGCTCCACCCTCCCCAACGGCATCGATCTGCGCCAGGTCCGCGTCCCGCTCGGCGTGGTCGGCATCATCTACGAGGCCCGCCCGAACGTCACCGTCGACGCCGCCGCCCTCTGCCTGAAGTCCGGCAACGCGGTCCTGCTGCGCGGCTCGGCCTCCGCCTACGAGTCGAACACCGCCCTCGTCCGGGTGCTCAGGGACGCCGTCGGCGGGGCCGGACTGCCCGCCGACGCCGTGCAGCTGGTGCCCGGGGAGAGCCGTGAGAGCGTCCGCGAGCTGATGCGCGCCCGCGGCCTGGTCGACGTCCTCATCCCGCGCGGCGGCGCCTCCCTCATCCGGACGGTCGTCTCCGAGTCCACGGTGCCCGTCATCGAGACCGGCACCGGAAACTGCCACGTCTACGTCGATGCCGAGGCCGACCTCGACATGGCCGTCGAGATCCTGATCAACTCCAAGGCCCAGCGGGTCAGCGTCTGCAACGCCGCCGAGACCCTGCTCGTCCACCAGGACATCGCCGCCGCGTTCCTGCCGCGTGCCCTGGACGCCCTCGCCGAGGCCGGGGTCACCGTCCACGCCGACGAGCGCACCCTGGCCTGTGCCAAGGACTCCAAGGCGACCGTCGTCGAGGCCACCCCGGAGGACTGGGAGACCGAGTACCTCTCCCATGACATCGCCGTCGGGATCGTGGACTCGCTGGACCAGGCCGTCGGGCACATCCGGCTGTGGAGCTCCGGCCACACCGAGGCGATCGTCACCACCTCGCAGCAGGCCGCCCGCCGCTTCACCCAACTGGTCGACTCCACCACCGTCACCGTGAACGCCTCCACCCGCTTCACCGACGGCGGCCAGTTCGGCTTCGGCGCGGAGATCGGCATCTCCACGCAGAAGCTGCACGCCCGCGGCCCGATGGGCCTGCCGGAGCTGACCAGCACCAAGTACATCGTGACCGGCGACGGCCACGTACGCCGCTGACCGCGGAACCGGGCCTTGACCCGGCCCCGGCGGGGCCGCACCGGCGGCCCTGCGGGGCCCGGGGCATCGGCGGGCGGGGCCCGAGGCGTCGGGTGCGGCCGGCCCGGGGCATCCGGGGTGCGGCGGCCTCGGGACAGCGGGTCCGGAGCGCGTACTCGCGGGGATGTGCTCACGGAGCGTGAGCGGTCGCGTACCGGCGCCGCGCGGGCCGCGTGGGCCGGGGTGTCCGAGGGGCGTCTCAGCACGTGGATGAATTTCCATACCGTCTGCCCAAATTGACCCCTCAGGTCTACTCTGGATTCGTGCCGGAGGACGTGGGGGGCACGCCGTTCCCTGACGGCTGGGAGCCCGACGACGACCACGACCACGGGGTGTCGGACGAAGAGTTCGCCTCCGTGGTGTTCGACGAGGGCTTCGTACGGTCGGCAGTGGTGCACGAGCCGACCGCCGTCGAGCGCCTCCTTGCCGCCGCGCAGGCCAGAGCCGAGGCATCCGAGGCGGAGGCACGCCGCGCACACGCCAGAGGCGAGCGGTACGACGAGGCATACGGCCCCGACGGGCACGGTTTCGGCCATGACGGCGACCTCGACGACCCGGACGACCTCGACGCCCTGGAGGACCGCTACGGCCACCTGGGGTTCGGCAAGCACATCCGCTGGCACCGACCCGTCGCCTGGGTGCTCGCCGTGGTGATGGGCGTCGGCATGGTCGCCCTGGCCTTCGCGGCGGTCTACCGCGGCGCCTCCTCGGGCAACCGGGAGCACCAGGTGCCGGCACCCGCCTCCACCGGCCTCGAACAGGGCACGTCGGCTGCTCCCTCAGGGGCCGCCGAGTACTCCCCGCCGGCGGTCTCCGCGGTGCCCCGCACGCCCTGAGCGCCCGCGCACACCCCTGGTGAGAACCTGTCAGAACTTGTCGTGTACCAGGGCGTTTACCTGAGCCCCCTGAGACCTACTCTGAAAGTATGGGCGGGCCAGGAGACCCACCTGAGGGGACACCCAAGGGCGCTCCCGGTGGTGGAGAAGACGAATACCGATCCGTCGTGTTCGACGAGTCGTTCGTCCGCGCTGCACGCCTCCAGGAGTTCTCCGCACAGGAGCGCATGGCCGACCACGCACCCGCCGTGCGCCGTCGCCCGCCCCTGCGCCGCGGGCTGTCCCGGCAGGCCCTGATCCTCGTCATGCTGATCGCCGTCGCCTTCGGCACCGCGATCTACATGGGCGTACGCCACCCCTACGGCACACCCGACGCCCAGAAACCCGCCACCCCGCTGCGCATGACCGTCATCCCGCTCTCCCCGCAGGGCAAGGTACCCGGCGCGACCGACGCCGAATATCTGTACGATCACAGCCCCGCGGCGCAGTTCAGCGTCGGCGCCGAGGGGATACCGCTGCCCGTCACCCGGCGTACCGAGCACTTCTCCGACAGCCAGGTGCTGACCGCCCTGACCACGGCCAAGGACTACCTGGTCCACTCCTCGCTCTACCCCGAGGTGCTGGACTCCGGCCAGATCCAGCCCGCCCGCATGCTGGTCGACCCCGGCCAACTCGACCAGTTCGACCAGAGCTTCGAGCACCCCGCCGCGGACGGCAGGCACGCGCCCACCGGATGGCTGGTCCGCTTCGACCCCACCCGCGCCGAGCTGGCCGACCAGAAGATCCGGGTCCAGGGGTCGCTACAGGTCATCGAAGCGGATTCGGCCACCCTGGAGGTCAACGCCGACCACACCTTCGTCTACGCGCTGAGGCCCACCGGCTCCGGCGACAAGGCGCGGGTCTCCCTGTTCACGGTCCGGCGGGAGCTGACCTTCCGCTTCGACCAGGGCGACCTGCGCACCCGCCAGGTGCAGCTGATCACCTCTTCTGTCCAGGCGGGCCCGCTCTCCTGCGCCGAGGACTCCGCCGACCGGTTCCGCCCGCTCCTGGCCGGCCAGACCGCCAAGGCGGGTGGTCCGGCGGGCACGGACCCCTATGCGACGGACGGCACGACAGCCCTGTGCGGAACGCTGGCCACCGGGGCACAGCCGACACCATGACCCCGACGGCGAGGGGGAACCCGGGCCGCGACGGTGACGGGGGCGTCAGCGCGGTGGTTCCGGGGTCGTCAGGGTGGTGGTCACGAGCGCTGTCGGTGTGACGGTGGCGGGAGCCGTCGGCGTGGTGGTCACGCGGGCCGTCAGCGTGGTGGTCACGGGAGCCGTCGCCGTGACGGTGGCGGGAGCCGTTCCCGGGGCGGTGACGAGTGCCGTTGTGGGGGTGGTGGCGAGAGCTGTCGCCGTGGTGGCGGTGGGGTCAGCCGTCGCTCTCGCCGTCTCCGGGCGGTGTGTCCTTGGGCGGCGTGTCCCCGGGCGGAGTGTCCTTGGGCCGCTGGTCCTTCGGAGAGCTGGTGAAGCCGTCGAAGCCCCGCCGGACCCGGCTGCCCAGGTTCCCCGCCCCGCCCGCTATGTCCGAGACCAGCTTCATCAGCGGATCCCTGGAACTCTTCACGTCGTCGGCGTAACTGGCAGCCGACTCCTTGAACGAGTCGCTGACCGAGGCGTCCTTGTCCTCACCGCGTCGCGGATAGTGACCGTCCATGATCCGCTGGTAGTCGCGGGTCTCGGCCCACTTCTTCAGCTCGGCCGCGCGGACCGTGGTGAAGGGGTGGGAGCGCGGCAGCACGTTCAGGATCTTCAGTACCGAGTCGCGCAGGTCGCCGCCCGCCTCGTACTCCTCGGCCTGCTTCAGGAACGCGTCCACGTTCATCTCGTGCAGATGGTTGCCACCGGCTATCTTCATCAGGCCCCGCATCGAGGACCGCAGATCCTGCCCCACCAGGAGACCGGCCCGGTCCGCCGACAGCTCCGACTTGCGGAACCACTCCCGCAGCGCGGTCACGATCGCCATGATCGCGAGATTGCCCAGCGGAATCCAGGCCACCTTGAGCGCGAGGGTGGTCAGGAACAGCAGGATCGTGCGGTACACCGAGTGCCCCGACAGGGCGTGCCCCACCTCGTGGCCGACGACCGCCCGCATCTCCTCCTCGTCGAGCAGCTCGACCAGGCCGGTGGTGACGACGATGATCGGCTCGTCCAGACCGATGCACATCGCGTTCGGCTGCGGGTCCTGGTTCACGTACATCGCCGGGACCTTCTCCAGGTCCAGGATGTAGCAGGCGTCCCGCAGCATGTCGTTCAGATGCGCGAACTGCTGCTCCGAGACGCGCACCGAGTCGGACAGGAACAGCAGGCGCAGACTGCGCTCCGGAAGCAGCCCGCTGAGGGCCTTGAACACCGTGTCGAAGCCGCTCAGCCGCCGCAGCGCCACCAGGGCGCTGCGGTCGGCGGGGTGCTCGTACGCACGCGAGGAGATCCCGGGGAAGCGCCTGCGCTGCCTGCTCGGCACGTGCTCGTGCCCGTTGTGCTCATGGCCGCTGTCGGTCATGTCGTCCCCCATGTGCGTTGTGTGCCGATGAGCCCCCGAGGCAGGGCCCAGCCTAGGCGGAGATACCGTGGACGGGCAGTACAGCCGAAGGAGTCCACGTCATGGAGCACAACCCCGCAACCGCCCGGCTGGCCGAGGCCGCCGTCGCCGCACAACAACATGGGGCGGGGAATCTGCTCCGGATCGTCCTGGTGGTGATGGTTCTGGGCTGTGTGCTGACCGCGTGGTTCCTGCTGCGTGGGTACAAACAGAAGGACGACTGAGTCCCTGGGAAGGTTCCCCCGGCGTTCCCCGGTGAGCATCGGGGGGCGCCCTCCGCCGTGCCCAAGGTGGAGTCGGCGTGAGCGCCACAGCGGCGTCCCTTTACCATGAGCCGACATCTTTATCCCGCCCACACCGGATAGGTCCTGCCGAAGATGAGCTTCCACACCACTGCCGTCCAGTTGGTCACCGTCGCCGCCGAGGGCGAGGAGCGCGGCGGCAACCACCCCAGCCTCGACCCGCTCGTGACCGGTGGCAGCGCCTTCCTCGTCCTGCTTCTGCTGCTGTGGATCACCACCCGCTTCAACCGCGACCGCTGAGCCCGCCGGCCGGCCCCACGGCCGTATCCGGGGGTCTGGCGGGCGGGGCCCGGGGACCGGGCCGGTAGGGTCTGCACGCATGGGAGAGCAGGACATGCCTACCGGTCCGGCGTGCGACGCGGAGAACAGCACGGTGCGGACCCCGCAGCACAGGCCGGGCGGCGGCCCCGCGCACACCGGCAAGCGCCGTCTCGGTGTGATGGGCGGGACCTTCGACCCGATCCACCATGGGCACCTCGTGGCGGCCAGCGAGGTCGTCGCGCAGTTCCAGCTCGACGAGGTGGTGTTCGTGCCCACCGGCCAACCCTGGCAGAAGTCGCACCGGAAGGTCTCCCCGGCCGAGGACCGCTACCTGATGACGGTCATCGCGACCGCCGAGAACCCGCAGTTCTCGGTGAGCCGCATCGACATCGACCGCGGCGGCCCCACGTACACGGTGGACACCCTGCGCGACCTGCGCGCGCTCAATCCGGACACCGACCTCTTCTTCATCACCGGCGCCGACGCCCTCGCCCAACTGCTGACCTGGCGCGACACCGAGGAACTGTTCTCCCTCGCGCACTTCATCGGGGTGACCCGCCCCGGCCACCACCTGACCGACGCCGGGCTCCCGGAGGGCGGTGTCTCGCTCGTCGAAGTTCCCGCACTGGCCATCTCCTCCACAGACTGCCGTGGCAGAGTCGCCAAGGGGGATCCCATCTGGTACATGGTGCCGGACGGAGTCGTGCGCTACATCGCCAAGCGCGAGCTGTACCGCGGCGAGTGAGCCGAGAGGGGCACCGGTGAACGACCGAAACGACCCGGGGTACGGGAGCGACCAGTACGAACTCGTCGGCTATGACGAGTACGGACGGCCCGTGTACCGCCAGATCCCGGCCCAGCAGCCCCAGCAGCCGGCGTACGACCCGTACGCGCAGCAGGGCTACGGCTACGACCCGTACGCGACCGGACAGCAGCAGCGGCCCACGCCGACGTACGACCCGTACGACACCGGCCCGCAGCCCCAGGCCCCCTCCTACGGCTCCCAGGCCGGCTACGACCCGTACGGCACCGGCACGCACGCCACCGGCGGCACGGCGTCCCACGACGCCTACGGCTACGGGCAGGCGGCGAGCACCCAGCAGCCCCTGGTCGCCGAGCAGACCGCCCACATCCCGCAGCAGCCCGGCCCGGCCCAGGTGCCGGACGACGACGGCCCGGCCGCCCGTGAACGGGACTACCACACCGAGCAGTTCGCCTTCGTGGAGGAGCCGGACGGCGACTCCGAGGACGTCATCGACTGGCTGAAGTTCACGGAGAACCGCACCGAGCGCCGCGAGGAGGCCCGCCGCCGCGCCCGCAGCCGTGTCCTCGCCCTGGTCGTCGTCCTCGCCCTGGTCGTGGCCGGCGGCGTCGGTTACCTCTGGTACGCCGGAAAGCTGCCCGGCCTGCCCTCGTCGGGCGCCAAGGACGGCACCTCGACGGCGGTCGGCGACCAGAAGCGCGAGGTGATCGTCGTCCACCTGCACAACACCGCGAAGGGCGGCACCTCCACGGCGCTGCTCGTCGACAACAGCACCACCAAACAGGGCACCACCGTCCTGTTGCCCAACTCGCTCTCCCTGTCCGACGACTCCGGCGGCGTGACGACCCTCGCCAAATCGGTCGACGACGACGGCTCCGCCGGTACCCGCGACCAGCTCGACACCGTCCTCGGCACGAGCATCGAGGGCAGTTGGCGGCTCGACACCCCCTACCTGCAGAACCTCGTCGAACTCGTCGGCAACATCGACGTCGACACCAACGCCGACGTCCCCGACCCGGACAGCAAGAAGAAGGGCACCGCTCCCCTCGTCCACAAGGGCAAGGACCAGACCCTCAGCGGCAAGGCGGCCGTCGCCTACGCCACTTACCGCGCCACGGGCGAGTCCGACAACGCCCAGCTGGAGCGGTTCGGCCAGGTGCTCCAGGGCGTGCTGCGCAAGATGTCGTCCGACGCCGACGGCGCGACCGTCACCGTGCAGACGCTGGGGCAGATCATCGAGCCGCCGCTGTCCGACAAGAACCTCGGCGCCTTCCTCGCCAGGCTCGCCGACCTCGCCAAGGGCGGCGACTACAAGACGGCGCTGCTGCCCGTGCAGTCGGACGGCACACTGAGCGCCCAGACCAGCTCCGACGTCATCAAGAACATCCTCGGCGGCACCGCGAAAAGCCCCGACCAGGGTTCCGCCGTCCGGGTCTCCGTGCAGGACGCGACCGGCGTCAAGGGCGACTCGGACAAGGCCCGCGTGGTCCTCCTCAACGGCGGCTTCACCTTCCAGGACGGCGGCACCGACAGCACCGCCCAGGCCACGTCGAAGGTGCTCTACTCGGACACCTCCCACAAGGACGACGCCTCCGAGGTCGCCAAGACCCTGGGGCTGCCCGACAGCGCCGTGGCGAAGGGCACGGTCGGCTCGAACACCGACGTCTCGGTGGTCCTCGGCCAGGACTACAAGCCGTCGTCCTCCTGACGGACGGCACCGGAAGGCGGTGCGGGCACCCCAGGTGATCCGATAATCACGTGGGGTGCCCCGGACGGTCCGTGAGACCCTTGATGGCGAGTGACCGCCGACGAACTGTGCCGTGCGGGGGTCGCCCCACACTCCCGATCTCCGCCCCCGACCGAAAGCTACGTAGTGACCGCCACCGACCGTTCCCTCGAACTCGTCAACACCGCTGCCCAGGCAGCCGCCGACAAGCTCGCCCACGACGTCATCGCCTACGACGTGAGCGATGTCCTGTCGATCACGGACGCCTTCCTGTTGGCCTCCGCGCCCAACGACCGCCAGGTCAAGTCGATCGTCGACGAGATCGAGGAGCGGCTCCAGAAGGAGCTCGGCGTCAAACCGGTGCGCCGCGAAGGAGACCGTGAGGCCCGCTGGATCCTGCTGGACTACGTCGACATCGTCGTCCACGTCCAGCACAGCGAGGAGCGCATCTTCTACGCCCTGGAGCGGCTGTGGAAGGACTGCCCCGAGATCGAGCTGCCGGCCGACGCCAAGGCCACCCGGGGCAAGGCCGAGGAGTACGCCCGGCAGCAGGCCGCCGAGGACACGGCCGAAACACAGGGCGAATGGCGATGAGCGCCACCGGCGAGGTGACCGACCGTGTCGGCCGGGGGCGGCGCGTCATCCTGTGGCGGCACGGTCAGACCGCCTGGAACGTGGAGCGCCGCTTCCAGGGCACCACAGACGTCGAGCTGACCGCGGTCGGTATCGGCCAGGCCCGCCGCGCCGCCCGGCTGCTCGCCTCCCTGCGGCCCGACGCGATCGTCGCCTCGGACCTTCAACGGGCCACGGACACCGCCGCCGAGCTGTCCGCGCTCACCGGCCTCCACGTCACCCGGGACGAGGCGCTGCGCGAGACCTACGCGGGCGTCTGGCAGGGGCTGACGCACGAGGAGATCATCGCCCGCCACGGCGAGGAGTACGCCGCCTGGAAGCGCGGCGAGCCGGTCCGCCGCGGCGGCGGCGAACTGGAGACCGAGGTCGCCGACCGGGCGGCCCCGGTCGTGCTGCGGCACGCCGAGAAGCTGCCCGAGGACGGCACCCTCGTGGTGGTCAGCCACGGCGGCACCATCCGCACCACCATCGGGCGCCTCCTCGGCCTGGAGGCCCAGCACTGGGAGAGTCTCGGCGGTCTCTCCAACTGCTGCTGGTCCGTCCTCGGCGAGGGCGCCCGCGGCTGGCGCCTCCTGGAGCACAACGCGGGCACCCTCCCGGAGGCCGTCCTCGGCGACGACGACTGAGCCTGTCGGAGGGGGGACGTGGATTTCACTTTCCGGCAGGTCACAGGCTAAAGTTCTTCTTGTTCGCCCCGCCAAACGGGGCGGGACACCATGCGGCTCACTGCGTGGAACAAGGGGCTATAGCTCAGTTGGTAGAGCGCCTGCATGGCATGCAGGAGGTCAGGAGTTCAATTCTCCTTAGCTCCACTGATCGACACTCTGTTGAGTTGTCAAAGATCGGTGATGAGGATCCCGTCCCCTTCAGTGGGCGGGATTTTCTTCGTTCCATGGACAGATGATTTCGGCGCCCCCCCTCGTCCGTCGGCGGCACAGCCGCTGTCCGCACTCGCTCAGCGACGCTCTCCTCCCGCGCGCCTCGCCGCTCTCCGTACGCGGGCCACGATCCGGCACTCCGGCACTCCGGCATCCCGTCGAGCGACAGCGACTGCGACGTCATCCGCAGCTCACCGACCGCCCTGTGACGGAACGTCTTCACCCGTGGCCCCGGCGATGCCACGGCGGCGCTCGCCCACAACTCGGCGAGGTGCGGACCGGCCGCCGCGGGCGCGCCCATGAAAACGCGGCAAGCCCGGACCGGCGGCGTGCTCCCGCCCGCCCCGCCATCACCTCACGCGTCGTCATGCGCCGCGTCATTCCTTCCCCCGCCATCGCTCCCCGCCCTTCCTCGTCCTTCCGCCGTCGTACCCCACATCACATCGCCGGCGCCCGACTTGTCCGCTGCCGGCTGCCGACAGCACCGGCATCGGCGGCCTCTCGGCACCCGCACCGGCGTGTCACCAGGCTCGACGGCATGACGACGGCATCCCGGCTGAACCAGGTCCCGCATCCGTTTCGAGCCCTGAGGACAGTGAACTACCCGCCACTGACAATGGGCCCCGGCTGCCGCTCGCGCTCGTGCTCACAGCCCTTTTCGTGACGGTCTTCGACATCGTCATCACGAACGTCGTCCGCCGGCCAGGACGGCCGCGCCCGCTGCCGTGTCCGGACTGGTACTGAGGCGTCGCTGACCGTATTGGCCTGGCCGTGGCAGAATCAAACCGCCGGTAGGGGGCGCGGCCCGACGGGAGGGAGTAGCGATGCCTGCGAGCATCCTTGAGGAGGTCGGCCACCTCCTCGACGCGGCGTTGATACGGGACACGGCCACCCGGCTCGACTGCCCCTCCTGTGGTTCCGCGCATGTGGCCCAAGTCCTGGGCGACAACGGCGGAATCTCGTACGTGTGCACGGCCTGCGGCCACAGCTGGAGCTGATCGATGGGTGCACACCGGCGAAAGTGCGATTGGTGCGGGCACGGCACGCCGATCGTCCGAGACATGGAGCCGATCAACCCGGATTACCAGTACTGGTGCGAGGAATGCGCGCGGGCGCTGATCATAAAGGGCGACCCCATCGAGACGTACCGCGAACTGGAGGGTGAACCGATCTACGGCCGCCTCCTGGAGGAGCACTGCACCCTCAAGCGGTTCTACTCGTTCGTCACTGCCTGACCGGCGCCGGGCGTAGGCGACGATGTCCGCCCCAGGCGGTGTCCGGCGAGGACGAGGAACAGCAGACCGCACGCCCCGTAGAGGGCCGACAGCATCAACTCGGCGCCCCCTTGGTGCAGTTCGGGCCGTCCACTGCCGTGCGGCACCCACCACAGACCGTACGAACAGAACACGGCCGCGCAGGCCACGGCCGTCACTCGGTGGCCGTCGCACCACAGCACCACCACCAGGGGCACGCACCACACCCAGTGGTGCGACCACGACACGGGGCTGACCAGCAGCGCCGTCACCGCGCAGGCGACCACCGCCCAGGAGCGTCGCCCCCGCAGCTCCGCGGTGATCGCGAGCCACAGCCCGGCCACGGCCGTCAGGGCCGCCAGCAGCGCCCAGAGGCCGCCCGGCGCACCGGTGTGCAGCAGCCGGGCCAGAACGCCGCGCAGGGCCTGGTTGGCGGTGTCCTCGGCGTGCCCCACCCGGCCGGTGCGGAACACCATGTCGGTCCAGAAACGCCACGAGTCGTACGGCAGGACGGCCACCGCCAGCAGGGTCGCGCCGGTGAAAGCGACGACCGCCCCGCGCGCGTGCCTCAGCCACGGCCCCCCGTCGCCGCCCCTGAGGCGCGCCACGACGCCGGTGGCGACCAGGAAGACCACGAACAGCGCGGGTGTCAGCTTGACGGCGGCGGCCAGCCCGAGAGCGGCGCCCGCCCAGCGGTTCGGGCCGCCGGCGGAGCGGCGCGAGAGGTCCCACAGCACCAGGACGGCGAGCAGCAGATTGATCTGTCCGTAGCGCAGCGTCGTCCAGACCGGTTCGCACCACACGGCCGCCGCGGCGATCCACCAGACGCTCTCCACGCGCGCGTGCCCGACGAGTCCCAGCGACAGCCGTACCAGCACCACCAGGAGGACCAGGTTTCCCAGCGTGGCCAGGACGCGCAGCTGGGCGGACTCCAGCAGGGTCAGCGGCGTGAACACCAGGGCCGCGAACGGCGGGTACGTGGTGGGCAGCCCTACCTTGGTCGCCCGCAGGGCGTACAGATCGCCTCCCGCGCGAACGGTCGCTCCCTCGGCCCGGTACACCAGCAGGTCGATCATCGACACGTGTGCGGCGCACTGCGCGATCCAGAACGCGGCCAAGGAGACCAGGCACGCCCCCAGGGCGACCGGCACGCGACGGCGGGTTCCGGAGGGCGCGATCACGATCATGAAGGGCGACAATAGCTGCCGTACCGCCGCAGAAAGGAAACGATTTGGTGGTGCACCCCGTCGACCGTGTAATGTTGGCGTCGCCGCCAGGGAGATCGGGCGGCACGGTCGGCAAGCGGCTTGGCCGCGTGACCGCGAGGGGCTATAGCTCAGTTGGTAGAGCGCCTGCATGGCATGCAGGAGGTCAGGAGTTCAATTCTCCTTAGCTCCACAGAACGAGAAAGCGGATCATCCGAATGGATGGTTCGCTTTCTGCGTATGCGGGGTCCGTTCGTGCGGCGGCCCGTTCGGGTGCGGCCGGCGGGCCACCCGGGCCCGGACGACCCCGCCGTTCACGTGCTCGGCGGCCCAGGCCGCGTCGACCACGGCCCTGGGAGGGGCCGGAAGGTTGGCGCGGGACGTCCCGCGGCCCCGGCGCGGCGTCCAGTCCACGTAGATCTTCTGGGATCTTCTGGGGTGGATCCCACTGCCGCACTCCGAGCGGCGTCGAACCCATCAGTACGAGGTTTGAGTCATTGCGTGGCGCCAAAGGACGACGCGAGTGTTGCGACGCCCCTTGGCGGGTGTTACGCGAAGTAACAACTTCATGTGGTTCAGTGCTCGTCGTGTCGACCAGGCGTACGGAAGCCCGTCGCGGCTCGCTCAAGGGCTGCGGTAGTCTGTCGCCATGCGTGCCGTACGCCTTCTGCTTAGCGGGCCGCGCTGATCAGTCCCGACCGCCGGTGAATCCCGTGGTCGGCATCGGCGCGGCGTCCCCTCCTGTGTGAGGGGATTTTTCGTTTCCGCAGGCAGAGACGACCTATGGAGCTTTGAGGATCATGAGCGAGACGAACCCCGCCGCTTCCGCCACGTCGGCGGAGGTGGCGCCGAACCGCTACACGGCTGCCATGGCCGCTGACATCGAGGCACGCTGGCAGGACTTCTGGGACGCCGAGGGCACGTACGCCGCGCCGAACCCCAAGGGTGACCTGGCCGGCGATCCCGCGACGGTCGCCGAGCCCAAGAAGTTCATCATGGACATGTTCCCGTACCCCTCCGGTGCGGGCCTGCACGTCGGTCACCCCCTGGGCTACATCGCCACCGACGTCTTCGCCCGGTTCCAGCGGATGACCGGCCACAACGTCCTGCACACCCTGGGCTTCGACGCCTTCGGCCTGCCCGCGGAGCAGTACGCCGTGCAGACCGGCACGCACCCGCGCGTGTCCACCGAGGCCAACATCGAGAACATGAAGTCCCAGCTGCGCCGGCTGGGACTGGGCCACGACAAGCGCCGGTCCTTCGCCACGATCGACCCGGACTACTACAAGTGGACCCAGTGGATCTTCCTGCAGATCTTCAACTCCTGGTACGACGACGAAGCCGCCAAGGCCCGCCCGATCTCCCAGCTGATCGCCCAGTTCGAGTCCGGTGAGCGGGCCGTACCGGGCCACACGCGCGCGTGGCACGAGCTGACCGCCGCCGAGCGCGCCGACGTCCTGGGTGACTTCCGCCTGGCCTACGCCTCCGACGCGCCCGTCAACTGGTGCCCCGGCCTGGGCACCGTGCTGGCCAACGAGGAGGTCACCGCCGACGGCCGCTCCGAGCGCGGCAACTTCCCGGTCTTCAAGGCCAAGCTGCGGCAGTGGAACATGCGCATCACCGCGTACGCCGACCGGCTGCTGACGGACCTGGAGGAGCTGGACTGGCCCGAGGCCATCAAGCTGCAGCAGCGCAACTGGATCGGCCGCTCCGAGGGCGCCCGCGTCGACTTCCCGATCGACGGCGAGCACATCACGATCTTCACCACCCGCCAGGACACCCTGTTCGGCGCGACGTACATGGTGCTGGCCCCCGAGCACCCGCTGGTCGAGAAGTTCACCCCGGCGGCCTGGCCCGAGGGGACCCACGCCGTGTGGACCGGCGGCCACACCACGCCCGCCGACGCCGTCGCCGCCTACCGCGCGCAGGCCGCCGCCAAGTCGGACGTGGAACGCCAGGCCGAGGCCAAGGACAAGACAGGTGTCTTCACCGGCGCCTTCGCCACCAACCCGGTCAACGGCGAGAAGATCCCCGTCTTCATCGCCGACTACGTACTGATGGGCTACGGCACCGGCGCGATCATGGCCGTCCCGGCTCACGACACCCGTGACTTCGCCTTCGCGCGCGCCTTCGAGCTGCCGATCCGGTGCGTCGTCGAGCCGTCCGACGGCCGCGACACCGACCCGTCCACCTGGGACGACGCCTTCGCCTCGTACGACGCGAAGATCGTCAACTCCTCCGGTGAGGACGTGAAGCTGGACGGCCTGGGCGTCGCCGACGCCAAGGCGCGCATCACCGAGTGGCTGGAGCGCAAGGGCATCGGCGAGGGCACCGTCAACTTCCGGCTGCGTGACTGGCTGTTCAGCCGCCAGCGCTACTGGGGCGAGCCCTTCCCGATCGTCTACGACGAGGACGGCACCGCCCACGCGCTGCCCGAGTCGATGCTGCCCCTGGCGCTGCCCGAGGTCGAGGACTACTCGCCGCGCACCTTCGACCCGGACGACGCCGACACCCGGCCCGAGACGCCGCTGTCGCGCAACGCGGACTGGGTCAACGTCACCCTGGACCTGGGCGACGGGCCGAAGAAGTACCGCCGCGAGACCAACACCATGCCCAACTGGGCCGGTTCCTGCTGGTACGAGCTGCGCTACCTGGACCCGCACAACGACCGGAAACTGGTCGACCCCGAGATCGAGCGGTACTGGATGGGCCCGCGCGAGGGCATGCCGCACGGCGGCGTCGACCTGTACGTCGGCGGCGCCGAGCACGCCGTACTGCACCTGCTGTACGCCCGCTTCTGGTCCAAGGTCCTGTACGACCTGGGGCACGTCTCCTCCGCGGAGCCGTTCCACAAGCTGTTCAACCAGGGCATGATCCAGGCGTACGTCTACCGCGACAGCCGCGGCATCGCGGTGCCCGCCGCCGAGGTGGAGGAGCGCGACGGCGCCTACTACTACCAGGGCGAGAAGGTCACCCGTCTGCTGGGCAAGATGGGCAAGTCCCTGAAGAACGCGGTGACGCCCGACGAGATCTGCGCCGAGTACGGGGCCGACACGCTGCGCCTGTACGAGATGGCGATGGGGCCCCTGGACGTGTCCCGGCCGTGGGACACGCGCGCGGTGGTCGGCCAGTTCCGCCTGTTGCAGCGGCTGTGGCGCAACATCGTCGACGAGACGACCGGGGAGGTCACCGTCTCCGACGCGGAACCCGACGAGGAGACGCTGCGCGCCCTGCACAAGACGATCGACGGCGTCCGGCAGGACCTGGAGGGCCTGCGCTTCAACACCGCCATCGCCAAGGTCACGGAGCTGAACAACCACCTGACCAAGGTGTACGGAGGAGGGGCCGCGGGAGCGTCGGCTGAGGCCGGTGGCGGGCGGCGGACCGGCACGGTGCCGCGGTCGGTCGCCGAGGCGCTGGTCCTGATGGTCGCGCCGCTGGCCCCGCACATCGCCGAGGAACTGTGGCACCGGCTGGGGCGCATCGACACCGTCGTCCACCGGGACTTCCCGGTCGCCGACCCGGCGTACGTCGTCGACGAGACCGTGACCTGCGTCGTCCAGGTCAAGGGCAAGGTCAAGGCCCGTCTGGAGGTTCCGCCGGGCATCTCCGAGCAGGAACTGGAGAAGGCGGCACTGGCCGACGAGAAGGTCGTCGCCGCACTGGAGGGTGCCGCCATCCGCAAGGTGATCGTGCGGGCGCCGAAGCTGGTGAACATCGTCCCGGCGTAAGCGCGGGGACGGCTGGGACGCATGCGCGGGGACGCCGCCTCCGGGGCGTCCCCTACGGGCAGGTTCGGGGTTTTTCTGGAACCCCGGGCCTGCCTGTTGCGTTTACCGTGGAGGAGCGGGGCGGGTCGCGTCGCGAGGTCGGAGGAGGAGCGTCGTGGAAGCAGTGATCGCAGTGTTCGCCGTGCTCTTTCTGCTCTGCGTCCTTCTGGGCGGGTATGTCACGATCAAGGCGATCGGCGCGGCCAAACGGGGCATCGACCGTACGGTCACACAGGCCCGTCGCACGGTCGAGGACCACACGTTGCGTGCGAAGTCCTTCGCCCAGCCGGGCCCGGTCGGCGAGGTGGCCAAGCTCCGGCTCGACCTGCGCACCTCGATGCGGGCCACGCAGGACACGCTGCGCGCGGGCGTGGCGGAGGACACGGCGCTGCGGGAATCGCTCGGTCTCTTCGAGCGGCTGAGCGCGCACGGGCAGGAACTGGACCACGAACTCAAGCGCCTGGAGTCGGAGCCGGACCGGGCCACGCTCGCCGCGCGCCTGCCCGAACTGCGCCGGCGCACCGAGCGGATCACCCAGTCCGCGGACGCGCTGCGGTGGGCCGCCCTCGACCGCGCGCAGCGCTTCGGTGAAGACGACCTGGACGCGCTGAGCGCGCAGATCGACGTCGAGGCGGGCGCGCTGCGGCACTGGCAGCGCGACGAGCCGACACCTCCCGCGGCTTCTCCGACCCAGCCCGGACAGCAGCCGGGACCCGCGTCGTCCGCGTCGCCCCCATGGCCCGAAGTCCCCGCAGGCGACGGCTCGAACGGCCCGCAGACCTGGTCCCGGTCCGAGCGATCCGAACCCGCGGGGGAACAACCCCGCCCGGCCATCAAACCGCCCGGCGGGCGTCCGGCCTACCCGTGGCAGAAGAAGCCACGGCCCGAGAGCACCACCTGATCTCACCGGCACCCGGCGCAGGTGTGAGGGGGCGGGCTGCGATGCGGGCTATACGCCAGGTAACCTCCAGCTCATGTCCCGCCATGTCGCGATCGTCACCGATTCAACGGCCTACCTGCCGCCCCGGACGATGGAGCGGCATGGCATCACCGCGGTACCCCTGACCGTGGTCCTCGGCGACCAGGCGCTCGAAGAGGGCACCGAGATCTCGACCCGTTCCCTGGCCCAGGCACTGCAGAAACGGCGCCCCGTCACCACCTCCCGCCCCAGCCCGTCGATGTTCGCGGAGACCTACCGCGCGGTGGCCGAGTCCGGCGCCACGGGCATCGTCTCGCTGCACCTCTCCGCCGAGTTGTCGGGTACGTACGACGCCGCAGTCGTCGCGGCCCGTGAGGCTCCGGTGCCGGTCCGGGTGGTGGACACCGGGATGGTCGCGATGGCTCTCGGTTTCTGCGCGCTCGCCGCCGCCGGGACGGCGGAGTCGGGCGGCACGATGGACGAGGCCGTCACCGCGGCCGAGAAACGGGCCGCGGGCACCTCCGCCTACTTCTACGTCGACACGCTCGACTATCTGCGCCGCGGCGGCCGCATCGGCGCCGCGGCGGCCCTGTTGGGCTCCGCCCTCGCCGTGAAACCGCTGCTGCAACTGGAAGGCGGCCGCATCGAGCTGCTGGAGAAGGTGCGTACGGCGTCGAAGGCGATCGCCCGCCTGGAGGAGATCGTCGTCGAGCGGGTGGGCGGCGCCGAGGCCGACATCGCCGTCCACCATCTCGCCGCACCCGATCGGGCTTCGGCCCTCGCCGAACGGCTGCGAGCACGGGTACCTGGGCTGGCCGACCTGCACGTCAGCGAGGTCGGAGCGGTGATCGGCGCGCACACCGGGCCCGGGTTGCTCGGCGCCGTCGTCTCGCCGAGGTGACGGGCATGCGCGGGGGACGGCCAACCCGTGACTCCTGTAGCTGTAGCTGTAGCTGTAGCTGTAGCTGTAGCTGTAGCCGGCCGTGCCGTGCACTCGTGTGGGTGATGGGGTTTTCCACAACCGGCGGGTAATCCCCGGGAATTGAGCAAGATCATCGCGAACCGTCGGGATGCCCGATCCTCGTCGCATGTCACTTCGATCACACTCACGCATCACGACCCCGACCAGCGGACCGGGCCGCGGTCCCGCCTCCGACGGCCGCACCCGGCAGCGGCGTCCACCTGTTCACCGCTACGCCCGCCGACGGCACGCACGGGCGGAGGAACTGCGCCGCCGCGCGGAAATCCTCTTCGGCGAACGCGCTGAGGTAGGCCGGACATGGAAGGAACGCGGGGAGCCGGACGAAGGCCGACAGCCGGGTGAACCCCGTGGATCTGGTGAACCCCGTGGATCGGATGAACGGCGGGGATCGGTTGAACGCCAGAAGCCGGTTGTCAGCCAGAAGGCGCTCGCACGCATGGAGCCGGGCGCGCGCCGCGGATCGGGCGCGCGCAGCGAGTCCGGCGGGTGCCGGGAGCCAATTGCGCCTCGGGAGTCGGGCCATGGACCGCCGGTTGCACGGTCTCGTGTTCCTCCGCCGACGCTGACCGGCAGGGTGTGCGCAACAGCACCCGGCATGAATCCGGCGCGGCCGGCGGCCATGCCCGCGCCGCCGAAGCCCGATGCCATGACTGGGGTGAACATCCTACGAGCGGACGACCCGGGTGACCCGGGTGACCCGGATGACCGGGATGACCGGGATCATGCAGGCCGCTGGCATGGCCCGGACGATCCGGGTGACTCGGACGACCTGGACGAGTCGGCCACACCGGGCTGGCGGGAGCGCATCGGGATTGCCCTGCGGGAGCGGATGCCGGTGTGGTTGCAGGCCAGGTGCGGACTGGAGCGACGGGGTGTGATCGCGCTCTCGGTGTTGCTCGCCGTGGCCGCAGTGTTCGCCGTGCAGCACTTCTGGACCGGTCGCACCCAGTCCGTACGCGCACCGGAAGTGGTAAGGGCGCAGACGCCGTTCGCTGTAGAGGCCAAGGGCGCGGAGGGCGGGCGGGGTGAGGAGAGTGAGGCGGGTGGGAGGGCCGGTGCGGGCGGAAGTCCGGGGCCGGGGGCTTTGGCCGGAGCTGTGCAGGGGGCCGTGGGCGCGGAGATCGTGGTCGACGTCAGCGGGAAGGTCCGCAAGCCCGGAATCCATCGGCTGCCTGCGGGTTCACGGGTCGTCGACGCCCTGAGCGCGGCGGGCGGAGTGCGTCCGGGCACGGACACCGACGGCCTCAACCGGGCTCGTTTCCTGGTGGACGGTGAGCAGATCGTCGTCGGCGCTCCGGGGGCGGCGGCCGGACCCGGATTCGGCGGGGCGACCGGATCGGATCCGGCGGGCATCGCGCCGGGAGCGGGTGCCCCGGCGGCCCCGGTCCCGCTGAACACGGCCACCGTGGACCAACTCGACGCCCTGCCCGGGGTGGGCCCCGTGCTGGCCCGGCACATCATCGAGTACCGCACCCAGCACGGCGGATTCCGCTCCGTCGACGAACTCCGCGAGGTCAACGGCATCGGCGACCGGCGCTTCGCCGACCTGAGGAATCTGGTGCTGCCATGAACCGCGAGCCCAGCGCCCTGAATCCCGCCGCTCCTGAGCCCGCCGCTCCTGAGCCCGCCGCTCCTGAGCCCGCTGCTCCTGAGCCCGCTGCTCTTGAACCCACTGCTCCTCAGCCCACGGCTCCTCAACCCACCGCCCCTCAACCCACCGCCCCTCAGGCGACCACCTCTGAACTCACTGCCTCTGAGGCCACTGCCTCTCGGCGTACCGCCCTTGGGCCCATGCTGTCCGATGCCACGGTGTCCGGAGGCGCCGATGGCCGACCCGTCACCGCCGCCATCTCCATGAACACACCGTCCACCCGCCCCGCCGTGCACGCGGCCTCCGGGCGCCGACTCGGCGACGCGCACCCCCGCCAGGAGGGGCCGACGGATCTGCGTCTCGTGCCGCCCGCGCTGGCGGCCTGGGTGACGGCGGCGGTCACGTTGGACACCCCACCGCCATGGACTGCCGGAGTCGCGGTCGGAGCGCTGATCGTGGCGCTCGTGCTGCTGCTGACCCGTAGCGGCCGGGTCGGCCCTCGCCGCGCGACAGGGCAGGCGAACGGCCCGCCCGTGGATTCCCCGCCGCCGGCGAGCCCGCCCGCCTGGTTCACCTGGCCCCGGACCTCGGTAGCCGCCGTACTGCTGTGCGTGGCCGCGGCGGCCGTGTCCGGCGGACTGCACGGGGCGGACACCCACCGGGGACCGGTGCCGGAGCTGGCCCGCCGCTATGCCACGGTGACCGCGGAGGTCCGGCTCGGCTCCGACCCCTGGCTCAGCAGACCACGGGTGCGAGGCGACCACACCGCCCCGGCCGCCGTGCTGGCCTACGCCGAGGTACGGCGCGTGGAGCGGACCGATGGGACGGCGATGACGACCCGGGCACCCGTGCTGATGATCGTGGACGCGGACGTCCCGGCACCGGCGCGCCCGGATGCCCCGGCAACGGTGCGTCCGGACGTTCCGGGGCCCGGACGTGCCTCCGAAGGCGGCCCGCGCCGTGCGCGTTCGGCTTGGCTCGGTCTGTTGCCCTCGACCCGGTTGCGAGTGAGTGCGCGGCTGGCCCCCGTGCTGGCGGACGGCGACGGGCTGGCCGCCGTGCTACGGGTCACGGAGGCTCAGGCGCCGGAGATCGTGGACGAACCGAACGGGCCGCAGCGACTGGCGGGCCGGCTGCGGGCCGGGCTGCGTACGGCGACCGAGGGACTGTCCGCCGACGCGCGGGCGCTGCTGCCCGGACTGGTCGTCGGGGACACCTCTCGCATCACCCCCGAGTTGGACGAGGCATTCAAGGAGACGGATCTGGCCCACACGCTGGCCGTCTCCGGAAGCAATCTCACCATCCTGCTCATCCTGCTCGTCGGACCGCCCGGCCTGGCGGCGCACGCCGAACGCCGCGGACTCGCGCCGCGCCTCGGGCTCTCACTGCGGAGCACGGCACTGCTCGCGGGGACGCTCACGCTCGGTTTCGTCGTCGTGTGCCGCCCCGATCCGAGCGTGCTGCGGGCGGCGGCCTGCGGAGCCGTGGCGCTGGTGGCCCTGGCCACCGGACGCCGCCGGTCCCTGGTCCCCGCGCTGGCGACGGCCGTACTGCTGCTGGTCCTCTACGATCCGTGGCTGGCCCGCAGCTACGGTTTCCTGCTGTCGGTGCTGGCGACCGGTGCGTTGCTGGTGCTCGCGCCGGGATGGAGCGCATCGCTGCGCAGACGCGGGGTGCCGCGGCGGGTGGCGGAGGCATTGGCCGCGGCCGCCGCGGCGCAGGCCGTGTGTGCGCCGGTCGTCGCCGTGCTGTCGGCGCGGGTGAGCCTGGTGGCGGTGCCGTGCAACCTGCTCGCCGAGATCGCCGTCGCGCCCGCCACGGTGCTGGGATTCGCGGCGCTGGCCACCGCGCCGCTGGCGATGCCCGTGGCCAAGGCGCTCGCCTGGTGTGCGAGTTGGCCGGCCGACTGGATCGCGCGGGTCGCCCGGACCGGGGCCGCGCTGCCCGGTGGGGGAGTGGACTGGCCGGGCAACTGGACGGGGGCGCTGCTGCTCGCCGCGGTCACGGTGACCGTCGTGCTGGTCGGACGGCGGCTGCTGCGGCACCCGTGGTGGTGCGGGGTCTGCGTACTGCTGCTCCTGCTGTTGGTGATACGGCCGGTGCCGCTCACCCGGGTGATCACGGGCTGGCCGCCGTCCGGCTGGAAGTACGCGATGTGTGACGTCGGGCAGGGAGACGCGACGGTTCTCGCGGTGGGCGAGGGCAGCGGGGTGGTCGTGGACGCGGGACCCGATCCGAAACTGGTCGACCGCTGCCTGCGGGACCTCGGCATCACCCGTGTCCCGCTCCTGCTGATCACCCATTTCCACGCCGACCATGTCGCGGGACTGCCCGGTGTGCTGCGCGGGCGCTCGGTGGCCGCGATCGAGACGACCGGCTTCGAAGAACCCGCGGAGCAGGTGGAGTTCGTGAGGAGGGAGGCGGCTCGGCGGCATGTCCCGGTGGCCCGCGCCGTCGCCGGAGAACGGCGGCGCACCGGTCCGCTCACCTGGCAGGTGCTGTGGCCGCCGCCGGGCCGGGGACCGGAACCGGACGGTCCGAACGATGCGAGCGTGGCGTTGCTCGTCCGGTCGGCCGGGCTGCGACTGCTGCTGCTCGGCGACTTGGAACCGCCGGCCCAGCAGGCGCTGTCGAGGTCTCCGGCGGCGGCCGGGCTGGCCCGGGTGGACGTGCTCAAGGTCGCTCACCACGGCTCGGCCTACCAGGACCCCGAGCTGATACGGCTGGTGGCACCGCGGGTGGCGCTGGTCTCGTGCGGCGTGGACAACCCGTACGGCCATCCGGCGCCCAGCACCGTGGCGGCGCTGCGGGCGGCGGGGGCGGTGGTGCTGCGCACGGACCGGGACGGTTCGCTCGCGGTCGCCGGATCGGGCGAGTCGGGTGGGGAACTGCGGGTGACGCGCGAGTGAGGACTGGACACCCCGTGAGCTGTGCCCGGCGCAAGCGGTCGACGGTCATCGCGTGGTGGCGAGGACGAGGGAGGCGGTGGCGAGGCCGAGGTAGCCGACCGGGAAGGCGATGTTGTGGTACACGCGCCTGCGGACGTGTGCCGCGACGGCGCCCAGGAAGAACAGGACGAGTCCCACCGCGGCCGCGACGCCGAGGGGCCGGGCGCCCAGGAGCCCGAGCAGGAGTCCGGCGGCCCCGGCTGCCTTGGCCGTGGCGAGCCAGGGGAGCCAGGCCCGCGGCAGCCCCACCTCGGCCGAGTTGGCGAGGACGAATCCGGCCCGCAGCAGGTCCGCGACGGCGATCCCGGCGTTGGCCACGACGGTGACGACGGTGACGATCAGATAGGCGGTGATCATGAGCCTCCCCTTTCGGCCGGGTGCATCGCGCGCGGGTGCGGGTAGCTGCCCACGCATCTGCGAAAAGCCTTGCCGATCCCCCGTTTGGCGTCCAATACCTGCATCTATAACCTGAAAGCATGGATGTGGACACCCGGCTGCTGCGTTCCTTCGTCGCCGTGGCGGAGACGGGGAGTCTGACCCGTGCGGCAGAGCAGCTGTTCCTCTCCCAGCCGGCGCTGACCAAGCAGATCAAGCAGTTGGAGGGCAGGCTCGGGGTACGGCTGTTCACCCGGTCCCGGTCCGGGATGGCCCTCACCGAACCGGGCCGGGCCCTGGCGGAGCGGGCGCCCGCCCTGCTGGCCGACTGGGACCGGTTGCTGCGGGAGACGAAGGGGACGGCCGCACGGGCGGCCCGTGTGCTGCGGGTGGGCTTCCTGGCCAGCGCCGCCAACGAGGCGACCCAGCGCATCGTCACGGAGTTCGGCCGGCGCCGGCCGGGCTGGCGGGCCGACATGCGACAGGCCGCGTGGTCGAACCCGACGGCCGGGCTCGCCGATGGCGACGCCGATGTCGCCCTGCTGCGGTTGCCCTTCCCCGGCCAGGAGACCCTGCGGGTGGCGGTGCTGTTCAGCGAGCCACGCTGGATCGCGCTCCCGGCGGGACACCGTTTCGCCGCGCGTGACCGGATTGCGTTCCGGGACCTGTGGGACGAACCGTTCGTGGCGGCCTCACCCGAATCGGGGGCCTGGCGGGACTACTGGCTGGCCGCGGGTGAACGCGAGGGCCACCCGGTCCGCGTCGGCGCCGTCACCGACCTGCCCGACGACTGGTTGAGCGCGATCGCCAACGGCTACGGCATCGCCCTCGCCCCCGAATCCGCCGCCCGCTACTACGCCCGGCCCGGCATCGTCTACCGACCTGTCAGCGGTGTCAGCCCCAGCCGGGTCGGTGTCGCGTGGGCGCCCGCCGGCGACTCCAACCCTGTGGTTCAGGACTTCGTCAGGTCCTGTCTGACCGCCGGTTCCCCGCAGGCCGGGACCGGGACGCAGGCTGGGACGGAGACCGGGACCGGGACGCAGGCTGAGGCAGAGTCCGCACTCGGAGCCAAGGCCGAGCCCGAGCCCGAGCCCGAGCCCGAGTCCGAGCCCGGCGCCAAGGCCAAGCCCGAGCCCGGCACCAAGTCCAAGCCCGGCGCATGATTGTGCATCCGGTGGATGCGCGCGGAGCCAAGGCGGGTGGCCGGACGCGGACGGAGACGCGGCTGCGGACGCGGATATGGATGTGGAAGCGGATGCAGGGGCTTTCGGCAGCGCGGACGATGTCCGTGGCCCGGGTCCCGATTCCCCGCAACGCCGCAGACATTCCTGTGTGTTGACTGTGTGAAATTGGAATCCGTCCGACCAATCCATCCACAGACGGTAAGTCGCTGCTACTCGTACGTAGTCCCATCACATGTGCTGGATTCCTTTGATGTGGGCCCGTGTTGCCTCGAATACCGCATCGGTGATCGAATGCATCTTCGGTAGCAGGAGATGTCGAGGAGCACGGGGGGTCGTAGATGTTCGGCCGATTGCTGGGAAATCGTATGAACCGGGCACATCGGGCAAATCCGCTCGCGGCGATCCATACCCCACCCGACGCCGGGGTGCTCAGCTGCCGGGTGCTCGACCCGGTCAACGAGCCGGTTGCGCACGCGGAGTTCGCGGTCAGTGACGCCATGGGGCGCACGCTGGTCACCGGCGGCACCGACCCCTACGGGTCGTTCATGACGACGGTGCCGGCCGGCGAGTACCGGCTTGCGGTCTCCGCCGACGGCTACACGCCCTACCGGGCGACCACGCTGGTCGGTGAGAACTCGCTGGCCTCGCTGGGTGATGTGACCCTCCAGGTCGCCGCGCCGCCGGACCTGCCGGTGCCGGGTGACTGGGAGATCGAGCCCACGCATTCCTCGATCGCCTTCACCGCGCGGCATATCGGGCTGGCCCGGATCCACGGACGGTTCAACACCTTCGCCGGGGCGGTGCGGATCGCCGATTCGGTGGAGCAGTCCGCGATGCACGTGGTGATCGACGCGGCGTCCATCGACACGAACGTACAGATGCGTGACGACCACCTGCGTTCGGCGGACTTCCTGGACGTGCAGCGCTTTCCGACGCTGGAGTTCTACAGCGAGCGGTGCGTGCACCGGGGTGGCAGCCGGTGGGCCGTCACCGGCGCGCTCTCGCTGCACGGGGTGACGCGTACGGTCACGCTCGACACGGAGTACCTCGGACTCGGCAACGGCATGGAGGGCGAGACGCGCGCGGCCTGCCGGGCCACCACGGAACTGCACCGGGACGACTTCACCGTGAGCTGGCAGACGATGCTGGCCCGGGGCATCGCAGTGGTCGGACCGAGCATCCAGATCGACCTCGACGTGCAACTGGTGCCCAAGAGCTGACATCCGGGCCGGTCGTCCGGCACCGCCGCGTCACCGGACAATGGCTCCGTGAGCGATGTGAGACATGTGCTGGTGCTGCCCGACCGCGATGCCGCGCACGAGGTGGCGGAAGCGCTCGGGGAGCGGTTCGGCGTCGTCGAGGAGCCGCGGCTGGTGCGCGACGCGCTGGCCGGTGAGGACGATGCCGAGGACGCCCAGTGGCTCGTCGTCCTGCGGGACGAGGAGCAACGGCTGGACCCGGCGGAACTGGACGCGCTGGCGGGGGAGTGGGAGGGCTGGCGGGAGGAGCCCTAGCGAGTGCTCCCGCGTCGGCTCGCCGCCCCCGTTGTCAGTGGCCCGTGCGATGCTTGTCGCGATGGCCAGGAAGACCGCTCATGACGACCCTCTCGCCCCGGTGACGCTTGCCGTGGGCCAGGAGGACCTCCTGCTCGACCGTGCCGTTCAGGAGGTGGTGGCCGCCGCCAGGGCCGCCGACGCCGACACGGACGTACGCGACCTGACACCGGACCAGCTCCAGCCCGGCACGCTCGCCGAGCTGACCAGCCCGTCGCTCTTCGCGGAGCGCAAGGTGGTGGTCGTACGCAACGCGCAGGATCTTTCGGCCGACACCGTCAAGGACGTGAAGACCTATCTCGGGGCGCCGGCCGAGGAGATCACGCTCGTGCTGCTGCACGCGGGGGGCGCCAAGGGCAAGGGGCTGCTCGACGCCGCGCGCAAGGCGGGGGCGCGGGAGGTGGCCTGCCCGAAGATGACCAAGCCGGCGGACCGGCTCGCCTTCCTGCGGAGCGAGTTCCGCACGCTCGGCCGGTCGGCGACGCCCGAGGCGTGCCAGGCGCTGGTCGACGCGATAGGGAGCGATCTGCGGGAGCTGGCGTCCGCGGTGGCGCAACTGGTCGCGGACATCGAGGGGACGATCGACGAGGCGGTCGTCGGGCGGTACTACACGGGCCGTGCCGAGGCGTCGAGCTTCACGGTGGCGGACCGGGCCGTCGAGGGGAGGACGGCGGAGGCGTTGGAGGCGCTGCGCTGGTCGCTGGCGACCGGGGTCGCGCCCGTGCTGATCACCAGTGCGCTGGCGCAGGGCGTGCGGGCGATCGGGAAGCTGTCGTCGGCGCGCGGCGGGCGGCCCGCCGACCTCGCCCGGGAGCTGGGGATGCCGCCGTGGAAGATCGACCGGGTGCGGCAGCAGATGCGGGGGTGGACGCCCGACGGAGTGGCGGCGGCCCTGCGGGCCGTGGCCGAGGCGGACGCCGGAGTGAAGGGGGGCGGCGACGATCCCGAGTACGCACTGGAGAAGGCCGTCGTGACCATCGCGCGTGCGGCGCGGTCGCGGGGCCGGGGATGATCGGCGGTCTGAAGCGCGGGCCGGGGCGATGACCGGCGTGCCTGACGCGCGGGGCCGGCCCCGGACGGATCGAAAGCCGACCGAAGCGGACCTCACAGACCTCAGAGACCTCAGACCTCACGGACCTCAGGGGCCTCAGAGACCGCAAACGGTTCCTCAAGCGGGCCTGGAGACAACCTTGAAGCGGACCCGAAACGTGGCTTGCACGGAGTCGAAATTGTGCGGAGCCGAAATTGTGCGGAGCCGCAAACGGGCCCTGAGCAGACCCGTAAACGTGGCCTGAGCGGAGTCGGAAACACGGCCCGAGCAGACCCGGAGACATCGAAAGTCCCGGCGTCCGCCCTGGGGAAGGGCGAGCACCGGGACCTCCGGTGAAAGCTGTCGAGCCCGGTCCTTGACGTCACGTCGGCGCAGGCCCGCGATCTCGCCGCCGCCCTCATCCGCGCGGCGGATGAGGCAGAAGGCACGTTGCCAAGCCTGACCGTGGCGAACGCCCGCAACCTTGTCCGCGACGCGTGGATCCCGGGCAACCGCCCTGATGAGTTCAGTGGGTCGCTGGATGTGCTGGTCCACGTCGTCCAGTCGGAGACGCGAGAGGCGGTGGCCCGGGACCTGGAGGCCATGGATGGCACCAACGCCGGCATGAGCCTCACCCGATCCCACGCCGTGACCGTCGCGCGTCGAGGACTGAGGCCGGAGGACACGCAGCACGGCAGCTGACCACACAACAGAGCCCCTACCGGATCACCCGGTGGGGGCTCTTTGCGTTTCCGTGCTACGCCAGGGTGCCGCCCTTCACGGCGCCCAGGAAGCCGCTCCAGGCGTCGTCACCGAAGACGACCGCCGGGCCGGCGGGGACCTTGTTGTCACGGACAGGGAGGGCCGCGGGGATGGCCCCGCGCGTTGGCTTTACTCGATCGTCTTTAGACCCTGGTACGCCTCCCGAAGGTCTGCGCTCTCGGGGAGCTGACGAGACTCAATAGCCTTGACGACTTCCAACGCGCGCCAGTGATTGGAAGGAACTACCCTCCCAGACAGAAGGGCCTTCTGTGTCGAATCGCATGCTTCGTCTAGCCGGTCTTCCTTTAGGAGAACTAAAGCCAAATCGATATTTGCGGAGGCCACACGCCGTGGCCACTGGCTTACGTCGTCACTCGGGGTCAGCCTCTTGATTACTTCTCTAGCGTACGGCTCTGCCGCTGAATCCCCGAGCCATGCGAGTGTCGTAGCTGTGTAAGACAGAGCCTTTCCTGGGTCATAGCGGTAATGATGCTCTGGCCTATCGGGGACACCTAAAGCGGCTGATAGAGACTGTACCCGTTCAATGGCCGAGTAGGTGTCTTTCCCGTTGCCTAGCCGTGCGCTTGCTCGGCCTTCTTGGGCTGTCGACTGAATGACTACGGAGCTGCCGGCGGGAGCTATCTCCTGGGCGGCACGGGAGAGCTCGACGGCATGAACGTAATCCCCATCGGTGAGGACCCTCCAAGCTTCGGTCTCATAGCACCACGCCTCAATCTCACGGTGTCCGGCTTCCCTGGCAAGCGTTGAGGCTGTCTCCAGCCGTGCCGTAGCGGCATCGTCTTGCATAAGGTCGATATGGACTGTCGCCCCGAGCAGGGAAAGCCAGCCCCCGACGACAAGCAGCCGACGATGCTCTGAAAGGGTATTCCGGCCGTCGAGCAACTTTCCGACATAGGCAGAGTGCTTGCGTACCTGTTTTAGCAAATCTTCTGGCCTGGCTTTGGGGTAGGCCATAGCCAAATCGTCAAATACATGCTCAAGGCGCTCAAGGGTGGCGTTTCCTACGTCACTTGCCTGGACACGTCGCACAAGCTCCCATGCGTCCGTCTCGTCGTCATGCGTGCCACTGTCTTCCACGGACAGAGAGAGTCCGAGGTATTCGTTAATAGCCAGGGTCAACTCAGCAGAGGGGGCCTGTTTCCCGTTTAGTACCCGACTAAGATATGCGACGTCGTAATGGAGTTCCTTAGCCGCACCCCTCAGACTCTTCCCCTGTGCCTTGAGTGCGCTTCGTACTTCAGACCCGAAGTCGACCATGGTCCAGCTCCCGTTGACTGTTGACCCCCATCGTAGTCAACACTGGTCAACTGTCCCAGGAGGGCACGGAATCGGTTGAGTCGGCAGACACAACAGAGGACCCCCGCGACCGTGTGACCGGTCCGGGGGCGTGGCCACCAACCAACATGGGGTTGACGACAGTACCCAAAGCTACAGGCCAGGTCGACGAACGCACCGACGCGCTACAGAACGAGTACGGGACGTACGCACCCAAGGGTGAGAAGTGCCGCAGGTGCGCCCAGCCATTCAGCAGCCTTGAGCTTGTACGACGCGTGCAGCCGACCGGCGCACCATCGGGCCGGCCGTATGCGCACCTTGAGTGCCCCGCTGAGGCCACGTCGTGACGGGCATGAGTGGTCGTCAGAACGCCTTACCGGCCCCGGAGCTGGTCATCCTTGCTGATGGTCCCGTAGCACCTCACGCAGCCGCTGAAGCCCCTTGGCGGGAGGCGTACGGCGGCATCCTCGACCCTGCAAGCGGCGTTGTGAAGTTCGCGCGCGGAGCACTGCCCAAAAAGGACTGGGGGGACGATGCTGACGTCGATTGATCTCCATACCCGGCGCCCTGGTCTCGTGGACCCCGACACGTGCCCTGTCTGTGCCCAACTCCGTGACGTCATGGAAGCGGCAATGACCTTGCGGATTGGGAAACTGGCCAGACCGCTGGTAGAGGCACTGCGGGCGCACATGATCTATGGCCACCCGGATGACCCCCGGACTCTCAGCGAGGGACAGAGCAGTGAAGCGGCTACGTGATCACGTGCTCGCGTTCGCGGGCCCTCTCTTGCTGGCCACTGTCGCCGGATCGTGTGGGTTCGTGCTCGGCGTAGCCCTGGCCCATCCGTAAAGCCTGGACGAAGGAAGACACCGGCCTCTCAGGCCCCACAGACCCGCGGACCAGGCGACTGTTGCGTCCGGCCCGCGGTGGGCGCGACGGGAGTGCAGTGCCGTTGAGGTCGGCCCGCTGTACTCCCGTCAGCGTCCTGAAAATCCCCGTCCGTCTCCCCTGTCGCGGACGGCAACGACGAACGAGAGGTAAGCGAATGACCGTCATCACAGAAGCCCCGACTCTCCAGGCGGCTGGCACTCCACGATTCCTGTGGCTCGACCTGACCCGGAAGTGCCAACTCTCCTGCACACACTGCTACAACGAGTCAGGGCCCGAGGGCACGCACGGCACGATGACCGGCGACGACTGGCGTCGAGTGCTCGACCAGGCACATGCGGCCGGCGTGACCGGCGTTCAGTTAACCGGGGGTGAGGTGACGATGCACCCGGAGGCTCCCGCCCTCGTCGAGTACGCGCGGCGGCTTGGCCTGAAAGTCGAGATCTACAGCAATCTTGTACACGTGACCCCCGAGTGGTGGGGCGTGATCCTGCGCACCGGGGCCAGTCTCGCTACGTCGTACTACTCCCACCGGGCTGACGACCACAACGCCGTCACCAGCCGACCGACGCACACTCGGACCCGCGCGAACGTCGAATGGGCCGTGAAGGCGGGGATCCCGATCCGGGTATCGGTCATCCGGAGTCAGCCGGACCAGGACATCACGGAGACCGTGAACGAACTGCGGGCTCTCGGCGTCCGGCGTATCCGCAGTGACCACATGCGCCCCTTCGGACGCGCGGCAGCCGGGCAGGAGCCATGCACTGACGGCCTGTGCGGACGGTGCGGTGACGGTCGGGCATCCATCGGCCCGGACGGTACGGTGTCCCCGTGCGTGTTCTCCACGTGGCTAAGGATGGGCAACATCCAGCGTGCTTCATTGAGCAGCATCCTCGGCGGCTCCGAGACAGCACAGGCCAACGCGACGATTCGTGCGAGTCGCGACCTCGGCGTCACGTATGGCTGTAGCCCTGATAGCTCTTGCGGGCCCGACAACGAAGAGTCTGACGGCGACGACAACGACGACGAGTGCTCGCCCGGATTCCCGGGGACCGAATGCAGTCCGAGGAATTGAACGGAACATGGACACCACCAGTCTTCCCGAGTCAGCAATCCTTCCCCTGATCCGCGAGCGCACGGGACCGGTTGCAGAGGTCCGGCGGACCGAACGCGGCTTCAGTTCGGATCTGACAGCGCTTGTCGACTGCATGAAGGGCCCGTTCTTCGTCAAGGCCATGCGCAACCGCCCCGGCGGCCGACGGAAGTCCCTTATCCGGGAAAGGCAGATCAGCGCCTGCCTCGGGCACATCTCGCCACCCTTGCTGTGGGACGTGGAAGACGGCGACTGGTTGGTTCTGGGCTTCGATGTGGTCGACGGCCGGTCGTCCGACTTCACTCCCGGATCGCCTGATCTCCCCCTGGTCGTCGAGGCGGTCAATCAGATCAGCCGGTTGCCCCTTCCCCAGGTGGCACAGGGCTGGACCGAGACCCGATGGGATCGCTTCGCCGGCTTCGGCCCGGAGGCGGAGCTGTTCCGCGGTAACTCGCTTCTCCACACGGACATCAATCCGAGCAACATGATGGTGGAGAATGGTCGCGTACGCGTTGTGGACTGGGCGTGGCCGACCAGGGGAGCCGCATTCATCGACCCCGCACTTCTTATCCTCCAGCTCATCTCTGCCGGGCACACTCCGGCAGAGGCGGAGGGATGGGTGTCTGAGTTGCCCGCCTGGCACAGGGCCGATCCCGTGGCAATCGATGCCTTCGCCGCAGCCAACCTGCGGATGTCCGTTGCGTTCTCCGAGCGGAAGCCGGATGAGGACTGGCTGAAGTTCATGGTCACTGCATGCCGGTCGTGGACCGACCACAGAGGAGTCACCCCAAGCGTCGGCAGCGCCTGACTCTGAACCCCTCGTCCCCTCCTCCGTTCAGGGGACGAGAACCGCCGGACGAATGCCCTGTGGAGAGGGGTCGGACGGCACAGAGCCCCGCTCGCTTCCTTCCCCCGTGGGAGGCGGGCGGGGCTTCGTTGTTGACTGAGGTCAGACACAGCAACGCCCCCAGAGTGGGTCTGGGGGCGCTGTCGCAGCGTGGCGTACTGCGGAGTCTGTCCGTGAGTCGAGGTAGAGGGCTCGACATCCCTCACGGTGGGTACTGAACTCGCCACGGCTTGCGAACGCAGGCCGCGAACGGGCTCCGGGTGCCGGCCGGGAGCGGATGAGAGAGGGCCCGCTCTGGTCCGTCCGGCGGTCAAGTCGGAACTGACTCAGCCCTTGAGGGACGCGACCTTGGAGGCCAGGGCCGACTTCTTGTTGGCGGCCTGGTTCTTGTGGATGACGCCCTTGGAGACGGCCTTGTCGAGCTGGCGCGCAGCGGCGCGCTGGTACTCGGTCGCCTTCTCGACGTCACCCGCGGCAGCGGCCTCGCGGGCCTTGCGGATCGCGGTCTTCAGGGAGGACTTGACGGCCTTGTTGCGCAGCCGGGCCTTCTCGTTGGTCTTGATCCGCTTGATCTGGGACTTGATGTTCGCCACGAATGAGCCTTTTCAGGTTCTGGTACGGGCCCCTGGGGTCCCGCGCCGGTGATCTTCTGAGATGTACCCCGCGCCGAGCAGGCACGAGGCACAGCCACTCACGGTACCAGTGGCCCCGCGGCCAGCCCAAACCTCTCCCTGGTGCCCGCCCGTGGGACCATGGAGGCTACGTATCGATCCGACCCGAGACCGTTACCCTGCGGATACCTCAAGAATCAGGACCCTGCGTGCCCGCGACCCCTAAAAATGTGCCCGAGCCGAGCCGTACCGACCCGGCTCTGATCCGGAATTTCTGCATCATCGCGCACATCGACCACGGCAAGTCCACGCTTGCCGACCGGATGCTCCAGCTGACCGGCGTGGTCGAGCAGCGCCAGATGCGCGCTCAGTACCTCGACCGCATGGACATCGAGCGTGAGCGCGGCATCACGATCAAGTCCCAGGCGGTGCGTCTGCCGTGGGCTCCCACCCACGACCCGGGCAACACGCACATCCTCAACATGATCGACACCCCCGGGCACGTCGACTTCACCTACGAGGTCTCGCGATCGCTCGCCGCCTGCGAGGGGACCGTCCTCCTCGTGGACGCCGCCCAGGGCATCGAGGCGCAGACCCTCGCCAACCTCTACCTGGCGATGGAGAACGACCTCACCATCATCCCGGTGCTGAACAAGATCGACCTGCCGGCCGCGCAGCCGGAGAAGTTCGCCGAGGAGCTGGCCAACCTGGTCGGCTGCGAGCCCGGCGACGTGCTCAAGGTCTCCGCCAAGACGGGGCTCGGTGTCGACGCGCTGCTCGACCGCGTCGTCGAGGAGATCCCGGGCCCGGTCGGCGTCAAGGACGCCCCGGCGCGCGCGATGATCTTCGACTCCGTCTACGACTCCTACCGCGGGGTCGTGACGTACGTCCGGGTCGTGGACGGCCAGCTCAACAAGCGCGAGCGGATCCGGATGATGTCCACCGGCGCCACGCACGAGCTGCTGGAGATCGGCGTCAGCTCGCCCGAGATGCTGTCGGCCGACGGCCTCGGCGTGGGCGAGGTGGGGTACCTGATCACCGGCGTGAAGGACGTCCGCCAGTCCAAGGTCGGTGACACGATCACCAGCCAGGCCAAGGGCGCCACCGAGGCGCTGGGCGGCTACAAGGACCCGAAGCCGATGGTCTTCTCGGGCCTGTATCCGCTGGACGGCTCCGACTACCCCGACCTGCGCGAAGCGCTCGACAAGCTCCAGCTCAACGACGCCGCGCTGGTCTACGAGCCGGAGACCTCCGCCGCGCTGGGCTTCGGCTTCCGTGTCGGCTTCCTCGGCCTGCTGCACCTGGACGTGATCCGGGAGCGGCTGGAGCGCGAGTTCGGCCTCGACCTGATCGCCACCGCCCCCAACGTGGTCTACCGCGTGATCATGGAGGACGGCACCGAGCACGTCGTGACCAACCCGAGCGAGTTCCCCGAGGGCAAGATCGAGGAGGTGTACGAGCCGGTCGTACGGGCCACGATCCTCGCGCCCACCGAGTTCATCGGCGCGATCATGGAGCTGTGCCAGACCCGGCGCGGCACCCTGCTCGGCATGGACTACCTGTCCGAGGACCGCGTCGAGATCCGCTACACCCTGCCGCTCGCGGAGATCGTCTTCGACTTCTTCGACCAGCTGAAGTCCAAGACCCGCGGCTACGCCTCGCTCGACTACGAGCCCACGGGCGAGCAGAACAGCTCCCTGGTCAAGGTCGACATCCTGCTGCACGGCGACAAGGTCGACGCCTTCTCCGCGATCACCCACAAGGACCAGGCGTACGCGTACGGCGTGCGGCTCGTCGCCAAGCTCCGGGAGCTGATCCCGCGGCAGAACTTCGAGGTGCCGGTGCAGGCGGCCATCGGCTCCCGGGTGATCGCCCGCGAGACCATCCGCGCCATCCGCAAGGACGTCCTCGCCAAGTGCTACGGCGGTGACATCTCCCGGAAGCGCAAGCTGCTGGAGAAGCAGAAGGAAGGCAAGAAGCGGATGAAGATGGTGGGTTCCGTGGAGGTTCCCCAGGAGGCGTTCATCGCCGTGCTGTCCAGCGATGACAGCGCGGGGTCGAGCAAAGCCAAGAAGTAACGCCGGTCACTCCGGGTTACCCGTCGGTATCCCGGCAAACCGGGCGTAACAGGGGCTCGTCGCGAGAAAGTGCGGCGGGCCTCTACGCATGCGTAGGGTCGCTGACGGTAGGAAGTGACAGGCCGCCGCCCCTTACGTGTCGGCTGGGCGGGCTCTACTCTGATCCCTGCTCGATAGTTACTCGTGGGTTAACTCGTGGGTTGAACCTCGTGGGTTGAACAACGCCGGGCGGCGGCCCGGAGAGCCGCCCCGCGGGTGCACCCCAGCCGCACTGAGCCAGCCGCATCGTCGCGGGCCCGGAGGATGTCGTGAGCGACACACAGACACTGATCGAGAACCGTCCGCCGTCCGTGGCGAACCTGTTCCTGGACCGCGTCGCGGCCACACCGGACGCCGAGGCGTACCGCTACCCGGTGCCCCCCTCGTCCGGTCAGGGCCCGGACGACTGGAAGTCGCTCAGCTGGGCACAGGCGGCCGAGCGGGTCTACGCGATCGCCGCCGGACTCATCGAACTGGGCGTGCGGCCCGAGGAGCGGGTCGCGCTCGCCTCCTCGACCCGGGTCGAGTGGATCCTGGCCGACCTCGGCATCCTGTGCGCGGGCGCCGCCACCACGACCGTCTACCCGCAGACCAACGCCGACGAGTCGGCGTTCATCCTCTCCGACTCCGGGAGCCGGGTGCTGATCGCCGAGGACGCGGCCCAGCTCGCCAAGGCGCAGGAGAAGCGCGCCGAGCTGCCCGACCTCACCCAGGTGGTGGTGCTCGACCCGGCCGGCGTCGAGACCGGCGACGGCGTGCTCAGCCTGGCCGAGCTGGAGGAGCGCGGCGCCGCCCACCTGGAGAAGCACCCCGAGCTGATCAAGGACCGGGTGGCGGCGATCACCAAGGACCAGCTGGCCACGCTCATCTACACCTCCGGCACCACCGGCCGCCCCAAGGGCGTGCGGCTGCCGCACGACAACTGGTCGTACATGGCGAAGGCGATCGCCGCGACCGATCTGCTCGGCCCCGAGGACGTGCAGTACCTGTGGCTGCCGCTGGCGCACGTCTTCGGCAAGGTGCTCACCTCCGGCCACATCGAGATCGGCCACGTCACCGCCGTGGACGGCCGCGTCGACAAGATCATCGAGAATCTTCCGGTCGTCCGGCCGACCTACATGGCCGCCGTGCCGCGCATCTTCGAGAAGGTCTACAACGGCGTCGCGGCCAAGGCCCGCGAGGGCGGCGCGGCCAAGTTCCGGATCTTCCAGTGGGCCGCCGAGATCGCCCGCGAGTACGCCAAGGCCAGCCAGGACAGCTTCCGGCGCACCGGCACCGCCTCCGCGCCGTTCGGCCTGACCGCCAAGCACAAGGTCGCCGACGCGCTCGTCTACGCCAAGCTCCGCGAGGCATTCGGCGGCAGGCTGCGCGCCTGCGTCTCCGGCTCGGCCGCGCTCGCGCCGGAGATCGGCTACTTCTTCGCGGGCGCCGGCATCCACATCCTGGAGGGCTACGGCCTCACCGAGTCCTCCGCGGCCTCCTTCGTCAACCCCGGCGAGGCGTACCGCACCGGCACGGTCGGCAAGCCGCTGGCCGGCTGCGAGGTGCGCATCGCGGACGACGGCGAGGTCCTGCTGCGCGGCCCCGGCATCATGCAGGGCTACCACAGGCTGCCGGAGAAGACCGCCGAGGTGCTGGAGTCCGACGGCTGGTTCCACACCGGCGACATCGGCGAGCTGTCGGCCGACGGCTATCTGCGCATCACCGACCGCAAGAAGGACCTCATCAAGACGTCCGGCGGCAAGTACATCGCGCCGGCCGAGGTCGAGGGCCGGTTCAAGGCGGTCTGCCCGTACGTCTCCAACATCCTCGTGCACGGCGCGGACCGGAACTTCTGCACCGCGCTCATCGCCCTCGACGAGGCCGCCATCGTGGAGTGGGCGAAGGAGAACGGCCTGGCGGGCAGGACGTACGCCGACATCGTGGCCGCGCCCGCGACGGTCGCCCTCATCGACGGGTACGTCAAGGAGCTCAACCAGGGACTGCAACGGTGGGAGACCATCAAGAAGTTCCGGCTGCTCCCGCGCGACCTGGACGTGGAACACGGTGAGGTCACGCCGAGCCTGAAGCTGAAGCGGCCCGTCGTCGAACGGCAGTACAAGCACCTGCTCGACGAGATGTACGCGGGCACCCGCGAGGCGTAGGGCGCCGCCGCGACCAGGGGAAAGGAAGGGGTGGGGCGCCCGGCGTCCCGCCCCCGTCCCGTCCCTCATCCCGCCCCCCCTTCCCGGTTGTCCCGGATCCTGTCCGTCTTCGAACACACCCGTAGCGCCCCATAGCACTGTTCTCACCCATGGCGGCCCACTTCGGTAACTCCGCGCTTATGGGTACGGCCGGTCTGTCACCCTGTCGGCAACGACCGAGGGCCTAATCGTCCGAAACGCTCGGGGAGCTGGCAATGGGGGCCATACCGACGCAACGGGAGACCGTGTTCCGTGGCTTCGAGCCGTCCGCGCGTCCGTCCGCGCATCCGGCCGAGCATCCGGCTGAGCAGCCGTCCGCGCATCCGGCCGACCGTCCGTGCGAGTCGCCGTCCGAGCAGCCGTCCGAGCAGCCGGCCGGGCGCGGCGGGGCGGACCGGCGTGGCCGGGCGCACGCGACGCTGCCCGGCAGCCCGCTCGCGGCCGGCTCCGCCCGCGCGCTGGTGAGCAGGGCGTTCACCGAGTGGGCCGAACTCGGCCTGGTGAGACACGAGCGGCTGGCCGACGACGTCATGATCGTGGTCAGCGAACTCGTCACCAACGCCGTCGTCCACGCGGGCACCGACGTCGAACTGGTCTGCCGGCTGGAGGAGGACGGCGCCGTCGTCATCGAGGTCGGCGACCACCACCCCTCGCGCGCCCCACGCGACAACGGCGCCGAAACGCCGTACGAGATCCCGGAGTACGGCCGCGGCCTGCGCCTCGTGGCCACGCTCGCCGAGTCCTGGGGCGTCACCTACCGCACCGGCGCCAAGACGGTGTGGGCGCGGCTGACGCCCGAGGACGGGCCGCTCGCCGACGGACGTGAGACGTACGCCGGGGAGCGTGCGCTGGCCGTCGCCGAGGTCCTGGCGCCCGAGCCGCACCGGGCCGAGCGGGACCGGGACTGGCTCGGCCGCGGCGCGCTGTCCTTCCTGGCCGAGGCGTCCGACCTGCTCGCCGGGCAGCTCGACGAGAACCTGGTCGCCGCGCTCACCGGCCAGCTGATCGTGCCGCGGCTCGCCGACTGGTGCGCGGTGTGGCTGGAGGACGAGTCGACCGTGCGGGGCGGCTGGGCGGACGGCACCGGCCTCGCCGGACCGCGGCTCGCCCGGGTCTGGCACGAGAGCGAGAACCGGATCGAGGAACTGCGCCGGACCCTGGAGAAGGACCCGCCGTGCCCCCGGGACGGCCTGCGCTCCGGACCCGAGCCCTACCCCTGGCCGGGCGCCGCGCTCGGCCCGCGCGCCGCGCACGGCGCGGCGCTCGCCTACCGGCTGATCGCGGGCGGCCGCCCGCTGGGCACGCTGGTCATCGGCCGGTGCGGCCTCACCCGCTTCCCGGACGAGATCACCGGTCTCGTCGAGGACCTCGCCCGCCGGGTGGCCCTCGCCATCGGCGCGGCCCGCCAGTACGCCCGGCAGGCCACGATCAGCGCCGTCCTGCAACGCGGGCTGCTGCCCGGCGCGGTCGCCGAGATCCCGGGGCTGCGCAGCGCGCTCGTCTACGAGCCATGCGACCAGGGCGGACCGAGCGGCGACTTCTACGACCTGTTCCCGGCCGGCGACGGCCGCTGGTGCTTCGCGATCGGCGACGTCCAGGGCAAGGGCCCCGAGGCGGCCGTGGTGATCGGCCTGGCCCGGCCCTGGCTGCGGCTGCTGGCCCGCGAGGGCTACCGGGTCGCCGACGTACTCGACCGCCTCAACCAGCTCCTCCTCGACGACGCGACGGAGGCCGCGGACGCGGCGGCCCGCGCGCTGGTGGCGGCCGGCGGCCGTCCCGTGGCCCCCGGTGACGGCCCCCAGACCCGGTTCCTGTCCCTCCTCTACGGCGAACTCGTCCCCTTCGACGGCGGTGTCCGCTGCACCCTCGCCTCCGCCGGCCATCCGCTGCCGCTGGTGCTCGGGCCCGACGGCGGGGTCCGTACGGCGGCGCATCCGCAGACCCTGCTCGGTGTCGTCGAGGACGCCACGTACACCAGCGAGACCATCGAGCTGGGGGTGGGCGACAGCCTGCTGTGCGTCACCGACGGGGTCACCGAGCGCCGGTGCGGATCCCGCCAGTTCGACGACGGTGACGGGCTCGCCCTGGCGCTGGCCGGCTGCGCCGGGCTCAGCGCCGAGCTGATCGCGGACCGGATCAGGCGCCTGGTGCACGACTTCGGCGTCCGGCCGCCGGAGGACGACCTGGCCCTGCTGGTGCTCCAGGCGGAGTGACCGGGCCCGGCCCATGAGCCGCCCCGGCCCGTGAGCTTGGATCCAGCCCCTGAGTTTGGGTCCGGCCCGCGAGTTTGGGTCCGGCCCGCGAGTTTGGGCCCGGCCCCTGAGCCTGGGTCCGGGCCCGCGAGCCCGGGTCCGACCCACGAGCCGACCCGGGCCACCGCCGTCCTGGCACGGGACGACCCGGCCCGGACACCGGTACGGGACAATGGACCACATGCCTTCCGCACTCCCCGACGGCGAGCCCGTCCCCGCCGACGGCGCGCTGCCCGCCTCCGCGCTCGACGGTGCCGCCGACCGCCCCCTCGGGTTCTACCTGCACGTCCCGTACTGCGCGACCCGCTGCGGATACTGCGACTTCAACACCTACACCGCCGGCGAACTGCGCGGCACCGGCGGGGTGCTCGCCTCCCGGGACAACTACGCGGACACCCTGACCGACGAGATCCGCCTGGCCCGCAAGGTGCTCGGCGACGACCCGCGCGAGGTCCGCACGGTCTTCGTCGGCGGCGGCACGCCGACCCTGCTGCCCGCGGCCGACCTGGTACGGATGCTGGGCGCGATCCGCGCCGAGTTCGGCCTCGCGCCGGACGCGGAGATCACGACCGAGGCGAACCCCGAGACGGTCGACCCGGCCTACCTCACGGCCCTGCGGGAGGGCGGCTTCACCCGGATCTCCTTCGGCATGCAGAGCGCGCGGCGGCACGTGCTGGACGTCCTCGACCGCACCCACACCCCCGGCCGCCCCGAGGCGTGCGTGGCCGAGGCACGCGCGGCCGGCTTCGAGCACGTCAACCTGGACCTGATCTACGGCACGCCCGGCGAGTCCGACGACGACTGGCGGGCCTCCCTGGAGGCGGCGCTCGGCGCGGGCCCCGACCACATCAGCGCGTACGCCCTCATCGTCGAGGAGGGCACCCAGCTCGCCCGCCGCATCCGCCGCGGCGAGGTCCCGATGACCGACGACGACGTCCACGCGGACCGCTACCTGATCGCGGAGGAGATCCTGACCGCGGCCGGTCTCGACTGGTACGAGGTCTCCAACTGGGCCGCCTCCGCCGCGGCCCGCTGCCTGCACAACGAGCTGTACTGGCGCGGCGCCGACTGGTGGGGCGCGGGACCCGGCGCGCACTCCCACGTGGGCGGCGTGCGCTGGTGGAACGTGAAGCATCCAGGGGCGTACGCGGCGGCCCTGGCGGCGGGCCGCACCCCGGGCGCCGGACGGGAGATCCTGTCCGACGAGGATCGCCGGGTGGAGCGGATCCTGCTGGAACTGCGGCTGCGCGAGGGCGTCCCGCTGGACCTGCTGCGCCCCGACGGCCTCGCGGCGGCACGGCGGGCACGGGCGGACGGGCTGCTGGAGACCGGCCCTTACGACGAGGGGCGGGCCGCGCTGACGCTGCGGGGGCGGTTGCTGGCGGACGCGGTGGTACGGGACCTGGTGGACTGATCACCCCGCGGGTGAATCGGTGCGGAACGCGGGTTCGGTCCCTAACCTGGTTCGTAGGCTGCCGTGAAAAGTACGCGGCGGATGTGGAGGGCCACGGAGATGACCGCTGTGGACGAGCGCGGGATGACCCAGTACTTCGAGGAGCTTGAGCCTCCCGAGGGCGTCAAGGTCGAGCTTCTCCGGGGGGTAATCGTGATGATGGCCAGCCCTGATCTGGTGCACAACCTGATCGTGCTGCATACGGAGAGGCAGATCCCGCTCGACCGCTGGTACCCCCTCCAGACCCAGGACGTCGGCATCGTCGACGAGGCGAGCGAGCCCGTACCGGATCTCGCGATCGTGGCGCGTGACGCCCTGCCCGGTTCGGGCCGTCTGCTGCCCTCCGATCTGGTCACGATGGTCGTGGAGGTCGTCTCCAAGAGCAGCATTCACCAGGATTACGTGATCAAGCGCTCAATCTATGCGGCCGGAAGGATCTCCGCCTACCTCGTCCTGGACCCGATCATGGCGCACTGCGTGCTGCTGACGAAACCCGCGGGCGAGGGCGAGGACGCCGATTATCGGAGCCAGGAGATCGTGAAGTTCGGGGACCCGCTGCCGCTGAAGGTTCTGGGTCTCGAACTGGACACGCACGACTTCGGCACATTTCCCGGCGTCAGGCCCCATCGCTATCCGTGACGAAGTCGATCAGTTCCTCGACCCTGCCCAGGAGTTGCGGCTCCAGATCCTTGTACGACCGCACCCGCGACAGGATCCCCTGCCAGGCCGCCCCCGTGTTCTCCGGCCACCCCAGCGCCCGGCACACCCCCGTCTTCCAGTCCTGCCCGCGCGGTACTTTCGGCCACCCGGCGATGCCCAGGGCGGACGGCTTCACCGCCTCCCAGATGTCGATGTAGGGGTGCCCGACCACGAGCGCGTGCTCGCTCGTCACCGCCTGTGCGATCCGCCACTCCTTCGTGCCGGGGACCAGGTGGTCCACCAGGACGCCGAGCCGCGCGTCCGGTCCCGGCGCGAACGAGGCCACGAGGGACGGCAGGTCGTCCACGCCCTCCAGGTACTCCACCACCACGCCCTCGATGCGCAGGTCGTCACCCCACACCTTCTCGACCAGTTCCGCGTCGTGCCGGCCCTCGACGTAGATCCGCCCCGCGCGGGCCACCCGCGCGCGGGCGCCGGGGACGGCGACCGAACCGGACGCCGTACGGGCGGGCCGTGCCAAAGCCGCCGCCGACGGACGCACCAGGGTCACCACCCGGCCCTCCAGCAGGAAGCCGCCCGGCTGGAGCGGGAAGACGCGGTGCTTGCCGAAGCGGTCCTCCAGGGTCACCGTGCCCGCCTCGCAGCGGATCACCGCACCGCAGAAGCCGGTGCCGGGCTCCTCCACCACGAGACCGGGCTCGGCCGGGACCTCGGGCACGGGCCGGGACTTCTTCCAGGGCGGGGTCAGATCCGGTGAGTACGTGCGGGGGCGCGGGCCGGAAGGGCCCGAGGCGGGTGGGCGCATTCGGATGACGATAGGAGAAAGCGCGGACGGGCGATCACGACACGCCGAACCGCGCGGCCAGCGCGTCCCGCTGCGCGCGGACGAACCCCGCGTCCACCACCGCTCCGTGACCGGGCACGTACAACGCGTCCGCGCCGCCCAGGGCGAGCAGCCGGTCCAGGGCCGCGGGCCAGCGGGACGGCACGGCGTCCGGGCCCGCCTGCGGCTCGCCGGACTCCTCCACCAGATCGCCGCAGAAGACCACCGCCGGCTCGCCCGGGACCAGTACCGCCAGGTCATGGGCCGTGTGGCCGGGGCCCACGACCGCCAGTACCGCCCGCCGGCCGCCGCCCAGGTCCAGCGGCCACTCGCCCCGGACCAGGTGGCGGGGGCGGACCAGGGCGGCCGCCGCCTCGGCGGCGAGCGCCGCGTCCAGGCCGTTGTCGACCGCGTCCCGGCGCAGTGCGTCCCGCTCATGGGTGAACACCGCGTCCACACCGGCGGCCGCGTACACCTCCGCGTCCGGGAACGCCGGGGCGCCGAAGACATGATCGAAGTGGGGGTGGGTGAGCGCGAGATGCGTCACACGGTGACCGGCGAGTTCCCCGGCCCGTGCCCGCAGCCGCGCCCCCTCCGCCAGGCCGGACCCGGCGTCCACCATGAGCGCCGTGCCCTCTCCGAGGACCAGTCCGGCGGTGCAGTCCCACCCCGGCAGCCGGCACCGGCCCACCCCGGCGGCCACCCGCTCCCAGCCCGCCTCTTCCCAAGTCGCCCTCATACGGCGACGCTAGCGTCCGGGAGTCCCCGGGTACGAACGGACGTGACCAGCCTTGCCCGGGGCGTACCCCACGGCCGTACACTGGCCCCGGGGACGCTGGCACTCCCCTGCACAGAGTGCCAGGCGAAAGACCCGAAAGGCCGCGGGGACGACTTTCTGGAGGTGGGCGCGAGATGCTGAGTGAACGCAGACTCCAGGTGCTGCGCGCCATCGTCCAGGACTATGTCGGCACCGAGGAGCCGGTGGGTTCGAAGGCCCTCACCGAGCGGCACAACCTCGGTGTCTCCCCGGCCACGGTCCGCAACGACATGGCGGTGCTGGAGGACGAGGGGTTCATCGCCCAGCCGCACACCAGCGCCGGGCGGATCCCCACCGACAGGGGCTACCGGCTGTTCGTGGACAAGCTCGCGGGCGTCAAGCCGATGACCGGGCCCGAGCGGCGCGCCATCCAGAACTTCCTGGACGGCGCCGTCGACCTCGACGACGTGGTGGCCCGGACCGTGCGGCTGCTCGCGCAGCTGACCCGGCAGGTCGCGGTCGTGCAGTACCCGTCCCTGACCCGTTCGACCGTGCGGCACGTGGAACTGCTCGCGCTCGCCCCCGCGCGCGTGATGCTCGTGCTGATCACGGACACCGGCCGGGTCGAGCAGCGGATGATCGACTGCCCGGCGCCGTTCGGCGAGACGTCCCTGGCGGATCTGCGCGCGCGGCTCAACAGCCGTGTCGCGGGCCGTCGTTTCTCGGACGTGCCGAACCTGGTCGAGGACCTGCCGGACGCCTTCGAGGCCGAGGACCGCGGTACGGTCTCGACGGTGCTCTCCACCCTCCTGGAGACGCTCGTCGAGGAGAACGAGGAGCGGCTGATGATCGGCGGCACCGCCAATCTGACCCGCTTCGGACATGACTTCCCCCTCACCATCCGGCCCGTCCTGGAGGCGCTGGAGGAGCAGGTCGTGCTCCTCAAGCTGCTGGGCGAGGCGAAGGATCCGGGCGTGACCGTGCGCATCGGCCACGAGATCGCCCACGAGGGACTCAACTCCACGTCCGTGGTGTCGGTCGGCTACGGTTCGGGCGGCGAGGCAGTAGCCAAGCTCGGCGTGGTCGGACCGACCCGCATGGACTACCCGGGAACGATGGGAGCGGTACGCGCAGTGGCACGGTACGTCGGACAGATCCTGGCGGAGTCGTAGTGGCCACGGACTACTACGCCGTTCTCGGCGTGCGCCGCGACGCGTCGCAGGAAGAGATCAAGAAAGCCTTCCGACGGCTCGCACGCGAGCTGCACCCGGATGTCAACCCCGATCCGAAGACGCAGGAGCGGTTCAAGGAGATCAACGCCGCTTACGAGGTGCTGTCGGACCCGCAGAAGAAGCAGGTCTACGACCTCGGCGGGGACCCGCTCTCGCAGTCCGGCGGGGCCGGCGCGGGCGGCTTCGGGGCCGGTGGCTTCGGCAACTTCTCCGACATCATGGACGCGTTCTTCGGCACGGCGTCGCAGCGCGGGCCGCGCTCGCGCACCCGCCGCGGCCAGGACGCGATGATCCGGATCGAGGTCGAGCTGGACGAGGCGGCCTTCGGCACGACGAAGGACATCCAGGTCGACACGGCCGTCGTCTGCAAGACCTGCAACGGCGAGGGCGCGGCGCCGGGCACCACCGCCCAGACGTGTGACATGTGCCGCGGGCGCGGCGAGGTGTCGCAGGTGACCCGGTCCTTCCTGGGCCAGGTCATGACCTCGCGCCCGTGCCCGCAGTGCCAGGGCTTCGGCACGGTCGTGCCGACCCCGTGCCCGGAGTGCGCGGGCGACGGCCGGGTGCGCTCGCGCCGGACCCTGACCGTGAAGATCCCGGCCGGCGTCGACAACGGCACCCGTATCCAGCTCGCGGGCGAGGGCGAGGTCGGCCCCGGCGGCGGCCCCGCCGGCGATCTGTACGTCGAGATCCACGAGCTGCCGCACTCCACCTTCCAGCGGCGCGGCGACGACCTGCACTGCACGGTGACCATCCCCATGACGGCCGGGGCCCTCGGCACCAAGGTGCCGCTGGAGACCCTGGACGGCCTGGAGGACGTCGACATCCGTCCTGGCACCCAGTCCGGTCAGTCGATCCCGCTGCACAACCGCGGTGTGACGCATCTGCGGGGCGGCGGCCGGGGCGATCTCATCGTGCACGTCGAGGTGCAGACCCCGACCAAGCTCGACCCCGAGCAGGAGCGGGTGCTGCGCGAGCTGGCCAAGCTGCGCGGCGAGGAGCGTCCGCTGGGCCAGTTCCAGCCCGGTCAGCAGGGCCTGTTCTCGCGGCTGAAGGACGCGTTCAACGGCCGCTGACACGGGCCCGACGACGGTGCGGGCCGCGCGGGCCGAGTGAGCTGAACGACCGTTCCCGGGCTGCCCGGCTCCCCTGCCGGGGGCCTGGGCGGCGGCCTCCGGGAGGGAGCCCGTCACCCCGGGCGGCAGGGGGTGTTCTCCCGGTCTCAGGACGCGTTCGTCGGCCGCCGGCGCGAGCCGCCGACGGCCGGTGACCGTCCGTTGCCGATGGCCTATGCCAAGCCAAGGCCGGATTCGGACTTGTTCGGAGGACGTGACAACATGCCGTCATGTCCTCCGCGCTGACCGATCTCTGCCCACATCCGATCGTGCAGGCCCCCATGGCGGGCGGTGTCTCCGTCCCGCAGCTCGCCGCCGCCGTGTCCGAGGCCGGTGGGCTGGGTTTCCTCGCCGCCGGGTACAAGACCGCCGACGGCATGTACCAGGAGATCAAGCAGATGCGGGGGCTGACGAGCCGCCCCTTCGGGGTGAACCTCTTCATGCCCCAGCCCGAATTCCCCGGCGCGAACGCCGGCGGCACCACGGCGACGGGCGCCGGGCATGCGTCCGCCGCGGTGGAGATCTACGCACAGCAACTGGCCGGCGAGGCCGCCTGGTACGAGATCGAACTCGGCGACCCGGACAGCGGCCGGGACGACGGCTACGAGGCCAAGCTCGCCGTGCTGCTCGACGACCCGGTACCGGTGGTGTCGTTCCACTTCGGCGTCCCGGCCCGGGACGTCATCGACTCGCTGCACCGGGTCGGCACCTTCGCCCTGGTCACCGCGACCACCGCGGAGGAGGCCCAGGCCGTGCGGCAGTCCGGCGCCGACGCGGTGATCGCCCAGGGCGTGGAGGCCGGCGGCCACCAGGGCACCCATCGCGACATCCCGGAGAAGGACCACTCCGGCCTCGGACTGCTCTCCCTGGTCGCCCAGGTCCGCGACGCCGTGGACATCCCGGTCGTCGCGGCCGGCGGGATCATGCGCGGCACGCAGATCGCCGCGGTCCTCGCCGCGGGTGCGGACGCCGCCCAGCTCGGCACCGCGTTCCTCGCCACCCCCGAGTCCGGCGCGTCCGCCCTGCACAAGCAGGCCCTGACCAGCCCCCTGTTCACCCGTACGGAGCTGACCCGGGCCTTCTCCGGGCGGCCCGCCCGCGGCCTGGTCAACCGGTTCCTGCGCGAGCACGGCCCGTACGCTCCCGCCGCCTACCCCGAGGTCCACCACCTGACCTCGCCGCTGCGCAAGGCCGCCGCCAAGGCCGGTGACGCGCAGGGCATGGCGCTGTGGGCGGGACAGGGGCACCGGATGGCCCGCGACCTGCCCGCCGGGGAACTGGTCGAGATCCTGGCGGCCGAACTCGCCGCCGCCCGGACAGCGTTGTCAGCCGGAGGCGACCTGCGATGACGGCCCCGGTCTTCGTCGTCGAGCACTTCCGCCCGGACGGCCACCGGTACGTCCTGGACGGGCCCGAGGGCCGCCACGCGGTCTCCGTGAAGCGGCTGCGCCCCGGCGAGGAGGTCGTCCTCACCGACGGCGCCGGACGGTACGCCGTGTGCGAGGTGATCGACACCGAGGGCAAGGACCGGCTGATCGTCCACATGACCTCGGTCTCGGAGGAAGCGGAGGCCACCCCCCGGATCACCGTCGTCCAGGCGCTGCCCAAGGGGGACCGGGGCGAGGTGGCCGTGGAGACCATGACCGAGGTCGGCGTCGACGCCGTCGTCCCCTGGCAGGCCGCCCGCTGCATCACCCAGTGGAAGGGCGACCGGGGCCTGAAGGCGCTCGCCAAGTGGCGGGCCACCGCCCGGGAGGCGGGCAAGCAGTCCCGCCGGGTGCGCTTCTGCGAGGTCGCGGAACCGGCGACGACCAAGCAGGTGGCCGCGCTGCTCGCCGCGGCCGACTTCGCCGCCGTGCTGCACGAGAGCGGCCGGGAACGGCTGGCCACCGCCGAACTCCCCGCCGAGGGCGACATCGTGCTGGTCGTCGGACCCGAGGGCGGCGTCTCCCCGGAGGAACTGGCGGTCTTCGCGCAGGCGGGCGCCGAGCCGTACGTCCTCGGGAACACGGTGCTGCGCACCTCGACCGCCGGGACCGCCGCCGCGGCCCTGCTGCTGGGCCGCACCGGCCGCTGGTCCTGACCCCCGCCCCGGCCGTCCCGGAGCGGTCTCACACGTACAGGTGACTGGCCGTCAACGGCCTACCGCGCCGCCGTAGTCGATGGCACTCTGCCCTGCATGGGGGCATTCAGGCTGATTCGGTGTGGGTTGCGCGGTACGCGGGCGGGGGCCGTGGCGGGGCTCGCGGTGCTGGCCGTGGGCGGCGCGGCGGCCTGTCAGCCCGGCGGCCTGAACAGCGCGACGGCCGCCTACACCACCGACTGGACCGCGACGGCCCGGCTCGAACGGGAACATGTCGACGTGAGCTGGCTGACCTGCACCGGCGGTGACGCCACACCGGGCCGCGGCACGCCGGCCGGCGCACCGGCCGGCGCGCGGACCCCCGCCGCCACCGAGACCACCGTCGTCTCCGTCGACTGCCAGGGCCGGACGAAGGACGGCCGGACGATCACCGTCGTCGGCCGGATCACCAGGGCCGTCGGCGGCGCGTGCGTGCGCGGCGACCTGGTCGCCGCGGTGGACGGCAAGGAGCGGTTCCACGTCAGCGGTCTGGGCGACTGCGACGCCACCCCCGGCCCCCCGTACACCCCGCCCGTCACCTACCGCCCTCCGTCCGTCACTTACCGTCCCCCGTCCGCCACCTATCGCCCCCCGGGCGGGCCGCGGCCCGCGCCCACGGTCACCGTGACCGTCACCCGTACCGTGTGGTGCGAGACCGACCCGAGATGCCGGCCCGTCGCGGGCAAGTGATCCGAACCACGTCCATCGGCGGCGCTTGCTGCATAGGGTGACCGGGTGACTGAGTCCATATCGACGGACGTGGCGAGCGCGGCGGGTTCGGCCGACGTCCCCCCAGGGTCTTCGTATCTGCGCTTTCCCCATCTCCGGGGCGAGTTGGTCGCCTTCACCGCCGAGGACGACGTCTGGCTCGCCCCGCTCGACGGCGGCCGGGCCTGGCGGGTCAGCGCCGACAACGTACCGGTGACCCACCCGCGCATCTCGCCCGACGGCACCGCCGTCGCCTGGACCTCCACCCGCGACGGCGCCCCCGAGGTGCATGTCGCCCCCGCCGCCGGCGGACCGGCGCGGCGGCTGACGCACTGGGGTAGCGCGCGCACCCAGGTGCGCGGCTGGACGCCCGACGGGCGGGTCCTGGCGCTCAGCACCCAGGGCCAGCCGAGCCTGCGCCGCAGCTGGGCCCGTGCCGTGCCGCTGGACGGCGGACCCGCCGACACCCTGCCGTACGGGCCCGTCGGCGACGTCGCGTTCGGACCGGCCACCGTCCTGCTGTCCGCGCCGATGGGCCGCGAGGCCGCCTGGTGGAAGCGCTACCGGGGCGGTACGGCGGGCAAGCTGTGGATCGACCGGGACGGCGACCGGGCGGGCGGCGGGGAGTTCGTCCGGCTGCACGAGGACCTGGACGGGAACATCGAGTACCCGCTGTGGGTGGGGGACCGGATCGCCTTCCTCTCCGACCACGAGGGCACCGGCGCGCTGTACTCCTCCCTCGCCGACGGCTCCGAGCTGCGCCGGCACACCCCCCTCGACGGTTTCTACGCCCGCCACGCCGCCTCCGACGGCACCCGGGTCGTCTACTCCAGCGCCGGTCAACTGTGGCTCCTCGACGACCTGGCGGGCGCCGAACCGCGGCGGCTCGACATCCGGCTGGGCGGGCCCGGCCTGGACCTCCAGCCGTACCCGGTGAACGCCGCCCGCTGGCTCGGGGCCGCGTCCCCCGACCACACCGGGCGCGGCAGCACGGTCTGCGTGCGCGGCGGCGTGCACTGGGTCACCCACCGCTCCGGCCCCGCCCGCGCCCTCGCCGCGGAGTCCGGCGTGCGCGCCCGGCTGCCGCGCAGTTTCCGCGCGGACGGCGAGGAGTGGGCGGTGTGGGTGACCGACGCCGAGGGCGAGGACGCCCTGGAGTTCGCGCCCGCGACCGGCATCACGCCCGGTGCCGTCCCCCGCAGGCTCGCCGCGGGACAGCTGGGCCGGGTCCTGGAACTGGCCATGGCACCCGACGGCAGCCGGGCCGCCGTCGCCGTGCACGACGGGCGGCTGCTGCTCGTCGAGCGGGAGACCGGCGAGATCCGCGAGGTCGACCGCAGCGCCGACGGCGACGTGTCCGGGCTGGTCTTCTCACCCGACTCGGCCTGGCTCGCCTGGTCCCACCCCGGCCCGCACCCCCTGTCCCAGCTGCGCCTCGCCCACACCACCGACCTGTCGGTGACCGAGGCGACCCCGCTGCGCTTCCGGGACTACGCGCCCGCCTTCACCCTCGACGGCAAACACCTCGCCTTCCTGTCCAACCGGTCCTTCGACCCGGTCTACGACGAGCACGTCTTCGACCTGGCCTTCGTCGTCGGCGACCGCCCGCACCTGATCACCCTGGCCGCGACCACGCCCTCCCCGTTCGGGCCGCAGCGGCACGGCCGGCCGTTCGAGACCCCCGACCGGGACGAGACCCCCGACAGCGAGGGCGCCCCGGCCACCCGTATCGACCTGGAGGGACTGGCCGACCGGATCGTCCCCTTCCCGGTCGAGGCCGCCCGCTACTCCAACCTGCGCGCCGCCAAGGACGGCGTGCTGTGGCTGCGCCACCCGGTGCGCGGTGTCCTCGGCGCCACCCGGGCCACACCCGACGACCCGGACCCGAAGACCGAACTGGAGCGCTACGACCTCGTCCAGCAGCGCATCGAGCACCTGGCCGCCGACGCCGACCACTTCGAGGTCAGCGGCGACGGCAAACGCGTCCTGCTGTGGACCGACGACCGGCTCAGGGTCGTACCCAGCGACCGGCGGGCCGGCCACGACGACGACGGCGACACCAGCGTCACCGTCGATCTCGGCCGGGTGCGGCAGACGGTGCGCCCGGCGGCCGAGTGGCGGCAGATGTACGACGAGGCCGGCCGCATCATGCGCGACCAGTTCTGGCGGCCCGACCTGGGCGGCGTCGACTGGGCCGGCGTCCTCGACCGCTACCGCCCGGTCCTCGCCCGGGTCGCCACCCACGACGACCTGGTCGACCTGCTGTGGGAGGTGCAGGGCGAACTCGGCACCTCGCACGCCTACGTCACACCGCGCGGCGGCTACGGCGCCGGCGCCCGCCAGGGCCTGCTCGGCGCGGACGTCTCCCGGCACCCGGACGGCAGTTGGCGCGTCGACCGGATCCTGCCCGCGGAGACCTCGGACCCGCGGGCCCGCTCCCCGCTGGCCGCGCCCGGCGCCGCGGTGCGCGCCGGGGACGCGATCGTCGCGGTGGGCGGTCTGCCCGTCGACCCGGTGACCGGTCCCGGCCCGCTGCTCGTCGGCACGGCCGGGCAGCCGGTCGAGCTGACCGTCTCCCCGGCCGGCGGGGGCGACCTGCGGCACACGGTCGTCGTACCGCTCGGCGACGAGGAGCCGCTGCGCTACCACGCGTGGGTCGCCGACCGGCGGGCCTACGTCCACGAGCGCTCCGGCGGCCGGCTCGGCTATCTGCACGTGCCGGACATGCAGGCGCCCGGCTGGGCGCAGATCCACCGCGACCTGCGGATCGAGGTGGCCCGCGAGGGCCTGGTGGTGGACGTCCGGGAGAACCGGGGCGGGCACACCTCGCAGCTCGTCGTGGAGAAGCTGGCCCGGCGGATCGTCGGCTGGGACGTGCCGCGCGGCTTGCGGCCCATCAGCTACCCGATGGACGCGCCCCGCGGGCCCGTCGTCGCGGTCGCCAACGAGTTCTCCGGCTCCGACGGGGACATCGTCAACGCGGCGATCAAGGCGCTCGGCATCGGCCCGGTGGTCGGCACCCGCACCTGGGGCGGTGTAATCGGCATCGACAGCCGCTACCGCCTGGTCGACGGCACCCTGATCACCCAGCCCAAGTACGCGTTCTGGCTGGAGGGTTACGCGTGGGGCGTGGAGAACCACGGGGTGGACCCGGACGTGGAGGTGGTACAGCGCCCGCAGGACTGGGCGGCCGGCCGGGACCCCCAGCTGGACGAGGCGGTGGCGCTGGCCCTGGCCGCCCTGGAGACCACCCCCGCCAAGACGCCGCCACAGCTGCCGTGAGGCCCGGCCCCCGCCGGGTCGGCGGGGGCCCGCCGCGGCGTCCGGCGGAGCGCGGGAGACCGCGTGGCCGGCCCGACGGCGCCGCTGACCGGCCGGCGCGGCTCGGGCGCCGTTCCCGGCGGCCCGGCGTCGACGGCCCTCGCTACCATGCACCCGTACCAGATCATCCGGCGTGAGGAGGCACACGCATGGCAGGGGAACAAGCGGACGGAACACCGCGGGACGACTGTCTGTTCTGCAAGATCGTCGCGGGTCAGATCCCGGCGACGATCGTCCGTGAGACCGAGACCACGCTCGCCTTCCGGGACATCAACCCCCAGGCGCCCACGCACGTCCTGGTGATCCCCAAGGCGCACTACCGCGACGCGGCCGAACTGGCCTCGGCCGCCCCGTCGCTCGCCGCGGACGTGCTGCGCGAGAGCAAGGCCGTCGCCGACGAGGACAAGCTGGAGAGCTACCGCACCGTCTTCAACACCGGCAGCGGCGCCGGCCAGACGGTCTGGCACGCCCACGCGCACGTCCTCGGCGGCCGCGGCATGCAGTGGCCGCCCGGATAGACCGCCGTGTCCGTCCGTGAACTGGTGGTGCTCGGCACCGCCAGCCAGGTCCCCACCCGGCACCGCAACCACAACGGCTACCTGCTGCGGTGGGACGGGGAGGGGATCCTCTTCGACCCCGGCGAGGGCACCCAGCGCCAGATGCTGCGGGCCGGGGTCGCCGCCCACGACCTGAACCGGATCTGCGTCACCCACTTCCACGGGGACCACGCGCTGGGCCTGGCCGGGGTGATCCAGCGGATCAACCTGGACCGGGTGCCGCACGAGATCACCGCCCACTACCCGCGCTCCGGGCAGCGCTTCTTCGACCGGCTGCGGTACGCCACCGCCTACCGGGAGACCGTCGAGCTGACCGAGGCCCCGGTGGACCGCGACGGCACCCTCGCGGCGACCCCCGCCTACAGCCTTGAGGCCCGCAGGCTGTCGCATCCCGTCGAGTCGTACGGCTACCGCCTCGTCGAGCCCGACGGGCGCCGGATGCTGCCCGAACGGCTCGCCGCGCACGGGATCGCGGGACCGGACGTCGGACGGCTGCAACGCGCGGGCGTCCTGCGCGGAGTGACGCTCGACGACGTCAGCGAGGTGCGGCGCGGGCAGCGGTTCGCGTTCGTCATGGACACCCGGCTGTGCGACGGGGTGCACGCGCTGGCCGAGGGCTGCGACCTGCTCGTCATCGAGTCCACCTTCCTGGACGAGGACGCCGGACTGGCCGCGGAGCACGGGCACCTGACCGCCGGGCAGGCCGGCCGCGCGGCCCGGGACGCCGGGGTACGACAGCTGGTGCTCACCCACTTCAGCCAGCGCTACCCGGACCCGGATCTCTTCGAGCGGCAGGCCCGGTCCGCGGGCTTCGAGGGGGAGCTGACCGTGGCGTACGACTTGCTGCGCGTGCCGCTTCCCAAGCGCAGGTGAGAGAGCCGGGACCGGTCGCGGTGAGCCGGTGAGCCGGTGAGCCGGTGAGCCGGTGACCGGTCGCGGTGACGCGGTGACGCGGTGACCGGGTGACCGGTCGCGGTGACTGGTCGCGGTGACGGCGGTGACCAGTTGTGGCGGTCGGAGTGGTCGGAGTGGTCGGAGCGGGTGGCGCCCTGGTGACCATTGACGCCCGCTGTTCGCGTACCTAACCTCTGTTTTCATATGTGGATGTCGGCCGCGTGGGGAGATGAGCACGGGTGACCACCCAGACGGGCACGGTGGGGCACCCCGGCGACCCGGGAACCCGGCCGACCACCGGACTCGACCTCGTGGGAGCCGCCCTGTGACCCGGGACCTGACCATCGCCGAGACCCGGCTGACCCCGATCCTCGTAGCCGATCCGCCGCTGCTGAACACGCAGGGCGTGCACCAGCCGTACACGCCCCGGCTGATCATCGAGGTGATCACCGCGGACGGCGTCACGGGGATTGGCGAGACCTACGGGGACACCAAGTACCTGGAGCTGGCAAGGCCGTTCGCGCGTCGGCTGACCGGACGCCGGGTGTCCGACCTCAACAGCCTGTTCACCATCATGGACGAGGTCGCGGTGGACTCCTCCCGGGTGAGCGAGGCCGTCGACGTCGGCGGCCTGCGCGGCGTCCAGACCGCCGACAAGCTCCGGCTGTCCGTCGTCTCCGGCTTCGAGGTCGCCTGTCTCGACGCCCTCGGCAAGGCGCTCGGCCTGCCCGTGCACGCGCTGCTCGGCGGCAAGGTCCGCGACGCCGTCGAGTACAGCGCGTACCTCTTCTACAAATGGGCCGACCACCCCGAGGGCGTTCCCCACGAGCGGGACGACTGGGGCGCGGCCCTCGACCCGGCCGGGATCGTCGAGCAGGCACGGAAGTTCACGGACCGGTACGGCTTCACCTCCTTCAAGCTGAAGGGCGGCGTCTTCCCGCCCGCCGAGGAGATCGCCGCCGTGCGCGCCCTGGCCCGGACCTTCCCCGGCCACCCGCTGCGGCTCGACCCCAACGGCGCCTGGTCCGTCCCGACCGCGCTCACCGTCGCGAAGGAACTCGCCGACGTCCTCGAATACCTGGAGGACCCGGCGCTCGGCACCCCCGCCATGGCCGAGGTCGCCGCCGGACTGAAAGGGATGAAAGGGCCGGAAGGGCTGAAGCAGCCGGAAGGACCGAAGGGTCCGGAAGGACGGAAGGGGTCGGAGGGGCGGAAGGAGCTGGATCCGGAGGGGCTGAAGGAGGCGGTGGGAAGCGCCTCGGACCAGGGCGGACCGCGACCGGACGGTGGGCTTCCACTGGCCACCAACATGTGCGTGACGACCTTCGCCGAGATCCAGGAGGCGTTCACCGCGGGCGCCGTCCAGGTGGTGCTCTCCGACCACCACTACTGGGGCGGACTGCGCAACACCCAGCAACTCGCCGCCGTCTGCCGGACCTTCGGCGTCGGCGTCTCCATGCACTCCAACACCCATCTGGGGATCAGCCTGGCCGCGATGACCCACGTGGCGGCCACCCTCCCCGACCTGCACCACGCCTGCGACACCCACTACCCCTGGCAGTCGGAGGACGTCCTCACCGAACGCCTCACCTTCACCGGCGGCAGCCTCGCCGTGCCGGACGCGCCCGGCCTCGGCGTCGAACTCGACCGCGACCGGCTGGAGTTCCTGCACCGCCGGTGGGCCGCCGACGACGGACGGCTCAGGGAACGCGACGACGCGGCGGCGATGCGAGTCGTCGATCCCGAGTGGGTCACCCCGGCCGTCCCCCGATGGTGAGGTCCCCGTCAGTGAGGTCCCCGTCAGTGAGGTCCCCATCGCGAAGTCTCTATTGGGCGGCGGCGCCGGGTGACGGCACCGGCAGGCGGCGCGAGTCGCGCCGCCCGGTTCGCCCGGGATGACCGTTCCCCCGGGCGGCGCCCGACCCGTTCCCACGGACACCAAGGGGCACTTCTGTGGCCCAAAGTGACTCCCGTCACGGAAAAAGGGTGCACACTGGCTTGATCCGTACCACGTCAGGGAGCACACCGTGACCGCGTCCAACGCGATGGCCCGAGAGGAACCGGAGCACCTCACCCAGCCGCAGCACGGGCAGGTCCACGTCGACCCGCTGGCCGCCCTGCGCGCGCCCGGCGACCCGCCCTGGGACGTCTACCTGACCGGCACCGTCTTCCTGGACATCATCTTCACCGGACTCGACTCCGCCCCCGTACGCGGCACGGAATCCTGGGCCCGCGGCATGGGATCCAGTCCCGGCGGCGTCGCCAACATGGCCGCGGCGCTGGCCAGGCTCGGCCTGCGGACCTCCCTCGCCGCGGCCTTCGGCGACGACCACTACGGCGAGTACTGCTGGGACGCGCTCGCCCAGGGAGAGGGCATCGACCTGTCCGCCTCGCGCACGGTCCCCGACTGGCACTCCCCGGTGACCGTCTCCATGGCCTACGAGAACGAACGCACCATGGTCTCCCACGGCCACGAGCCGCCCCCCGAGGGAACGGCCCCCGACTGCCCGCCACGCGCGCGTGCCGCGGTCGCGGCCCTGACCCCCGGCATCAGCGCCCCCTGGATCGCCCAGGCCGCCCGCGAGGGCACCCGCATCTTCGCGGACGTCGGGTGGGACGACACGGGCGCCTGGGACCTGGCCGGGCTCGCCGACCTGCACCACTGCGAGGCGTTCCTGCCCAACGCCGAGGAGGCGATGCGCTACACCGGTGCCGCCTGCCCGCGGGCTGCGGCGCACGCGCTGACCGATCACGTACCGTTGGCCGTGGTCACGCTCGGTGCCGAAGGCGCCTACGCGGTCGACCGGCGCACCGCGGAGACCGCCGAGGTCCCCGCCATCGCCGTGGAAGCCCTCGATCCGACGGGCGCCGGTGACGTCTTCGTGGCGGGTTTCGTCACCGGCACCCTGGCCGGCTGGCCGCTGGCGGACCGGCTGGCCTTCGCCGGACTCACCGCGGCGCTGTCCGTCCAGGAGTTCGGCGGCTCCCTGTCGGCCCCCGGCTGGGCGGAGATCGGGGCCTGGTGGCGGCGGGTGCAGTCGGTCGACGGCCAGGACCCGGCCGCCCTGCGGCGGTACGCGTTCCTGGAGCGGCTGGTGCCGGAGGAACGGATCCGGCCGTGGCCCCGCCGCCGCGCGGTCCCCACGATCGGCTTCGGCCGCTCGGCGTGACACCGTCCGACAACCGCGCGCCGCTCGGCGTGACGCCGGACGGCCCCATGCGCCGCTCGGCGTGATGCCGGAAGGCCCCGGCGCCACTCCGCGTGGCGCCGGACGGCTCCCGCGCGCCACTCCGCGAGACGCCGGACGGCCCCCGCGCACCCCATCTTGAGCCGTCCGCACCCTCCCCGTCCCATATCACCCGATGAAAAGCCCTACGGCGTTGTCGGTGCCCCGTCGTAGTCTTGGAAGCGCGAGGCCGCCCTCAGCTATGCGGCCGTGACGAGGAGGAACCGCAGGCCTTAAGCGCCGGCCCATGACTCAGACACCCACAGCTCACAGCCCCGCGCAGGAGCAGGCGAGAGCACAGATCACGGTCCCCGCCCAGCACCCGATGGTCACCGTGCTGGGTTCCGGCGACTCCCTCCTGCGCGTGATCGAGACGGCCTTCCCGGCGGCCGACATCCACGTCCGGGGCAACGAGATCAGCGCGGTCGGCGACCCAGGTGAAGTCGCCCTCATCCAGCGCGTGTTCGACGAGATGATGCTGGTGCTCCGCACCGGACAGCCGATGACGGAGGACGCAGTGGAACGCTCGATCGCCATGCTCAAGGCGAGCGAGAACGGGGAGAGCGACGGCCAGGAGACCCCGGCCCAGGTGCTGACGCAGAACATCCTGTCCTCGCGTGGCCGCACGATCCGCCCCAAGACCCTCAACCAGAAGCGCTACGTCGACGCGATCGACAAGCACACGATCGTCTTCGGCATCGGCCCCGCAGGTACCGGCAAGACGTATCTCGCCATGGCCAAGGCCGTCCAGGCGCTCCAGTCCAAGCAGGTCAACCGCATCATCCTGACCCGCCCCGCGGTCGAGGCGGGCGAGCGCCTCGGCTTCCTGCCCGGCACCCTCTACGAGAAGATCGACCCGTACCTGCGCCCGCTGTACGACGCCCTGCACGACATGATCGACCCGGATTCGATCCCGCGGCTGATGGCGGCGGGGACCATCGAGGTGGCGCCGCTGGCGTACATGCGGGGCAGGACCCTCAATGACGCCTTCATCATCCTGGACGAGGCCCAGAACACCAGCCCCGAGCAGATGAAGATGTTCCTCACCCGGCTCGGCTTCGACTCCAAGATCGTGATCACGGGTGACGTGACCCAGGTGGACCTGCCGAACGGCACCAAGTCCGGTCTGCGACAGGTCCAGGACATCCTGGACGGGGTGGACGATGTCCACTTCTCCCGGCTGTCGTCCCACGATGTCGTACGGCACAAGCTGGTGGGCCGTATCGTCGACGCGTACGAGAAGTACGACAGCAAGCACGGCACCGAGAACGGCACGCACAAGGGCGGCCGGAGCAAGGCCGGGCACAAGGGGAAGTAGACAAGCACAGCACCATGTCGATCGACGTCAACAACGAGTCCGGAACCGAGGTCGACGAGCAGGCGATCCTCGACATCGCCCGCTACGCACTCGCGCGGATGCGCATCCACCCGCTCTCCGAGCTGTCGGTGATCGTCGTGGACGCCGATGCCATGGAACAGCTGCACATCCAGTGGATGGACCTGCCGGGCCCGACCGATGTCCTGTCCTTCCCGATGGACGAGCTGCGACCGCCCGGCAAGGACGAGGACGAGCCGCCGCAGGGACTCCTCGGCGACATCGTGCTGTGCCCGGAGGTCGCAGCGAAGCAGGGGGCGGAGGCCCCGACGCAGCACTCCATGGACGAGGAACTCCAGCTGCTCACCGTCCACGGAGTGCTGCACCTGCTCGGCTACGACCACGAGGAGGCCGACGAGAAGGCCGAGATGTTCGGCCTCCAGGCGGCCATCGTGGACGGCTGGCGTGCGGAGAAGGGCCTGACCGGCCCGTCCCCGGCGCCCACGGTCTCCTAGGCGGGGCCGCCATGAGTGCCCAGATCGTCCTCGGCGCGGTCGCGCTGGTCGTCGTCGCCTGGCTCGCCGCCTGTGCGGAGGCGGGCCTCGCGCGCGTGTCCAGCTTCCGCGCCGACGGGGCCGTGAAGTCCGGCCGCCGCGGCAGCGCCAAGCTCGCCCAGGTGGCCGCCGACCCCACCCGTTACCTCAACGTCGCGCTGCTGGTCCGGGTGGCCTGCGAGATGGCCGCGGCGACCCTGGTGACCTACGCCTGCCTGGAGGAGTTCCCCGGCTCCACCGCCGAGGCCCTGCTCGTCGCCGTGGCCGTCATGGTCCTCGTGTCGTACGTCGCCGTCGGTGTCTCCCCGCGCACCATCGGCCGCCAGCACCCGCTCAACACGGCCACCGCGGCGGCCTACGTACTGGTGCCGCTGGCCCGGGTGATGGGCCCGATCCCGTCGCTGCTCATCCTCATCGGCAACGCGCTCACCCCCGGCAAGGGCTTCCGCCGCGGCCCGTTCGCCTCCGAGGCGGAGCTGCGCGCGCTGGTCGACCTGGCCGAGCAGGAATCGCTGATCGAGGACGACGAGCGCCGGATGGTGCACTCGGTGTTCGAACTCGGCGACACCCTGGTGCGGGAGGTCATGGTCCCGCGGACCGACCTGATCGTCATCGAGCGGTACAAGACCATCCGCCAGGCCCTCACCCTGGCCCTCAGATCCGGTTTCTCGCGCATACCGGTCACCGGTGAGAGCGAGGACGACATCGTCGGGATCGTGTATCTGAAGGACCTGGTCCGCAAGACGCACATCAGCCGTGAAGCGGAGAGCGACCTGGTGTCCACGGCCATGCGGCCCGCCGTCTTCGTGCCCGACACCAAGAACGCCGGCGATCTGCTGCGGGAGATGCAGAAGGAGCGCAACCACGTCGCGGTCGTCATCGACGAGTACGGCGGCACGGCCGGCATCGTCACCATCGAGGACATCCTGGAGGAGATCGTCGGCGAGATCACCGACGAGTACGACCGCGAACTGCCGCCCGTGAAGGAGCTGGGCGACGACCGCTACCGGGTCACGGCCCGTCTGGACATCACCGACCTCGGCGAGTTGTACGGGATCGAGGAGTACGACGACGAGGACGTCGAGACGGTCGGCGGGCTGCTCGCGAAGGCACTGGGCCGGGTGCCGATCGCCGGTGCCTCGGCCGCCGTGGAGCTGCCGGACGGCCGGGAGGTGCGGCTGACGGCGGAGGCCGCGGCCGGCCGCCGGAACAAGATCGTGACCGTGCTGGTGGAGCCGGTGAGCCCGGCGGAGGAGCCGGTCAAGGAGGACGAGTGACTCCCGGGGAGCTGCGTTCGTTCTGCCTCTCCTTCAACGCGTCGGTGGAGGACTTCCCGTTCAACCCGGAGACCTCGGTCTTCAAGGTGCTGGGCAAGGTCTTCGCGCTGACCGGCCTGGACGGCCGCCCCCTGAAGGTCAGCCTCAAGTGCGACCCGGAGGACGCGGTCCGGCTGCGTGCCGACCACCCGGGTCTGATCGTGCCGGGCTGGCATCTGAACAAGCGGCACTGGAACACCGTCACGGTGGACGGCGAACTCCCGGACCGGCTCGTCCGGGAACTCGTCGAGGATTCGTACGACCTCGTCGTGGCCGGTCTGCCACGAGCCGACCGACTCCGCCTCGACCGCCCCTGAGACGGCTGTTCCTGAGACGATCGGCCCTGAGACGACCGCCCCTGACACGGCTGTTCCTGAGACGATCGGCCCCTGAGGCGACTTCCTGAGGCGACTGCTGCTGAGAATCCGTGCCCGAGGAGTCGTCCCCACCCGGGGCGGACACCCCGTCGCGGGCCGGTCGGCGGGCGCCTTCGTATGCTCGGGGCATGACCGACAGCACCGGGCTCGACCCCGAGGACCGCAAGATCGTCACCCTGGCCCGTTCCACGCGGGCCCGCAACGGCGTGCCCGAGGGCGCGGCGGTACGCGACGAGACCGGCCGTACGTATGTCGCCGGGACCGTCGGCCTCGCCTCGCTGCGGCTCAGCGCCCTGCGGACCGCGGTGGCGATGGCGGTGGCGTCCGGGGCGACGTCGCTGGAGGCGGCGGCCGTCGTGACCGAGGCGGAGGGCGTGTCCGCGGAGGACCTGGCGGCCGTACGGGATCTCGGCGGACCGGGCACACCCGTGCTGGTGGCCGGGGCCGACGGGGTCGTGCGGCTGACCTTGTCGGCGGACTGACCGCCGCGGTTCCGGAAACCCTCCGGAGGGGTTCCGAAGCGGTTCCGAAGCGGTTCCGGAGGGGTTCCGAAGCGGTTCCGGAGAGGTTGGCCGAATCGGCCGGATTTCCACCTTGCCGCCGCCGTTGCCCCGCGCATCAATGGAACCGCAAGTAACCGACGGACCGTCAGATCCTGGCCCCCACAGAGTGCCCGCACCCACCTGGTCCGGGGCCGTCCGTCGGCGCGTACCTCCCGTCCATCCCCACATGGCATTCCCAGGCAACGGGAAGGGAGCCGGATCCCCATGAGAGGCAAGCGAACAGCAACTGGTGCGGCACTGGCGGTCGGGGCCCTCGCGGTCACCGGACTGGCCTTCGCGCCCACCGCCCTGGCGGTCAGCCCGCAGTCGGCGACGCTCACCGCGGACTGCGGGACCTTCGGCGGCGGCGCGGCCACGCTCACCGCCACGCAGAGCGGCACCGCGGCGACCATGACCCTCAAGTCCACCGCGGTCACCGCACCGCTCGCGCTGTCGGCGGACTCGATCACGTCCAAGCTCACGCTGGTCAAGGCGAGCGGCGGCACGGTGGTGTTCAGCGGCAAGAAGAACCCCGCCATGGCCGCCGGTGACCCCGTCTCCGTCGGCCCGCTCAGCGGCACCGTGGCGTCCGGCGACAGCCTGGAGGCATACGGCGGCTCGCTGCAGATGACGGTCTTCGGCATCACCATCACCTGTAAGGCGACCGGCAAGCAGTCGCCGGGACCGTTCGTGTTCGACTGAGCCCGCTGAACGACCCGACGGGCAGGCCGCGGCAGGAAAGCTGACACCTTGTCAGTTTTCCTGCCGCTTCTCCATTGACTTCTCACGCTACCTCCACATCAATGGCCCCCTGGCGGCGCAGCCCAGCCGCTGCGCCCGCAACCCTCAGGAGGGGGCCCATGGGTTCGACACTCCGAAGATCCGCACGGTGGCGCTGGGCATCGCTGCTCGGCGCGACCGCGCTCGCGGTCACCGCGGGCGGCGCCCTGGCCTGCCCGGCAGGCGCCGAGGGCAGCAACGTGGACTTCGCCACCCACTGCATCCCGCCCGCCATCGCGGGCCTGCCGCCGATCGACGGCACCACCACCGCGAACATCTCGGTGGACGACACGAGTCCGGCGGTCGGCGACACCGTCACCGTGACCTACACGGTGGTCACGGCCGCCGCAGGCAACCCCACCGACCTCGCCCTGCCGGCCGACATCATGACGCCGACCGGGAAGGTCACCCTCGGCGGCGCACAGAGCGGAAGCATCACGGTCGCGGGGCCGAAGAAGAACGTACCCGTGCCGGGTAAGGGCGCTTTCCCGTCGTTCTCCATGACCGGGACGTTCACCGTCACCTCGCCCGGCGCGATCACCCTGTCGCCCGGCGACTACAACATCCACACCAGCTACATCCTCGAACTGGACACGCCCTGCACGGTCACCGACCCGCCCGCCCCGGTGTCCGAGACCGTCACGGCGACCTCCGGCACGCCCGCCAACACCCGTGCCATCTCGCTGAGTTCGGCCTCGGGTGACCCGGGTGCCGCGGTCACCGTGAGCGGCAGCGGCTTCACGCCGGGCGCGAGCGTCACGCTGGCCGGGCGGTCCGGGGCCGCGCAGACCGCGGACACGGCGACCGCGACCGCGAACGCCCAGGGTTCCTTCAGCGGTTCCCTGGTCGTCAACGACCCGGCCACCACCGGGATCGTGGCCTACGAGGGCAGCGCCTGGAACGCCGACCGGGGTGCCGGACCGGCGGCGTACGTCGTAGGCGGCACCACGCCCGTCCCCGACGGCAGCCAGAAGCTGACCACCACCGTCAAGGCGGGCACGCTGTCCATGTCCCAGGCCGGGGACGCCGGGGACGACGTCGCGCTGTCGGCGGTCGACTTCGGCCGGGGCGGTGCCTCGACGGGCGACCTGCGGACGGTGACCGTCAAGGACTTCCGCGGCGGGCCCGCGGGCTGGTCCCTGACCGGCAAGGTCACCGACTTCACCGGTCCCGGCGGCCGGATCGCCGCCGGGAAGCTGAGCTGGTCTCCCGCCTGCGCGACCAAGGCGGGCAGCCCGAGCACCTGCGCGGCCGGTTCGCCGGGCACCGTGGGCGCCTCGGGGGCCACGCTGGCGCAGACCCCCGACGGGACCCTCACCGGCGGTGAGTTCACCGTGGACGCCGGGCTGTCCCTGGACGTACCGGCGTTCACGCCCCCGGGCGCGTACTCCGGCGTCCTCACGCTCACCCTCACCTGACCGCACCCGACACCGGTGGCCGGGCGCCCCTCCACCCGGGTCCGCACCCGGAGGGGTCCGCACCCGCCCGACCGCCACGACCTACGCCCGCGGGGGTCCGCACCCATGCGCAAGCCGTACGCCCTCCTGCTGAGCCTGTGCTGCCTGCTCCTCGGTCTCACGGCCACGCCCGCGCGGGCCGCCGACAACGGCAGCTGGTCCGTCCAGCCGGTCGCCTCCGAAGCCGCCGCGCGCCCGTACTTCTACCTCTCCGCCGACCCCGGCCAGACCATCGACGACGAGGTGGCCGTCGCCAACAAGACCGCCGAACCCCTCACCTTCCGGCTGTACGCGGCCGACGCCTACAACACCGCCCGGGACGGCGGCTTCGCCGTGCGGACGGCCGACGAGCGGATGCGGGGGGTCGGCGCCTGGGCGAAGCCCACGAAGTCCCGGGTCACCGTCCCCGGACACCGCACCGTCAAGGTGCCCTTCACCCTGCGCGTCCCCGCCGACGCCGAACCGGGCGACCACCCGGGCGCGATCGTGGCGATCGACGAGCGGATCGATCCGGGCGCCGGATCGGTGGCGCTCGGCGTGCGGCGGGCGGTCGGCGCCCGCGTCTATCTGCGGGTGAGCGGCCCCGCGGTGCCCGCGCTCGCCGTCGAGGACGTCCGCGTCGGCCACCGTCAGCCGCTCGTCCCCGGTCTCGGCGACAGCACCGCGACCGTCTCCTACACGCTGCACAACACCGGCAACGTGACCCTCGACCCGAAGGTGGAGCTGACGGCGCGGGGCCTGTTCGGCCGTACGCTGCTGGCGCGCGACCTGACGGGGATGCCCGCCGAACTGCTGCCTGGTCAGCGGGTCCGGCTCACCGAGCCGTGGCGGAACGCGCCCCAGTTCGACTGGGGGAAGGTCACGTTGACGGCGCACGCGACCGGCACCCGGCAGTCGGCGAGCGCCCCGTTCCTCGCCCTGCCGTGGCTGGTGGCGGCGGTGGTGTGTGCCGCGGCCGTGGCGGGCGCCGCCCTCCTGGTCCGGGCCCGCAGGGCACGCCGGTCCCGCGCCCGCTGCCCGTCGGTACCCGTACGCCCGTCACCGCCGACGGAGACCACGACGGGCCGCGTACGGCCGTGACGCCCGCCGGTGCGTGCGGTGGGCCCGGCGGGACGGCCGAGCCGGCTGCTTCCCGCGGCGGGACCGCGACGCCGGCTGCCTCCCGCGCCGGGTCGGCGATGCCGGCCACTTCCCGCGGCGGCTCGCGCGTGACCGTGATGTCGGCCTCTTCCCGCGGGGACCCGGTGGGGACCGCGACGCCGGCCGCCTCCTTCGCCGGTCCGGGCGGGACTCCGGTACCGGCCGCCTCCCGCGGCGGCCGGGGCGGGACTTCGGCACCGGCCGTCCGCCGTACCGAGCCGCGTTCGGGATCAGGGACAATGGGCGGCATGAGCGTTCGTACCCAGTCATCCGAGCAGTCGGCCGAGGCCGTACACCGCGCCGGCTTCGCCTGCTTCGTGGGCCGGCCCAACGCGGGCAAGTCCACCCTCACGAACGCGCTGGTCGGGCAGAAGGTGGCGATCACCTCGAACCGGCCGCAGACCACCCGGCACACGGTACGGGGCATCGTGCACCGCCCCGACGCCCAGCTGATCCTGGTCGACACCCCCGGCCTGCACAAGCCGCGCACGCTGCTGGGCGAGCGGCTGAACGACGTGGTCCGCACCACCTGGGCCGAGGTGGACGTGATCGGCTTCTGCCTGCCCGCCGACCAGAAGATCGGTCCCGGCGACCGCTTCATCGCGAAGGAACTGGCCGGTATCCGGAAGACCCCGAAGGTCGCCGTCGTCACCAAGACCGACCTGGTGGACTCCAAGGCCCTCGCCGAGCAGCTGATCGCCATCGACGCGCTGGGCAAGGAGCTGGGCTTCGAGTGGGCGGAGATCGTCCCGGTGTCGGCGGTCGGCGACAAACAGGTGGAACTCCTCGCCGACCTGCTGGTCCCGCTGCTGCCCGAGGGCCCGGCACTGTACCCCGAGGGTGACCTCACGGACGAGCCCGAGCAGGTCATGGTGGCCGAGCTGATCCGCGAGGCCGCGCTGGAGGGCGTCCGGGACGAGCTGCCGCACTCCATCGCCGTGGTCGTCGAGGAGATGCTCCCGCGCGAGGACCGCCCCGCGGACCGGCCGCTGCTGGACATCCACGCCAACCTCTACATCGAACGCTCCAGCCAGAAGGGCATCGTCATCGGCCCCAAGGGCCAGCGCCTGAAGGACGTGGGCATCAAGTCCCGCAAACAGATCGAGGCACTGCTGGGCACGCCGGTCTTCCTCGACCTGCATGTGAAGGTGGCCAAGGACTGGCAGCGCGACCCCAGGCAGCTGCGCAAGCTCGGGTTCTAGACACCGCGGGCACCGCCCGCACCCGGCCGGACGGTCAGGGCCGGGTCGCTGTCATGTCCTGTAGGCCCAGCACGCACAGCAGCCGGAGCCGCTCGTGGGACTCGGTGCCCGGACGGGCCGTGTGGATGACGAGGTGATGGTGCTGCTCGTCGTCGAGCAGCACCTCGCAGTCCATCTCCAGCAGACCCACCAGCGGATGCCGGAACCGTTTCGTCGTCGCGCGGCGCACGGCGACCTCGTGCTGTTCCCACAGCCGGGCGAACTCCTCACTGGCCGCCCGCAGTTCGGCGACCAGCCCGGCCGGTTCGGGGTCCGTGGGGCGGGCCGCCGCCACCGCCCGCAGCCCGGCCACGTGCTGGCGCGCGTGCTCCGCCCGGTCCTGTGCCGGGATCATCTGGCGGGCGGCCGGCTCCAGGAAGAACCGGCGGATCAGGTTGCGCTCGCCGGGCGGCCGGCCGGCCAGGTCGCCGGAGAGCGCCCGCGACGCCGCGTTCTGGGCGAGGACCTCACCGCAGTCCGTGATCACCAGAGCGGGGGTGTCGTCCAGCCGGTCCAGGACCAGCAGCAGGCCGGGGCGTACGTGCCCGGACGCGGCCTCGCGGCGCGGCGGCTCCTCGCCCGCCAGATGGAAGAGGTGGTCGCGTTCGTCGTCCCGCAGGCGCAGCGCCCGGGCCAGCGCGGTCAGGATCGGGCGGGACGGGCGCGGGCCGCGGGACTGCTCCAGACGCGCGTAGTAGTCGACGGACATGCCCGCCAGGGAGGCCACCTCCTCGCGGCGCAGGCCGGGCGTACGCCGCCGCGGGCCCGCGGTCAGACCCACGTCGCGCGGGTCCAGCCGGGCACGGCTGCGGCGCAGGAAGTCGGCGAGTTCGGCTCGGTTCACCCCTTCAGCCTGGCCCAGTCCGTCCGGCTTATCCAGGGCCTCCCGATCCTCTGATCGGGAGGTCTCTCCCGGTGGTCGCCCGTCCGTCCCAGGGTGGAGGCACCAACCGAGAGGAACAGATCATGCTGACACTCGTCACCGGCGCCACCGGACAGGTCGGCCGCGGCCTGGTGCCCCGGCTGCTCGCGCAGGCCGGGCCCGACGAGCGCGTCCGGGTCCTGGTGCGGGACGAGAAGCGCGCCGCCGCCTACGCCGACCTGGGCGCCGAGGTCGCCGTGGGTGACCTCCGTGACACCGACGCGCTGGGCGGGGCCGTCGCCGGGGCCGACGCCGTCGTCAATGTCGCCGCCGCCTTCCGGGGCGTACCCGAGGAGGAGGCGCTGGCCGTCAACCGGGACGCGGCCCTGGAGCTGGGCCGGGCCGCCGTCGCCGCGGGCGTACGGCGTTTCGTGCAGGTGAGCACCGGCCTCGTGTACGGCTCCGGACGCGCCCGCCCGCACGTCGAGGACGACGACAGCGTGCCCGGCGGGGACCTGTGGGGCGCCTACCCGCGGTCCAAGGCGGCGGCCGAGCACGCGCTGCTGTCCGACGCGGCCTTCGCCCCGCTCGACGTCCGGGTGGGCCGCCTCGCCTTCGTGTACGGCGACGGCGACCCGCATCTTGCCCGGTCCGTGGGCTGGCTCGCCGACTGGCCCGCGGCCAAGCGCTTCCACCTGGTCCACGTGGCCGACGTCGCCCTGGGGCTGACGCGGCTGCTGTACGCCCCCGGCGTCACCGGCCGCGTCTACAACATCGCCGACGACACCGCGGTCACCGCACTGGACATCCACGGCATCCTCGGCGTCGGCCTGCACGAGGAGGCCCACACCCGGACCGACCCCGATCCCTGGTACGGGGTGATGTCCACCGACCGCATCCGGCGCGAACTGGGCTTCCGCCCGCTGTACCCGACGCTGTGGACGGCCCGGGACGCGGGCGCCCTGTGACGGCCCCGGCGGCCGGGCAGTGCCTGCC
>NZ_JBHJUV010000046.1:0-75524 GCF_042268025.1 Streptomyces sp. NPDC056161
CCCCGCCCCGCGGCGGCCGCGCCCGCCGGCGCGGCGCCCCCCGCGGCCCGCGCGGCCCCCCGCGGACGGGCCGCGGCACCCGCCTGGCCTGCCGCGCCGCACCGCCCGGAATCCCGCGCCGCACCGCCCGGGGTGCGGGCCGGGGAGGTCCTGGCCCGCACCGGAAGCGCAGCCGCAGGCCCCCGCCCCGTCACCCCGCCCCGCCCCACCCCGTCCCGCCCCCAATACCGTCCCGAGCTATTTGAGCGCGAGGAGCAGCGTGTCCGAGGGCGAGCACCACACCGGGCGGGCCTCGGAGAAGCCCTTCTCGCGCAGTACGCGCGTGTGCCACGCGACCGGCGGCATGTCGCCCTCGGCGTGCTCGCCGTAGATCTCGTAACGGCGGGCCGTCGGTCCGGCCAGGACCGGGTCGTTCGCGGCCAGCTGCCACCACTCGGCCCAGTCGAGGGCGCCGGCGTTCTTGGCCTGATCCATGCGGGCGTGCCGCTGGGCGCGCTCGGCGGCATTGATCCGGGGCGTGGTGTCGTCGATCATGTGGTCCGCGTTCATGAAGACACCGCCGTCGCGCACGAGGTCCGCGACACGACCGTAGAGGGCCGCGAGGGGGTCGCTGTGCAGCCAGTGCAGGGCGGTGGCGGTCAGGACCGCGTCGTACGAGTCGTACGGCAGCAGCGAGGGCCACTGCGGGTCCTTGAGGTCGGCGGTGACGAGGCTGACCCGCTCGTCGCCCGCGAAGGTGCCCTCGGCGATGGCGAGCAGCGCCGGGTCGAGGTCGACACCGGTACTGACGGCCTGCGGGAAGCGCTTGAGCAGCCGGGCGGTGATGCTGCCGGTGCCGCAGGCGAGGTCGAGCACGCGCGGCGCGGTGCCGACGCAGCTCTCCACCATGTCGAGCATGATCGTGAAGCGTTCCTCGCGGTCGGGCATGTACCACTCCTGCTGCCGGTCCCAGCTCTCCTGCCAGGCCCGCCAGTCGGCACCCGTGGTGACCGCGTGCGCGTCCGTCATCGCAACCCCTCCACTGCGAAGGTCCGTAATACCCTGGAAGTGCGATCGGCTCTTACCGGATCGCATCCCCGACCATAGAGCGCCACCGTAAGGACTACAAGTGGAATTGGCCTATTACTCGGACTACGCCGTACGCCTCGTCAACAGCGAGGAGCCGCTCCGGGGCAAGGACTCGCTCACCACGGTCGAGGCCGTCCGCGGTCTGTTCGGCGTCAACCAGTCGGCGGCCCGTCGCGCGACCGACGCCGACGTCACCCGCTTCCGCTCGGTGCGGGCCCGGTTGCGTGCCGTCTTCGAGGCCGCCGATCAGGGCGACGAGACGCTGGCGGTCGACCTGCTGAACTCGCTGCTGCTGGAATTCCCGGTCAGCCCGCAGATCTCCGGGCACGACCACCGGGACGATGACGGCCGCCCGCTGTGGCACATGCACCTCGCCGACCACCCGTCGAACGCCACCGCGGGCTACGCGGCGACCGCCGCCATGGGCCTGGCCTTCCACCTGACCGAGTACGGCGTGGACCGTCTGGGCCTGTGCCAGGCCGCTCCCTGCCGCAACGCCTACCTGGACACCTCGACCAACCGCTCCCGGCGCTACTGTTCCGACCGCTGTGCCACACGCGCCAACGTGGCCGCCTACCGGGCCCGCAAACGCCTGGAGGCCGACCGGTCCGGGAGCACCGGCCTGACCGCGGACAGCACCCAGCCCACCAGCGCCAGCGGCGAACGCTGATCCGGCCTGCGCGGCCGCAGCCGCAGCCGGACCCGGCCGAGGACCAGCTCCTGGGGCACGACCCCGTAGTCGGTGCTGTCACCACCCGCGTACGTGTTGTCCCCCAGCACCCACCAGCCGCCCTCGCGGCGTTCCACGGCACGCTTGACCACGAGCAGATCCTGCTGGAAGGGATGCCGCAGGACCACGATGTCCCCTGGCCTGATCCGGGCGCCGTACTGCACCACGAGCCAGTCCCCGTGGTACAGCGTCGGCACCATGGACGGCCCCGACACCTCGGCCAGCCCGAAGGGCACGGCCCTCCCCAGCTCGATCTCCTGCGACAGCTCCGGCATCGCCGGCACCTCCCCGGTCCGTTCCTCCACCAGTCCCAGTCTGACCCTGGACTTTTGTCCTAAGCCCACGGGGGCACTCGCGAAATCCCGCTTCTCAGGGAGTAATGTCCCACCTGAGAAGACGATCACGAGGAAGGAATGCTCCATGCTTTCCCGCCTGTTTGCCCCCAAGGTCAAGGTCAGCGCGCACTGCGACCTGCCCTGCGGTGTGTACGACCCGGCCCAGGCCCGCATCGAGGCGGAGTCGGTGAAGGCCGTCCAGGAAAAGATGGCCGGCAACGACGACCCGCACTTCCAGACGCGTGCCACCGTCATCAAGGAGCAGCGCGCCGAGCTGGCGAAGCACCACGTCTCCGTGCTCTGGAGCGACTACTTCAAGCCGCCGCACTTCGAGAAGTACCCGGAGCTGCACCAGCTGGTCAACGACACCCTGAAGGCCCTCTCGGCCGCCAAGGCGTCCAAGGACCCGGCGACGGGCCAGAAGGCGCTGGACTACATCGCCCAGATCGACAAGATCTTCTGGGAGACGAAGAAGGCCTGATCTTCCCGAGTGCCTTCTGCCCTGCGCTCTCCTCGATCACAGGGTCTCCCCGCCGCACCCGGTCCCCCGGGGCGCCGACCACGGTGTCCTGCTGGGCCGGGTGCGGTTCTCTGTTTCCCGGGGCGGCCCGGCCCGGCCGCCTACGATCGGCGCATGAGCATCCGCTGGACCTATGCCTTCGTCGACCGGCCCGCCGACCGGGTCGGCGCGGCCCGTGACTTCTGGACGGCCGTCACCGGTACCGGGCTCTCGGAATTCCGCGGTGCCCGCGACGAGTTCGTGACCCTGCTGCCCTCCGACGGCGACGCCTGCGTGAAGGTGCAGGGTGTCGGGGCGGGGGCGGGCGGTGCGCATCTCGATTTCTCGGTGGAGGATGTCGGGGCGTTCGTGGCGTCCGCCCGGGACCTCGGTGCGGTCCCGGTCGCCGAGCACGCGGGGTGGTGCGTGCTGCGCTCACCGGCCGGGCTGTCGTTCTGTGCCGTGCCCTGGCACGGGGAGGCGGTCCGGCCCGCGGTGGTGGACGGCAGCCGACTGGACCAGGTGTGCCTGGACATCCCGCCGTCCGCCTACGACGCCGAGTGCGCCTTCTGGGCCGGGCTGACCGGCTGGGAGCCGCTGACCGGCTCGCTTCCCGAGTTCCGGGTGCTGCGCCCGCCGCCGGGGCTGCCCGTCCGGATTCTGCTCCAGCGGCTCCGGGACGAGCGGCCCGCCACCGCCCATCCCGACCTGGCCTGCGCGGACGTCGCCGCTGTCCTGGCGCGCCACGAGGTGCTCGGCGCCGCCGTCGTGGCCCACGGCCCGCGCTGGACGGTGCTGCGCGACCCGGCGGGCGGCCCGTACTGCCTGACCCGGCGGGATCCGGAGACGGGCGGTCCGGCGCCGGGGGTCAGCGATGAGACAGGCTCGCGTACGCGCAGACCATGATGTCCGGTCCACTGGGCAGGGCGGAGGGCAGGCTCGGTGGTGCGGCCGGCGGAGCCGACGGTACGGCGGTGGGCCTGCGCGGGCACCCGTCGTCGTCCCCGTCCGCCACGGGCGGCGGTGCGGGCGTGGTCCGGGTCCGCTCCCAGACGTAGGGCTCCCGGGGGCCGGTCCCGGCCTGGAGCCACAGTGTGAGTCCTCCCCCGCCGACCACGGCCAGCGCCCACAGCGCCATCGCGAAGCGCCATGCCCGGCGCCCCCCGGCGACGTCACCCCCAGGGCTCCACGTCCACCACCGCGTCGACCGGCACCGGCCCGTAGACGTGCGGGAACTCCTCGCCGTCCGGCTCCACCGCCTCCCACCGCACGGGTACGCCGAGGAGCGCCGGGTCCACGACCAGGACCACCAGGTCCTCGGGACAGTCGTACGAGCCGTACAGGAAGGCCGCCACGCGCGGGAGTTGGGCGCGCGAGGAGAAGTGGACGAAGCCCACCTCGCGCAGCGTGCGGCCACGGGTGGACATCTCATACGTGCCGCGCCCGCGGGCCGCGTCCCACAGGGCACGTTCCGTGATGTGGAGGATGTACGGGAGTTTCGGCATGGGGTCACGCTACGACCTCGGCCGCACCGCCCGTGCTCGCGGACGGTGCCGGCCCCGGCGGGGACAGGGTCAGTGCCGCTCAGTGCCGCTTCGCGCGGGTCTCCCGGGGCCCGCGGGGGGACCGTTCGGCGGCGGGGCCGGCGCAGGCCGCGCAGCGGGGGTTGCGGCACGGGCCGGGGCCCCAGACGGGAACCCAGGCGCCCAGGGTCTTGTGTCGCTTGACGACTGTTTCGACGGGCTGTCCGCAGACGGGACAGGCGTGTTCCTCGCTGTCCATGGCGACAGCGTAGGACGGGCCCGGGACCGGCGCCTGCTGTGGCGGTGCGGGTCGGGGGCCCGTCGGGCCGGGCGCGACGGGAGTCGACGGGTCCCGCGCACCGCGGAGTGCGCGGGACCGGCCGGGCCGGAGCCGTCGGGTACGTACGGGGTCAGGAGCCGCACGTCCTGGTGATGGCCCCGGGGCCCTTCCGCAGGCGGGCGGTGCGCTCAGCTGCTGCGCCGGGTGACGAACTCGGCCAGTGCGAGCAGGCCCCCGGCCGCCTCCGGATCGGGCACCGCGCGGACCAGTTCCTGCATCGCCCGTGACATCCGGTCGGCCGCCTGCACCTGGGCCCAGTCCCGGCCGCCCGCGCGCTCCACGGCCTGCGCCGTCCGCTCCAGGTCCTTCTCGTCGTACGGCCGTCCGTACAGCTCGGCCAGTTCGGCCGCCGCCGGTGTGCCGGAGGTCAGGGCCGCGACGACCGGCAGCGACTTCTTGCGGACGGCGAGGTCGGCACCGGCCGGTTTGCCGGTGCGCTCCGGGTCACCCCATATCCCGATGACGTCGTCGATCAGCTGGAAGGCGAGCCCGGCCTGGCGTCCGAACGCGTCCAGCGCCGCGACCGCTTCGTCGTCCGCGCCCGCGTAGAGCCCGCCGAGGGCACAGGCGCAGCCGATCAGCGCGCCGGTCTTGGCCTCGGCCATGACGAGCACGTCGTCGAGGCGGACCTCGTCGGGGGCGCGCTCCTCCATCGCCGTGTCCGCGTGCTGGCCCTCGCACAGCTCGACGACGCAGTCGGCGAGCCGGGCGGCGGCGGCCCGGGACGCGGGGTGCGGGTCCACGGCGAGCAGCCGCAGGGCCAGCGCCTGCAACGCGTCCCCGGCGAGGATCGCGTCAGGGACGCCGAACACGGTCCAGGCCGTGGGCCGGTGCCTGCGTGAGGTGTCCCGGTCCATCACGTCGTCGTGCAGCAGGGTGAAGTTGTGCACCAGCTCCACCGCGGCAGCGGCCCGCAGGGCCGCCGTCCGCGCCCCGGATCCGCCGAGTGCCGAGGCCGCGGTGAGGACGAGCGCGGGCCGGATCGCCTTGCCCGCGTTGCCCGCCGTCGGCGTGCCGTCCGCGTGCTCCCAGCCGAAGTGGTAGCGCGCGATCCGGCGCATGGCACCGGGCAGCGACTCGACGGCGGCCCGCAGTTCGGGGTCGACCTCCCCCCGGGCCCGGTCCAGGACGGCCGTGGCCTCGTGTCCGTCGGGCGGGGGCCCGCCCTCCCGGGCGGGCCGTGGCCGGTCCGCCGGCGCCGGCGGGTCACCGGCCAGGGGTGCCCCGGCAGGGCACTGCTTCGTCTCCGTCATGAACTCGGCCATGACTCCCCCTCGCGAAGTCCGCGGACGGTGGCGGTGCCACCCCGGCTGGGCTGGTATCCCGAGGGTGTACCCGCCCGGGTGGGCGGGAACACGGCCGCGAAGTGCGGAAACGTCACCTCCACCGGCCGATCTCGACGTTCTCCATGACGCCGAGCGCGTCCGGCACCAGGATCGCCGCCGAGTAGTAGGCCGTCACCAGGTAGTTGATGATGGCCTGCTCGTTGATGCCCATGAAGCGGACGGACAGGCTCGGCTCGATCTCGTCCGGGATACCGGACTGCCTCAGGCCGATGACTCCCTGGTCGTCCTCTCCGGTACGCATGGCGATGATCGAGGTCGTCCGCGCCTCGCTGATCGGGATCTTGTTGGACGGGTAGATCGGTACTCCGCGCCAGGTCGGGATGCGGTTGCCGCCGATGTCGACGGTCTCCGGGACGAGCCCTCGCTTGTTCAGCTCGCGGCCGAACGCGGAGATCGCGCGCGGGTGGGCGAGGAACAGTTTGGTGCCGCGCCGCCGGCTGAGCAGTTCGTCCATGTCGTCCGGGCCGGGAACGCCGTCGTGCGGCTGGATCCGCTGGTCGTACTCGCAGTTGTGCAGCAGGCCGAACTCGCGGTTGTTGACCAGCTCGTGCTCCTGGCGCTCCTTCAGCGCCTCCACGGTGAGCCGCAACTGCTGCTCGGTCTGGTTCATCGGCTGGTTGTACAGGTCGGCCACGCGCGTGTGGATGCGCAGCACGGTCTGGGCGATGCTCAGCTCGTACTCGCGGGGCTTCGCCTCGTAGTCGACGAAGGTGTGCGGGATGTCCGGCTCGCCGCTGTGGCCCGCCGCGAGGTCGACCGCCTTCTCGCCGTACTTGTTGGTGCGCTGGGCGGGGATCGCGCGCAGCTGCCGCAGGTGCTCGCGCAGGGAGTCCGAGCGCTCCGCGACCTGCTCGAAGTCCTGACGGGACAGGATCAGCACGGTGCACGTCGTGCCCGCGCGGGCCGTGTACTCCCAGATGGCGTCCGGGTCGAGCAGCGCCTGGTCGCCGAAGTAGGCACCGTCGGCGAGGACTCCGAGGACCGCGTCGTCGCCGTACGGGCCCGTCCCCAGCTTCTCCACCCTGCCGTGCGCCAGCAGGTACACCTCGTCGGTCTGGCTGCCGAACGAGGCGATCACCTCGCCGGGGGCGAAGTCACGCTGGCGGCAGCGCTGGGCCAGTTCGGAGAGGACGTCACCATCCTCGTACGCCCGCAGGGCCGGCAGTTCGCCCAGTTCGGCGGGGATCACCTCGACGCGGTCGCCGGTCTTCACAAAGGTGACGCGGCCGTCTCCGACCGCGTACGTCAGCCGACGGTTCACTCGGTACGTGCCACCCTGCACGTTCACCCAGGGAAGTGTCCGCAGCAGCCAGCGGGAGCTGATCTCCTGCATCTGGGGCGCGGACTTGGTGGTGGTGGCCAGGTTCCGCGCTGCCGCCGTGTCCAGAGACTGCTGCGGCCTGCCTTGATCCGTGCGGACCTCTTCGCCTACCGACATAGAGAATTGCCCTCCCAGTCTGCACCGGCACCGAACTGCGCCGGGCATCGGCCTTGCTCGCGATCAGCCTTCCAGCACGGAACGTTGCTGCACCATTACCCGAAAGAGCGGGAATGGATCATCGCATTAGTGGGCAGAAAGAGGGCTCTTTCACGCCGGGCGGCGCCCGGCGTGAAGGGTGTCCGGATCGGCTCGCACACCACCCGAACGAAGTAGCCAAGACGTCTGATTTCACTAAAACTTACCGTAATCGATCGGTCGCAACAAGTGACTGTAGGCCCGGTGCGAAGGAGGCGTCCATGGCCTCACCCATGTCCGCGACCCGTTTTCGGGACACCCTGAGGGCAGAGGGTGTCACGGTCGTCGAAGTCGGCGACTGGAAACATCACAATCGCAACCACAAGGGGCCGTGGGGGCCCGTCCACGGGGTGATGATCCACCACACGGTGACCCGGGGCAGCGACCTGACCGTGGAGATCTGCCGGGACGGCCACGCCGAACTGCCGGGCCCGCTGTGCCACGCCGTGATCACCAAGGACGGCCGGGTCCATCTCGTCGGCTACGGTCGCGCCAACCACGCGGGGCTCGGCGACGACGACGTGCTCCGCGCGGTGATCGCCGAGAAGTCGCCGCCGGCCGACAACGAGGCCAACACCGACGGCAACCGCCACTTCTACGGCTTCGAGTGCGAGAACCTCGGCGACGGGAAGGACCCGTGGCCCGCGGCCCAGCTGGCGGCGATCGAGAAGGTGTCCGCGGCGATCTGCCGCCACCACGGCTGGACGGAACGTTCGGTCATCGGTCATCTGGAGTGGCAGCCGGGCAAGGTGGACCCCCGCGGCTTCACCATGAGCTGGCTGCGAAAACGCGTCAAGGAACGCCTGAAGGACTGACCGCCCGGAACGCCTGAAGGACCGGCCGGCGGGGCCGCCCCGGATCCCGGCACCCGGCTCCCCGGTCCCGCCCCCGCCCCCGCCCGCCGCGTTCCACCATGTGCCTGCGCCTTCCGCCACGTGCCTGCGCGTTCCACCATGTGCCTGCGCGTTCCACCGCGTCCCTCCGGGGCTGGTGTCCGGCGCCCGGTGACAATGGTGTGATGGTCAGTCGTGTGCCTCTCGCCGTCCGTCTCCCGTCGCCCACCGAGGCCGTCGGTGACCACCGGTTCGCCCGGCACGGTGTCCGGCTGCTGCTCAAGCGCGACGACCTGATCCACCCGGAGCTGACCGGCAACAAATGGCGCAAGCTGGCACCGAATCTGCTCGCGGCGAAGGGGCGGACGATCGTCACCTTCGGCGGCGCCTACTCCAACCACCTGCGGGCCACGGCCGCCGCGGGCCGCCTGCTCGGTCTCCCCACGGTCGGCGTGGTCCGCGGCGACGAACTGGCCGACCGTCCCCTCAACCCCTCCCTGGCCCGGTGCGCGGCCGACGGCATGCGTCTGCACTTCGTCGACAGATCGACGTACCGCGGGAAGACCGACCCGCGGACCCTGGGCACCCTGCTGCACGCGACGGGCGCCGAGGACGCGTACGTCGTCCCCGAGGGCGGCAGCAACGCCGAGGCCGTGCGCGGCTGCCGGGCCCTGGGGGAGGAACTGCGCGGGCACGCCGACGTCGTCGCGGTCGCCTGCGGCACCGGCGGCACGCTGGCCGGGCTCGCCGCCGGACTCGCACCCGGACAGCGCGCCCTGGGCATACCGGTCCTCAGAGGCGGGTTCCTGCCCGCCGAGGTGCGCGCCCTCCAGGAGGATGCCTTCGGCGCCCGCCGCGGCTCCTGGTCGCTCGACGACCGGTTCCACTGCGGCGGGTACGCCCGCACCAGTCCCGAACTCGACTCCTTCGCCGAGGACTTCGAACAGCGCCACGGCCTGCCCGTGGAACGTCTCTATGTCGCCAAGTTGCTCTACGGACTCCTCGTCCTGACGGAAGAGGGCGCCTTCCCGCCCGGTACGACCGTCGCGGCCGTGGTCACGGGCCGGCCCTTCCCCGAACCGTAGGGACCCCACCGCGGCCGGGCCAGGACGGGGGCCGACCTGCCAACGGCCGCATACTGGCCGGTCACGCCTTCCGCGCGGCCCTTAGGAACGCTGCCGAGCCGCCCCGACGGTCCTCGGCGGCCGCGGGCTAGCCCCAAGGCCGTGAAGTTTGCGGCTGGGGCGTGGCGTCAAGGGCTTGTGGCCGCAAGGATTTCGATGCTGGTGGTGGCTTTGTAGCTGGTGCGGTCGATGCGGGGTCCTCGTGCCTGGTACTTGGAGATGGCGCGTTGGACGATGCGGGGGCTGACCCGTAGGCGCCGCTCGGGCAGCAGGCCGGCCAGGACGTGGCGGCCGATGGTGCCGGCCGGGTCGATGACGGTATCGGCGATGACGCCCGCGGCCAGGACGACCTGGTCGCGGGCGGCCTGCCAGGCGATGGAGAAGCCGACCCGGTCCGGGTCGGTGCCGGGTCGGGTGCTGGTGGCGTCGGCCATGGCTGTCCGCAGCAGCTGGTATACCACCAGCAGGGCGTATATCTCCTGGTCGATGCCCTCGGGAGTGCGGGCCCGCAGAACCCGGCCGCCGAGGATGGTCGACTTCAGTTCCAGGTAGGCAGTCTCGATCTCCCAGCGCTGGTGGTAGAGGGTGGCCAGCTCGGCTGCCGGGTGTCGGTGGTGGTCGAGCAGGGTGGTGGCCAGCCGGTAGAGGCCGGTGTGTTTCCCGGCAGCGGTGGTGATGGTGATCTCGCAGTCGATGACACGCACACGCAGAGAACCCAGTGCCGACAGGCAGGAACCGTCGGGGAAGCGGGCCAGGACTGGCATCCGGCGGCCGTTCTTGAGCCGGACCAGGACCTCGGCACCGGTGGCCGCGACGTCGGCCAGGAGCCTTTGAGCGCCGAAGTTGCGGTCGGCCGGCAGGATCATCCCGGGCCGCAGGCTGGGCAGAAGACGCGGGGCATAGGTGGTCTCGCCCGCGGTGGCCGGGCCGAATACCGCGTCGATGAGGGTGCGGTGCCGCAGGTGACCAGCGCGAGCAGACGGACCTGCGGATATCCGGTCCCACCGTGATTGCCCGCCTGCTTGGTGAACCTGCTCAGCACGGCGGGGGTGTCGGGGACCGTCAGGGTGGTGCCGTCGAGCGCGACCACCAGCAGGTCGCGTCAGCGGATCCCCGGCCCGTGCCGGGTTGCGGCCGGGCCCCGCAGCAGGTCGAACAGCCATCGCAGCGGTTTGCTGCCCACACGCCGGCGGGCCTGGGCCAGCGCGCTCGCCGTCGGCGCGACCACCGGCAGGCCGACCAGTGCCCCGGTGAGCTTGCGCCACACTCCGAGGTGTCCCGTCTCCGGGAACAGGCACGCGGCCAGGACCAGATACACCACGACCCGGGAGGGCAGATCCCGCAGCCGCGACTGCACGGCCCTGGTCGCGCTCAGCGCCTCGTCGACCATCTCGAAGGGAACAAGCTGGGTGAGTTCACCGAGATGACCGGGCGCAAACCGCCCTCCGGCCACCGTGACGACACGCGTGATGGCACACTGTCCGGACAGCGGAGCCTCCGGTCTTTGTGAACGGCTTGTCTTGGTCGACTGCCAGTTCTACCGGGGCTCCGCTCCCCACGTCCGGCGAAACCACCACCTACGACCCCCTGGACAACCCCGCCAGACCCATAACTTCACGGCCTTGGGACTAGCCCGCCTCCCGGTACGCCGCCGCCTCCTCCAGGTCCAGTCGGCGCAGCAGCGTGCGCAGCATCTCGTCGTCGATGTAGCGGCCGTCCCGCAGCCGTACGAACACATCGCGTTCGGCGCTGATCATCTCCCGGGAGAGCCGGCGGTAGGTGTCGTCGACGCTCTCCCCGGTCACCGGGTTCACCGCGCCGAGCCGTTCCCAGACGGCGTTGCGGCGGCGTTCCAGGACGGCGCGGAGGCGGTCGGCGAGCGGCGGCGGCAGGGCGTTGCGCTCGTCGGAGAGCAGTTCGCCGAGGCGGACCTCCGCGGCCCGGGACGCCTGCGCCTGGGCGTTGGCCTCGGCCAGGGTCTCGGTCTGCGGGTCCCGGCCGGGGAAGTCCAGCAGCCGGATCAGCGGAGGCAGCGACAGCCCCTGCACCACGAGCGTCCCGATGACCGTCGTGAAGGTCAGGAAGAGGATCAGGTTGCGCTGCGGGAAGGGGTGTCCGCCGTGCACGGTGAGCGGGATCGAGAAGGCGATGGCCAGCGACACCACGCCGCGCATCCCGGCCCACGCCGTGACCATCGCGCCCCGCCAGGTGGGGTTCTGCTCGCGCTCCCTGACCCGCGCGGACAGCAGCCGCGGCAGGAACGCCGCCGGATACACCCACACGAACCGGGTGGCGACCACCACCACGAAGAGGACGGCCGCGTACGCCGCGGCCGCGACGCCCTCGTGCTCCCCGAGCCCCCGCAGGACGACCGGCAGTTGCAGTCCGATCAGGGCGAAGACCGCCGACTCCAGTACGAAGGCGACCATCCGCCAGACCGCGTCCTCCTGGAGCCGGGTGGCGAAGTCGACCTCCCACGCGCGGTGTCCCAGATAGAGCGCGACGACCACGACCGCGAGCACCCCGGAGGCGTGCACCTGCTCGGCGACGCTGTAAGCGACGAACGGGATCAGCAGGGAGAGCGTGTTCTGGAGCAGGGGTTCCTTCAGATGGGTGCGCAGCCAGTGGAGCGGCGCCATCAGTACCAGCCCGATGCCGACGCCGCCGACGGCCGCGAGCAGGAACTCGCCGATCCCGCCGAGCCAGGTGGCGCCCTCGCCGACGGCCGCCGCGAGGGCCACCCGGTACGCGGTGATCGCGGTGGCGTCGTTCAGCAGGGACTCGCCCTGGAGGATCGTGGTGATCCGGGCGGGCAGTCCGACCCGGCGCGCGACCGCCGTCGCGGCGACCGCGTCCGGCGGCGCCACCACCGCGCCCAGCACCAGGGCGGCGGTCAGGGGTATCCCGGGCACGATCAGATAGACCGCCCAGCCGACGACGAAGGTCGCGAACAGCACGTACCCGACCGAGAGCAGCGCCACGGGCCGCAGCTGCGCCCGCAGGTCGAGGTACGAACTGTCGCTCGCCGAGGTGTACAGCAGCGGGGGCAGCAGGAGCGGAAGAACCACCTCGGGGTCGAGGGTGTAGCCGGGCACCCCCGGTACGTACGAGACCGCCAGGCCGACCGCGACCAGCAGCAGCGGTGCCGGCACCGCGGTGCGCCGGGCCGCCCCGGCCACCGCCGCACTGCCCGCCACCAGCAACAGCAGCGGCATCACGTCCATGTCCTCGCCCCGCCCTCGTTTTCCGCGCGGCCAACCGCACACCCGTCGTAATCTGGCAATCATGAAACAGTGCACGCACGCCGACGCGCTGCCGCACCCGGAGCCGAGACCCCAGAACGAGACCTGCCCGGAGTGTCTCGCACAGGGCACGCATCCGGTGCAACTGCGGCTCTGCCTGAGCTGTGGCCACGTCGGCTGCTGCGACTCGTCGCCGGGGAGACACGCGACGGGGCACCACGAGCGGTCCGGTCACCCGGTGATGCGGACCTTCGAGCCGGGCGAGGACTGGCGATGGTGCTTCGTCGACCACGTCCTCGTGTGACACTGCATGTCGACGACCAGTTCGGACGATTCGGCCGTCTGACGTCTGGGTACGTCAACCCGGCGCGCGCTCTTCCCATTTGGGCCCGCAGACCCCTAGACACGGAGCGTATTCACGGTTTTACTGTGAGTGACGCCAGGGGGTTGGGGTCGCGGGGACAGAACGTTCCGAGCGCGATAGCGTCACCGCTGAACCAGGAATCGCGTTATCCCGGGGGGCGACCCTCGGCCCTGTAAAGCTTGTACCACCTTGGAGGTGAGGGTGTCCCAGATCGCAGGCGAGCCCGCGACCCAGGACTTCGTGGAAGTCCGGCTGCCGGCTGCGGGTGCCTACCTGTCGGTGCTGCGGACGGCCACGGCCGGACTCGCCGCCCGCTTGGACTTCACCCTGGACGAGATCGAGGACTTGCGCATCGCGGTGGACGAGGCATGCGCGATCCTGCTCCAGCAGGCCGTGCCCGGCTCGGTGCTCAGCTGTGTCTTCCGCCTCGTCGACGACTCGCTGGAGGTCACGGTGTCGGCGCCGACCACGGACGGGCACGCGCCCTCGCGGGACACCTTCGCCTGGACCGTGCTGTCGGCCCTGGCGGGCAAGGTCTCGTCGGCCGTCGACGAGGACAAGACCGTGTCGATCAGCCTGTACAAACAGCGCGGCGCGGGACCCGGGCCGGCGTGAGGAACGGGGACGGGCCGATGCGGGACGAGGAGCGCGGCACACGGGAGCTGCCCGCCGCGGGCGAGGTCGCCCCGAGCGGATCTCGGCGCACGGCGGACGGCATCGACGGCATCCCCGAACAGGCCAGGCCGCATCCGGAGGACCACTCCGAGCAGGCCGACCGGGACGGTGCCATGCAGAGCGCGCCTTCGGCGGGACGAGCCGGGGTCGCATCCCCGGTCCGGGCGGAGGCCAGGGCTCGGGGAAAGACTACGGGCGGGACGATGAGCGAGCACGAGCGATACTCCGGGGACGACGCGCCGGGCGCCCAGGGCGTTTCCGGCACGCAGCACGATCCTCAGGACCGCAGCGGGGCGCGCGCCATGTTCGTCGAGCTGCGCGGGCTCAAGGACGGCAGTCCCGAGTACGCGGAGCTGCGCAACCGGCTGGTCCGGATGCACCTGCCGCTCGTCGAGCACCTCGCGCGCCGGTTCCGCAATCGCGGCGAGCCGCTCGACGACCTCACCCAGGTCGCGACCATCGGCCTGATCAAGTCCGTGGACCGGTTCGACCCGGAGCGCGGGGTGGAGTTCTCGACGTACGCAACGCCCACGGTCGTCGGCGAGATCAAGCGGCACTTCCGGGACAAGGGCTGGGCGGTGCGCGTCCCACGGCGGCTGCAGGAGCTGCGGCTCGCGCTCACCACGGCCACGGCGGAGCTGTCGCAGCAGCACGGCCGCTCCCCCACCGTGCACGAGCTGGCCGAGAAGCTGGCGATCTCGGAGGAGGAGGTCCTGGAGGGGCTGGAATCGGCCAACGCCTACTCCACGCTCTCCCTGGACGTCCCCGACACCGACGACGAGTCTCCCGCGGTGGCCGACACGCTCGGCGCGGAGGACGAGGCGCTGGAGGGGGTCGAGTACCGCGAGTCCCTCAAACCACTGCTCGAAGACCTGCCGCCGCGAGAGAAGCGCATCCTTCTCCTCCGGTTCTTCGGGAACATGACCCAGTCGCAGATCGCGCAGGAGGTCGGCATCTCGCAGATGCACGTCTCCCGTCTGCTGGCCCGGACGCTGGCCCAGCTCCGGGAGAAGCTGCTCGTGGAGGAGTAGCAGGCCCTCGGGCCCCTCGCCGACGGCGGGAGCCGGTCGTACGGTCGCGGCGGCGCCCCTCAGTGGAAACGGGCCCGAATCCGAAGGCGCAACCCGCCGGGGACTGGGCCCGCCCCTTGACCGGCCCGACTCGCGCGACGAGGCCGCCCACCGGTCGGTCCACCGGTCCCTCCACCAGCCCGGCACGCTCGCCCGCCCCGGCCCGCTAGGGCTCCTCCCGGCGGCCCGGGCCGCGGATCCCGAGGGCCTGTGTGGTCTCGGAGTTGATCAGCAGGACCAGTGCCGCCACCGCCACCACCGCGAGGACGATGCCCGCCGGGACGGCCGCGCTGTCGGCCTTGAGCAGGCTGTAGGCGATGGGCAGGGCCATGAGCTGGGTGATCACGGCGGGCCCCCGGCTCCAGCTGCGGCGCAGCAGCAGCCCGCGCGCCGCGAGCAGCGGCAGCAGCGCCAGCACGATCAGGGTGATGCCCAGCGTGACGGCCTGCTGCCGGTCGTCCGGGGAACCGGTGAGACCGAGGACGAACGTCCACACGCCGCCGACCACCAGCGCGGCCCCCTCCAGCGCGGCCAGCGCCGCCGCCCAGGTCAGCCGGCGCGGACGGGGGCCCGCGACGGCCGCGGGGTCCGGGGTGGGGTTCTGCTCACTGCTCACCCCAGCAGGGTAGCCGTCGCCGTACCGCACCCGGTGTCCAGGCCCGCGCCGCCGCCTCTTACCGGTTCCCTACCTCGGTCTGGGCCCGGTACCACCCAGTAGGTACGCTGCACCCCATGCGTGCACTACTCGTGGTCAATCCGGCGGCAACCACCACAAGCGCACGTACGCGTGACGTACTGATCCACGCCCTGGCCAGCGAGATGAAGCTGGAGGCGGTCACCACCGAGTACCGGGGGCACGCGCGCGACCTCGGCCGGCAGGCCGCGGACAGCAACGACATAGACCTGGTCGTGGCGCTCGGCGGCGACGGCACCGTCAACGAGGTCGTCAACGGCCTGCTGCACGACGGCCCCGACCCCGAGCGGCGGCCGGGCCTCGCCGTGGTCCCCGGCGGATCCACCAACGTCTTCGCCCGCGCCCTAGGCCTGCCCAACGACCCGGTGGAGGCCACCGGCGCCCTGCTGGACGCCGTGGCCCAGGGGCGCCGGCGGGTCGTGGGGCTCGGACGCGCCGCGGGCACCCCCGGCACCGAGGACGAGTCGGTCCCGGCCCGCTGGTTCACCTTCAACGCGGGGCTCGGATTCGACGCGGGCGTCGTGGGCCGGGTCGAGCAGCAGCGCGAACTCGGCAAGACCTCGACCCACGCCCTGTATGTGCGCCAGGTGCTGCGGCAGTTCATCGGCGAGCCGAATCGCAGGCGCGGCACGATCACGCTCGAACGCGAAGGCGCGGACCCGATCAGGGATCTTGTCGTGGCCATAGTGTCCAACACGTCTCCCTGGACGTATCTCGGCAATCGCCCGATGTATACGTCGCCTAAGGCCGCGTTCGACAAAGGCATCGACGTCATGGGTCTCAGCCGTCTTTCCGCGGCCTCGGTTGCCCGGTATGGCACCCAGTTGCTCACTTCGTCCCCCGAGCGCGGGCCCCGCGGCAAGCACGTCGTGTCCCTGCACGACATGGACCGCTTCACCTTGCATTCGAAGGCGCCACTGCCCCTCCAGATGGACGGCGACCATCTCGGACTGCGTACGAGTGTGACGTTCACAGGCGTACGCCGTGCACTGCGTGTGATTGTGTGAGTAGAACGAGCCAAACTCCTTTCACTCGAACGTTTAGGCCAGGATCCACCCCATGGAAGTACGGCTGTGACCTAGTCGACACCGAGGAATCAAAAAAAACTTTTCGGAAGGGGTTGTATCCGCCGCTGAGGTTTGCGAGTCTCTACGTGGCGATCGGGACGGGCTCGAAACACCAGCCTCCATTGATCACCAGAACCCCTCTTCAAACCACAGGACCACGTCAGGGAACCTGGCGGTCGGCCCTTCACTTGTTGAGGGATTCGTGAAAGCGTTCACATTCACAAGCAATCCGCACGTCATATCAAGAGAGGTAGCAGCCATGGACTGGCGTCACAACGCCGTTTGCCGCGAGGAAGACCCCGAGCTGTTCTTCCCCATCGGCAACACCGGTCCTGCGCTGCTGCAGATCGAGGAAGCCAAGGCCGTCTGCCGTCGCTGCCCGGTTATCGAGCAGTGTCTGCAGTGGGCGCTTGAGTCCGGTCAGGACTCCGGCGTCTGGGGTGGTCTCAGCGAGGACGAGCGCCGCGCCATGAAGCGCCGCGCCGCTCGCAACCGGGCCCGTCAGGCAACCGCCTGACACTCCCACCCTGTTCGACAGCCTGAGCTTGGCGGCGCGTACAGCGAGTACGCATCTCCCGCCCCCGAGCCGCAGCGCGCAGTACCCCCGATGCGCTAAGCACGACCGCAACGAGCACTGGCCTCGGACCCGATCTGGGTCCGGGGCCTTTTGCTGTGCGGGACGTGGAGCGCTTTCCGGCCCGGCCGTGACGCCGGGGCCCGCGGACTCCTCGGCCCGCGAACGCGCCGTCCGCCGCTACTTCGGCGCCGACACCGGAATGTCCAGGATCACCCGCGTCCCCCGTTCGGGCGCAGGCACCATATCGAACGTACCCCCCAACTCTCCCTCGACCAGGGTTCGTACGATCTGCAGACCGAGATTGCCCGAGCGGTGCGGGTCGAAGCCCTCAGGGAGGCCGACGCCGTCGTCCTGGACGGTGACGAGCAGCCGGGCCTCCTTGGTGGAGCCGCCACGGACCGCCGACACCTCGACCGTTCCGGTGTCGCCCTCGCGGAAGCCGTGTTCGACGGCGTTCTGCAGGGCCTCGGTGAGCACCATCGACAGCGGTGTCGCCACCTCCGCGTCCAGGATGCCGAAGCGCCCGGTGCGCCTGCCGGTCACCTTGCCCGGCGATATCTCGGCGACCATCGCGAGCACGCGGTCGGCGATCTCGTCGAACTCGACGCGCTCGTCCAGGTTCTGGGAGAGCGTCTCGTGCACGATCGCAATGGACCCGACCCGCCGCACCGCTTCCTCCAGCGCCTCCCGGCCGCGCTCCGACTCGATCCGCCGGGCTTGCAGGCGCAGCAGCGCGGCGACCGTCTGGAGGTTGTTCTTCACCCGGTGGTGGATCTCCCGGATGGTCGCGTCCTTGGTCATCAACTCGCGCTCGCGGCGCCGTAGTTCGGTGACGTCCCGGAGCAGCACCAGCGAACCGACGCGGATGCCCTTCGGCTTGAGCGGGATCGCCCGGAACTGGATCACCCCGTCGCCCGACTCGATCTCGAACTCGCGGGGCGCCCAGCCGCTGGCGACCTTGGCCAGCGCCTCGTCCACCGGCCCACGGGTCGGCGCGAGTTCGGCGGTGGTACGGCCGAGGTGGTGGCCGAGCAGATCGGCGGCGAGGCCGAGCCGGTGGTAGGCGGAGAGGGCGTTCGGGGAGGCGTACTGGACGATGCCGTCCGCGTCGAGCCGGATCAGGCCGTCGCCGACCCGCGGTGAGGCGTCCATGTCGACCTGCTGGTCCGGGAACGGGAAGGAGCCCGCCGCGATCATCTGCGCGAGGTCGGAGGCGCTCTGGAGATACGTCAGCTCAAGACGGCTCGGGGTGCGCACGGTCAGCAGGTTGGTGTTGCGGGCGATGACGCCGAGGACCCGCGACGCCCGGCGCACCGGGATCGACTCGACCCGGACCGGGACCTCCTCGCGCCACTCCGGGTCGCCCTCGCGCACGATCCGGCCCTCGTCCAGCGCCACGTCCAGCATGGGCCGCCGGCCGCGCGGGACGAGGTGGCCGACCATGTCGTCCTGGTAGGAGGTCGGCCCGGTGTTGGGCCGCATCTGGGCGACCGAGACGTACCGGGTGCCGTCATGGGTGGGAACCCACAGGACCAGGTCGGCGAAGGAGAGGTCGGAGAGCAGCTGCCACTCCGAGACCAGCAGGTGCAGCCATTCGAGATCGGAGTCGTCGAGGGCTGTGTGCTGGCGTACGAGTTCGTTCATGGAGGGCACACCTGCGAGCGTACCCGGCGGTCTGTCGGCCCCGGAAACACCCGCGGGCCGCGGCGCCTGAGAGGGACCCTCAACCCTCCCGGCACCGCAGCCCGGAGCAGCAACGGCCGTGGGGTGTGCGGTCCCGGTCGGCCGAAGGATGAGGAGCCGGGGCAGTCAGGGCAGAGAGCTCCGGTTCCTCGGTCCGTCTTCCTGTGCGGGGAAGACGGAAGTCCGCGGTGGTGGCGTGCGTACGGTCCTGCCGTACGCCGTACCTGAATTCATTGTGGACTAGACCACGTGGGTGTGTCCATGTGCCGGAGACTGTTCGTCACCGGCGTTTCGCAGCCTAGCCCGGCTCGGCCGGGAACGGGGCCGGTCGGCCGGGGCGATTTCGGTCACTGCCCCCTCCCCCGGCTCATGGGCGGCAGCGGCCCCTACCGCCACCCCCTCGGGGGCGGCGTCCGTAGCGGGTCGGTGCTAGATTGGTCTAAACCACATAGACCTTCCAGCCCTCTTCAGAACGGCAGGCCCAGCGTGGAAGTTGTCATCGTCCCGGACGCCGCGGCCGGCGGCGAACTGATCGCCGAGGCCATGGCCCGGCTGCTCAGGCACAAGCCCGACGCCGTGCTCGGCGTGGCCACCGGCTCGACCCCGCTGCCCGTCTACCAGGCGCTGACGGCGAAGGTGCGCGCCGGTGCCGTGGACACCTCGCGGGCGCGGATAGCACAGCTCGACGAGTACGTAGGGCTGCCGGCCGATCACCCGGAGTCCTACCGTTCGGTGCTGCGCCGGGAGGTGCTGGAGCCGCTCGGGGTCGGCATGGACGCGTTCATGGGGCCGGACGGCACGGCCGAGGACGTGCGGGGCGCCTGTGCGGCGTACGACCGGGCGCTCACCGAGGCGGGCGGCGTGGACCTCCAACTGCTCGGGATCGGGACCGACGGGCACATCGGCTTCAACGAGCCGTGCTCCTCGCTGGCCTCACGCACCCGGATCAAGACGCTGACCGAGCAGACCCGGATCGACAACGCGCGGTTCTTCGACGGCGACATCGAGCAGGTGCCGCACCACGTCATCACCCAGGGCATCGGCACCATCCTGGAGGCCCGGCACCTGGTGCTGCTCGCGACCGGTGAGGGCAAGGCGGACGCGGTCGCGGCGACCGTGGAGGGACCGGTGGCGTCGGTCTGCCCCGCCTCCGCGCTGCAACTGCACCCACACGCCACCGTCGTCGTGGACGAGGCCGCCGCCGCCAAGCTGAAACTCGCCGACTACTTCCGGCACGCCTACGCCAACAAGCCGGACTGGCAGGGCATCTGACCGCTCCCGGACCGCACCCGGCCACCACGGCACACGGGCGAGGGCGCCGGGCTCCCAGTCGGAGCCCGGCGCCCTCGTGTGCCGTGGAACCGCTGTCACCCGCCGACCACGATCTCCGCCGCCGCCTGTCCGCAGACGCGGGCCGCGCCGTGGGTGGCGATGTGCAGAATGCCGCGCGGCGGGGCCTGCGGGACGCCCATCTCGACCACGACCGTGTCGGGGCGGGCCGCCAGCAGGGTGTCCAGGGCCGCCGTCATCCAGGGGTGCCGGTGCTCGTCGCGGACGACGGCGACGATCCGGCCGTCGCCCGCGGCGGCCAGCGCCACCTGTCCCGCCTCCGCGCCCGAGAAGCTTCCCGTCCGGGTGCCGGGCAGCAGCCGTGCGAGTTCCCCCGCGACGCCCCACGGGGTCGCGTCCCCGACGGCGATGTTCATGGCCGGGGTGAAGGTGGCGACGTACGGGGCCCCGACCGGCGGCTCGTACCGGCCGGAGCGGGTCACCCGCAGCGCGCGCCGGGCGGCGACCAGGCCGATGTCCTCCCGGGGCGCCCCCGCCGCCGGGCCGGCCGCGCTCCCGTCCGCGGCGGCCGTCCAGCGGGCCGTCGCGCGCACCCGCTCGGCCGCGTCCGCCAGCCGTTCCTCGGGCAGCTCGCCGGAGCGGACCGCGGCCACCAGGGCGTCGCGCAGCCGGCTCACCGTCCCCTCGTCGGACGGCCCGCCGCCCACGCAGATCGCGTCGGCACCGGCCGCGACGGCGAGGACGCTGCCGTGTTCCATTCCGTAGGTGGCGGCGATGGCCTGCATGTCTATGCCGTCGGTGACGATCAGGCCGGTGTAGCCGAGTTCGCCGCGCAGGAGCTGGGTCAGGATGCGCCCGGAGAGGGTGGCGGGGCGGTCCGCGTCCAGGACCGGGACCAGGATGTGCGCGCTCATCACGGCCCGGGTGCCGGCCGCCACCGCGGCCCGGAAGGGAGCCAGCTCGCGGGAGTGCAGCAGGTCGGCGGCGATGTCGACGCGGGGCATCGCGTGGTGCGAGTCGACGGTCGTGTCGCCGTGTCCCGGGAAGTGCTTGGTGCAGGCGGCCACACCGGCCGACTGGAGACCGGTGACATAGGCCGCGACGTGCCGGGCCGTCAGGTCGGGGTCGGCGCCGAACGAGCGGACGCCGATGCCCGGGTTGGCGGGGTCGGAGTTCACGTCGGCCACCGGGGCCCAGTTGAAGTCCACCCCGCAGGCCGCGAGCCGGCGGCCGAGTTCGCGGGCCACGTCGTGGGTCAGCGCCACGTCGTCGACGGCGCCGAGCGCGCGGTTGCCGGGGAAGCTGGAGCCGGTGTGCACTTCGAGGCGGGTGACGTCGCCGCCCTCCTCGTCGACGGCGACCAGGATGTCGTCGCGCTCGGCGCGCAGCCGGGCGGTCAGGGCGGCAAGTTGTTCCGGTGAGGCGATGTTGCGGCCGAACAGTCCCACCGACGCCAGGCCCTCGTCCAAGCGGCGCAGCACCCAGTCGGGGGCGGTGGTGCCGTCGAAACCGGGCTGGAGGACGGCGAGGGCGTCGCGGGTGAGGGTGTCGGTGCGGCCGGCGAGTGTGGTCATCGGGGCGTCATCCCTTCACGGCGCCCGCGGTCAGACCGGCGGCCATCTTGCGCTGGACGAACAGGAACAGGACCACGACCGGCAGGGCCATCATGGTGGCGCCGGCCATCATCGGCGCGTACTCGGTGCCGTGCTTGGTGGTGAAGTTGCCGAGCCACACGGTCGCGGTCTGGTGCTGCTGGCTCATCAGCATGAGGGCGTACAGGTACTCGTTCCACGCCTGGATGAAGGCGTAGACCGAGGTGGCGACCATGCCGGGGGCGAGCAGCGGGAAGACGACGCGGACGAAGGCGCCGGTGCGGGAGCAGCCGTCGACCATCGCGGCCTCCTCCAGCTCCCGCGGGATGTTGACGATGAAGCCGCGCAGCGTCCACACCGTGAAGGGAAGGACGAAGGTCAGGTAGGTGATGATCAGGCCGGTGAGCTTGTCGTACTGGTCCAGGTCGTTCAGCAGCAGGAAGACCGGGATGATCATGGCGACGAGCGGGATCATCTGCACCGCGAGGATGCCGACGATCACGATCTTCCGGCCGCGGAAGGCGAACCGGGAGATGGCGAGCGCGGCCAGCATGCCGACGACGACGCCGATGGCCACGACGGACACGGACACGATCAGGCTGCGCCCGACCGGTCCCCAGAAGTCGGCGATGTCCAGCGCACGGCGGAAGTTGGCGAGGGTCAGCCCCGTGGGCAGCAGGCTGGGGTCCGGGTCGATGGCGTCCTTGGCGGGCTTGAACGCCGTGTTGACCATCCAGTAGACGGGGAAGCCGGCGACGACGAAGACCAGCAGGCCGAGGAGGTTCCAGCCGAGCCGGGCCCCGCTCCTGCGCCGGCCACCGGCGGCGACGGCACCCGTGCCGCTCATGCCGCTCATGTCGCTCGTGCTGCTCACGCTGCTCACTCGACCTCTCCGATCTTCAGCATCTGGCGCATATAGACGGCGACCACACCGAGCAGCAGCAGCACGGTGATCACGGCGATCGCCGAGCCCTGCGCATAGTCGTTGACCACGAAGGCGCGGTCGTAGGAGTAGGTGGTCAGCAGTTGGAACTGGGACTCCGGGTGGCCGCCCCGCATCACGAAGACCTGCGGGAAGACGCCCATGTCCCAGATGACCGAGAGGGTCGTGAGCATCACGATGATCGGCTTGAGGATGGGCAGGGTGACGTACCGGAAGACGCCCCAGGCGCCCGCGCCGTCGAGACGGGCGGCCTCCTCCAGTTCCTTGGGCACCTGGGTGAGGCCCGCGCTGAGCGTGATGACCACGAACGGCACGGCGCCCCAGATCACCAGGAGCATGATCACGGCGAGGCCCTGCGGCCCGTTCGCGAACCAGTTGTGGCCGATCAGATCGACGCCCGGAAGCTTGCTCAGCACCGCGTTGAAGACGCCGTAGTCGGTGTCGAACAGCCATTTGAAGACGGTGGTGGCGACGATGACGGGCATGCCCCAGCTGGCCACCAGGGCGATGTTGATGAGCATCTTCACCCAGCCGGAGACCCGTTGCAGCAGCAGGGCGACCAGCATGCCGAGGACCATCGTGAAGATCACCGAGGCGGCCGCGAAGACGATCGTGCGCAGCACGACCTGCCAGAACTCGCCGTCGCCGAGCACCTTGGAGAAGTTGTCGAACCCGACCGACTCGGCCGGCTGGAAGCCCCACAGCTGGGACTGCCCGAACTTCTGGAAGGACAGGGTGACCAGGCGGACCAGCGGATAGCCCATGACCAGGGCGAGGATCACCAGGCAGGGGGCGAGCAGCAGCCAGGGGATGCCCGCGCCGCCGGGCGTCCGCTTTCCGCGTGGCCGCCTGGAGCCGCCCGGTGGTGGCGCCTGCCGCGGCGGCGGCACCTTGGCGGGGGTGGTCGTGTCTGCGGCACTCATCGCGCGCTCCTCAGCGGTCCTTCTGGTCGTACGAAGCAGAAATCCCGTACGGAAACCGGAATTCCGCACGAAGACCCGGGTCCGGGAGGGCCGCGCCTGCGTACGGAGTCCGGGTCCCGGGGGCCGTGCGGCACCGGACACCGCGCGGCCGTACGAGAAGCAGGGCTCCCGCCCCCCGAACTCCCCGGGGTCCACGGGGCCCTGCGCTCACGTCACTTGGTGTTGATCACCTTGTCGATCGCGGCGTCCGCTTCCTTCGCGGCGGCCTCGACCGACTGCTTGCCGGTGCCGATGTCCTGCAACATGGTCTGCAGGACCTGGGACTTCTCGATCTGGAGCCAGCCCGAGGCCATCGGGACGAACCAGCTGGACTCGGCCGCGGTGGCCGGGACGACGGTCGCCGGGTCCTTCTTCAGGGTCTGGAGGTCCGTCGTGTTGTTGGGCAGGTTGCCCTTCGCCATCAGGCCCTTCTGGCCGTCGGGGCCGGTGAAGGCGTTGATCCACTCGGCGGCGACCTCCTGGGCCTTGGACTTCACCGGGATGGCGAGGTCGGAGCCGCCGAGGAAGACCGGCATGTTCTTGCCGGACGGGCCGGGCATCACGAAGCTCTCAAGGTTGTCCTTGAGCTTTCCGGTCTTGTCGTTCTTCGGGTCGGCCGAGGTCGCGCCCTCCCAGGCGGCACCGAAGATCATGCCGGACTGGCCCTGCCCGTAGACGATGTAGCGGTCGGACTCGTCCTTGGTCTTGTCACCGTGCATGTACTTGTCGATGACGTTCTTGAAATCGGTGAGGCCCTTGAGGGACTCCGGCGAGGAGAGGGTGCCCTTCCAGGTGCCGCCCTCCTCCTTGGCGATGGCGCCGCCGGCGTCGTAGACGAAGGACATGGCCGCGTACCAGTCGCGGGTGGGCTGGTACCAGGCGCTGAACTTGTCGCCCTGCTTCTTCTGGATCTTGTCCAGGTCGGCGGTCAGCTCGTCGTAGGTCTTCGGGGTGGTCTTGATGCCGGCCGAAGCCGCGATGTCCTTGCGCCAGTTGGCGACCCGGCCGCCGGCGTAGTACGGGACGCCGAAGGTCTTGCCCTCGTACGTCACGGATGCCTTGAGACCGTCGAGCCAGGCGGAGGAGTTGGTGAACTTGGCCGGGTCGACGGGCGCGAAGGCACCCTTGACCATGTAGCTCAGCATCTCGGTGTTGCCCATCTCGACCACGTCGGGGGCCTTGTCGGTGGCGAGGACGGCGTCCAGCTTGGTGTTCTTGTCCGGCCAGCCGTAGTACTCGTGCTTGATCTTGATGCCGGGGTGCTTCTTCTGCACCGCGGCGTCGGCGGCCTTCACCAGGTCGGGCCAGTTGTTCTGCGCGTCGACGGTCAGCCAGACGGTCAGTTCCTTGGCGTCCGCGCCGCCCGACCCGCCGTCGTCCTTGTTGTCGCCGCACGCCGCGATGGAGAAGACCATGCCCGCGATACCGATCGCGGCTATCAGCTTGCGCTTCACGCCACCCTCCTCAGGGATGCCACAAACCCCCCTGCCTCCCCGCGGTGAGCGCAACGCTACGTACCGCCCATGGGGCCGGGACCTGGACCAATGGTGTAGACCAGTACGGGGAGCTTGGCCCAGACCAATTGGCCTGTCAAGGGTGTTCAACCAGGCTCGGAGCGTCCGTGATCCGACCGAGATATGCAGAGACCTTTCATTCCGCAAGCGACAGATCGGACGGACCACTTCGGGCGAACCACGGCTCCGCGAAGGGCCCTATGGACTAGACCAACGGGGGGTGCGACGGTATACAGAGGAGATCACGGACCGTTCGGGTGGCCTCCCGTCACACGATGCCGTGCCACGATGTGATCCGAGGCCGATGGGACATCGGTCGCATTCGGCACCCGGAGCCGGGAAGGCAGAACATGAGCACCGACGTCAGCAGTGCGGAGAACGAGGGTGGGGCGACCGTCCGTACCGCGCGGGTGCCCAAGTACTACCGCCTGAAGAAACATCTGCTCGACATGACGCAGACGCTGCCGCCGGGCACACCGGTCCCGCCGGAGCGCACGCTCGCCGCCGAATTCGACACCTCGCGCACCACCGTGCGCCAGGCCCTTCAGGAACTGGTCGTCGAGGGCCGGCTGGAACGGATCCAGGGCAAGGGCACGTTCGTCGCCAAACCGAAGGTCTCCCAGGCACTGCAACTCACCTCCTACACCGAGGACATGCGCGCCCAGGGGCTGGAGCCGACCTCGCAACTGCTCGACATCGGCTACATCACCGCCGACGACCGGCTCGCCGAACTGCTGGACATCTCGGCCGGCGGCCGGGTGCTGCGCATCGAGCGGCTGCGGATGGCCAACGGCGAGCCGATGGCGATCGAGACCACGCACCTGTCCGCCAAGCGCTTCCCGGCGCTGCGCCGCAGTCTCGTGAAGTACACGTCCCTCTACACCGCCCTGGCGGAGGTGTACGGGGTGCACCTGGCGGAAGCCGAGGAGACCATCGAGACCTCGCTGGCCACGCCGCGCGAAGCGGGCCTGCTCAGCACGGACGTCGGCCTGCCCATGCTGATGCTCTCCCGCCACTCGCGGGACAAGGACGGCAACCCGGTGGAGTGGGTGCGCTCGGTCTACCGCGGGGACCGCTACAAGTTCGTCGCGCGGCTGAAGCGACCGCAGTAAAGGGCCACTTGAGGCCGTGCGCGCCGGGTGGCGCGCGCCCCGGTCCCGTGGTGCGGGCCGCCCGTCGCCGCGTGGGCGGCCGGGCTCCCCGATGCGTACCGCGAACGTCACAGCCATCGCCGTATGGACCCTCGTCGCGATCGTCGGCGCGGCCGGCTGGTCCGTGCGCGCGCGTTCCCGGGGAGAGGACGTCTCCGCCGCCCTGACGGTCGCGGCGGCTCTCGGATCCTACGCGACGCCCGCCGCTCACACCCCTGGTTCGTCCCGTTCACCGCACACCGGGGCCGTCGTCGCGGACGCGTTGCGGGTGTGCACGCGGCTCGTCCGGGGTCGCCCCCGTCCACCCGCTGCGGGACGCCCTGCGACGAGGCGCGGATCACCGCCCCGGGCCGCCCACCACCCGGGCCGGGAAGCGGGCGGCGCGGCCGGGGCCCGCATCGCGGCGAACGGCCGGAAGCGGCAGGAGACCGGCCGCGGCGGACGGCCGAGGAGCGGACCCCGCAGACCCCACCAGGGCTTTCGCCGCTGCCGGATCGCTGTTTGCTACCGAAATACGGATAGGGCTTTCGCTCCCTCGGCGCCGTAACCTACATTGCCTGCGCGTTACACCAGGTGATCAACGAGGGGATGGAGCCCAGGCATGCCGGATGCGCCTGAAGTGAAACAACCGGTGGTGACACCGGTACGCGTGGTCATCGCGCTATGTCTCGTCGCGCCCTTCGTGGCGATGCTGTGGGTCGGCTCCTACGCCAGGATCGACCCCACCTTCATCGGGATCCCGTTCTTCTACTGGTACCAGATGCTGTGGGTGCTGATCTCCACCGCGCTGACCATGACCGCCTACTACCTGTGGCAGCGTGACCAGCGCGCCCGCGGGACCCGGAGCGGAGGTGCCGCGAAGTGAACGGTGGCGTCAACGGCGTCGCGCTCGGCGTCTGCATCTTCTTCTTCCTGGCCGTCACGGTCATGGGCTTCCTGGCCGCGCGCTGGCGCCGGGCCGAGAACGAGCACAGCCTCGACGAATGGGGGCTCGGCGGCCGGTCGTTCGGCAACTGGATCACCTGGTTCCTGCTCGGCGGCGACCTGTACACGGCGTACACCTTCGTGGCCGTCCCGGCGGCGATCTACGCGGCCGGCGCGTCCGGCTTCTTCGCCGTGCCCTACACGATCATCGTCTACCCGCTGATCTTCACCTTCCTGCCGCGGCTGTGGTCGGTCTCGCACCGGCACGGCTATGTGACCACCTCGGACTTCGTGCGCGGCCGGTTCGGCTCCAAGGGCCTGTCGCTGGCGGTGGCGCTGACCGGCATCCTCGCGACGATGCCGTACATCGCGCTCCAACTGGTGGGCATCCAGGCGGTCCTGGACGTGATGGGCGTGGGCGGCGGCGAGAACACCAACTGGTTCGTCAAGGACCTGCCGCTGCTGATCGCGTTCGGCGTGCTGGCCGCGTACACCTACTCGTCGGGGCTCCGGGCACCCGCGCTGATCGCGTTCGTGAAGGACACGCTGATCTACATCGTCATCGCGGTGGCGATCATCTACATCCCGATCAAGCTGGGCGGGTTCGACGACATCTTCGCCAAGGCCGGCCACGCCTTCGCCCAGACCAACCCGGCGACGGGGGCACCGCGCGGGGCGCTCGCGCCGGCGGAGCCGGGCCAGTGGACGTACGCCACCCTGGCGCTGGGCTCCGCGCTCGCGCTGTTCATGTACCCGCACTCGATCACCGCGACGCTGTCCTCGCGCAGCCGTGAGGTGATCCGCCGCAACACCACGATCCTGCCGCTGTACTCCCTGATGCTGGGCCTGCTCGCCCTGCTGGGCTTCATGGCCATCGCGGCCGGGGTCAAGGTCGACAACGGCCAGTTGGCCATCCCGCAGCTGTTCGAGGACATGTTCCCGGACTGGTTCGCGGGCGTGGCGTTCGCGGCGATCGCCATCGGTGCCCTGGTGCCCGCGGCGATCATGTCCATCGCGGCCGCGAACCTGTTCACCCGGAACATCTACAAGGACTTCATCAAGCCGGACGCGACGCCGGCGCAGGAGACCCGGGTCTCCAAGATCGTGTCGCTGCTGGTGAAGGTGGGCGCGCTGGTCTTCGTCCTGAGCATGGACAAGACGGTCGCCATCAACTTCCAGCTGCTGGGCGGCATCTGGATCCTCCAGACCTTCCCGGCCCTGGTCGGCGGCCTGTTCACCCGCTGGTTCCACCGCTGGGCGCTGCTCGCGGGCTGGGCGGTCGGCATGGTGTACGGCACGGTCGCCGCGTACGGCGTCGCCTCGCCCACGCAGAAGCACTTCGGCGGCTCCGCCAAGGAGATCCCCGGGATCGGCGAGATCGGCTACATCGGCACGACGGCGTTCGTGCTCAACGTCCTCATCACCGTCGCCCTGACCTTCGTGCTGAAGGCCGTGAAGGCTCCCGAGGGCGTGGACGAGACGGCCCCGGAGGACTACACGGCCGACGCGGGCGACAGCGCCGTCCGGTCGGCGCCGACCCCCGCGACCGCCGGCGCCGACCACTGAAAGACCGCCCCGCAGGGGCGCACGGAACCGTACGGACAACCGCACACGTCCCACAGCGGGCCGCCGAAGCCGAGACCGGCAACGGCGGCCCGCTGCCGCGCCCGCGACCCGCGCCCGCACGACCGCCGACACCCCGCACAGGGGCGCGGGGAACCGCGCGACCGGCCGTCCACGGCCCGCACCCCGCCACCAGGGCCGAGCGACAACGTCACTCTCCTCACCTACCCGTTGACACTCCGATACCGCCGCGACACAACATCTAGGGGTGGCACCGCAAGGCGGCACTAGATGTATGCTCATGCTCGCTGTCGCCGCAGGGGAATCCGGTGCGAATCCGGAACTGTCCCGCAACGGTGTACTCATGCGCGTATGCCCGCATACGCGCATGCAGGCTTCAGTCCGAGGACCTGCCGACAGTGCGCCCGGCCGTCCGGTCCGGGTGCCTGACGTCCGGGCCTCGTGGAGTGGGCCGGCGGATGCGTGCCGCTGTCTGCGCTCGTGTGCTGCCCCCTGCCCTCCCGCAAGGCCCCGTGCCGAGCGAGGGAGAGCCACACGTGACCATCGCGCCAGCCGATCCGGCTTCAGCCGTCCAGGCGACCGCCGTCCCCGTGGAGACCGACGGTCCCGGTGCCGCGCTGCTGCGGACCCTGACCGAGCTGACCACCGACCTCCCCGACGCCGACCCCGGCCGGGTCGCCGCCGCCGCGCTGCGCGGCCGGTCCGCACGGGCCGACGCCGAGGCCACCGCGGAGTTGCGCGAGCTGGCCACGGAGGCGGCCGCCGGGCTGATCTCGGAGGACCCCGCCTACTCGCGGCTGGCCGCCCGCCTGCTGACCCTCTCCGTCCGCGCCGAGGCGGCCTCGCAGGGCGTCACGTCGTTCACCGAGTCGATCGCCGTGGGCCACCGCGAAGGGCTCATCGCCGACCGCACCGCGGAGTTCGTCCGGCTGCACGCGGCCCGCCTCGACGCCCTGGTCGACCCGGCCGCCGACGACCGCTTCGGCTACTTCGGCCTGCGCACGCTGCACAGCCGCTACCTGCTGCGCCACCCCCTCACCCGCAAGGTCATCGAGACGCCCCAGCACTTCATGCTGCGCGTCGCCGCCGGCCTGGCCGAGGACCACAGCGCGCGAGCCGCGGCCGAGGTCGCCGCGCTCTACGGGCTGATGAGCCGCCTCGACTACCTGCCCTCCTCCCCCACCCTCTTCAACTCCGGCACCCGCCACCCGCAGATGTCGTCCTGCTACCTGCTGGACTCCCCGAAGGACGAGCTGGACTCCCTCTACGAGCGCTACCACCAGGTGGCCCGCCTCTCCAAGCACGCCGGCGGCATCGGTCTCTCCTACTCCCGCGTCCGCTCCCGCGGTTCGCTGATCCGCGGCACCAACGGGCACTCCAACGGCATCGTCCCGTTCCTGAAGACCCTCGACGCCTCCGTGGCCGCGGTGAACCAGGGCGGCCGGCGCAAGGGCGCGGCGGCGGTCTACCTGGAGACCTGGCACTCCGACATCGAGGAGTTCCTGGAGCTGCGCGACAACACCGGTGAGGACGCCCGCCGTACCCACAACCTCAACCTCGCGCACTGGGTCCCGGACGAGTTCATGCGCCGGGTCGAGGCCGACGGGCAGTGGTCGCTGTTCTCGCCGTCGGACGTGCCCGACCTGGTCGACCTGTGGGGCGCGGAGTTCGACGCCGCCTACCGCCGGGCGGAGGCGGCCGGGCTCGCGCAGAAGACCGTCCCGGCCCGTGATCTCTACGGCCGGATGATGCGCACCCTCGCGCAGACCGGCAACGGCTGGATGACCTTCAAGGACGCGGCCAACCGCACCGCCAACCAGACGGCCGAGCCGGGCCACGTCGTCCACTCCTCCAACCTCTGCACGGAGATCCTGGAGGTCACCGACGACGGCGAGACCGCGGTCTGCAACCTGGGCTCGGTCAACCTGGGCGCGTTCGTGCGCGGCGGGGACATCGACTGGGAGCGGCTGGACGAGACGGTCCGCACCGCCGTCACCTTCCTCGACCGGGTCGTCGACATCAACTTCTACCCGACCGAGCAGGCCGGCCGCTCCAATGCCCGGTGGCGGCCGGTGGGCCTCGGGGTGATGGGTCTTCAGGACGTCTTCTTCCAGCTGCGGCTGCCCTTCGACTCCCCGGCGGCGCGCGAGCTGTCCACCCGGATCGCGGAGCGCATCATGCTCGCCGCCTACGAGGCCTCCGCCGACCTCGCCGAGCGCCCCCAAGCACCTGCGACAAGCTCCGGTGCAGGGGGGACCCCCATCGGCCCGCTGCCCGCCTGGGAGCAGACCCGTACCGCGCGGGGCGTGCTGCACCCCGACCACTACGGCGTGACGCCGGCCTGGCCGGAGCGCTGGGCGGCCCTGCGCGAGCGCGTCGCCCGCACGGGCCTGCGCAACTCGCTGCTCCTCGCCATCGCCCCGACCGCCACGATCGCCTCCATCGCGGGCGTGTACGAGTGCATCGAGCCGCAGGTCTCCAACCTGTTCAAGCGCGAGACCCTGTCCGGGGAGTTCCTCCAGGTCAACTCGTACCTGGTCCGGGACCTCAAGGAGCTGGGCGTGTGGGACGCCCGCACCCGCGAGGCACTGCGCGACGCCAGCGGCTCGGTGCAGGACTTCGGCTGGATCCCGGCGGACGTGCGCGCCCTGTACCGGACGGCCTGGGAGATCCCGCAGCGCGGTCTGATCGACATGGCCGCGGCCCGCACGCCGTACCTGGACCAGTCCCAGTCCCTGAACCTGTTCATGGAGACGCCGACCATCGGCAAGCTCTCCTCGATGTACGCCTACGCCTGGAAGCAGGGCCTGAAGACCACGTACTACCTGCGTTCCCGCCCGGCGACCCGGATCGCCCGCGCCGCCCAGGCGCAGCCCCGGGCGGCCGTGCCCGCGCAGCAGGTCTCCGACCCCGACGCCGTCGCCTGCTCCCTGGAGAACCCCGAGTCCTGCGAAGCCTGCCAGTGACTGACGCCCCGCACCCGACCACCACCCCTGGAGGACGGCGCACCGCGCCGACGGACATGACCCGCAACGCCCATCTCCTCGACCCGGGCTTCGAGCTGACGCTCCGCCCCATGCGCTACCCGGACTTCTACGAGCGCTACCGGGACGCCATCAAGAACACCTGGACCGTCGAGGAGGTCGACCTCCACTCGGACGTCGCCGACCTCGCCCGGCTGACCCCCGCCGAGCAGCACCTCATCGGCAGGCTCGTGGCCTTCTTCGCGACGGGCGACTCGATCGTCGCGAACAACCTGGTGCTGACGCTGTACAAGCACATCAACTCCCCGGAGGCGCGGCTGTACCTGTCACGCCAGCTGTTCGAGGAGGCGGTGCACGTCCAGTTCTACCTGACCCTGCTGGACACCTATCTGCCCGACCCGGAGGACCGCGCCGCGGCCTTCGCGGCCGTCGAGAACATCCCGTCCATCCGGGAGAAGGCGCAGTTCTGCTTCACCTGGATGGACTCGGTGGACAAGCTGGAGCGCCTGGAGTCCAGGGCGGACCGCAGGCGCTTCCTGCTCAACCTGATCTGTTTCGCGGCGTGCATCGAGGGGCTGTTCTTCTACGGCGCCTTCGCCTATGTCTACTGGTTCCGCAGCCGGGGCCTGCTGCACGGTCTGGCCACCGGCACCAACTGGGTGTTCCGCGACGAGACGATGCACATGAGCTTCGCCTTCGACGTGGTCGACACCGTCCGCGAGGAGGAGCCGGACCTCTTCGACGACGAACTGCGCCAGCAGGTCACCGACATGCTGCGGGAGGCTGTGGAGGCCGAGCTGCAGTTCGCGCGCGACCTGTGCGGTGACGGCCTCCCCGGCATGAACACCGACTCGATGCGGCAGTACCTGGAGTGCGTCGCCGACCAGCGGCTGGCCCGCCTCGGCTTCGCCCCGGTGTACGGCTCGGAGAACCCCTTCTCCTTCATGGAGCTGCAAGGGGTTCAGGAGCTGACCAACTTCTTCGAGCGGCGCCCGTCGGCGTACCAGGTGGCGGTGGAGGGCACCGTCGACCTGGACGAGGACTTCTGAGCCACCTTGACGTCGCCGATCTCCTGGGCCTCCCTGATCTGCCGGTCGATGCGCCGGTCGCGCACGATGCCGAGCACCGACGGGAGGGCCAGGAGGACGAGGATCGCGAGGACGGCAGCCATTCCGGTCAGACCTTCGATCTGGTTCGTATTCATGGACACTACTGTCGTCCCGGACGCGCCGTGCCGACAGTGGCAGGGCTGCCGCACACCCTCGAATTACTGCCAAGGACGAGGCACACTGGCGGCATGCTGAAAAACGTGGTGGCCGTCCTGCTGGACGGCGCGCACCCCTTCGAACTGGGCGTCGTCTGCGAGGTGTTCGGCATCGACCGCAGTGACGAGGGGCTGCCGACGTACGACTTCGCCGTGGTCTCGGCGGAGGGCCCGGCGTTGCAGACCCATGTCGGCGGGCTGACCGTCTCCACGCCGTACGGGCTGGAGCGCCTGGCCGAGGCCGACCTGATCGCCGTACCGGCGGGCAACGGGTTCGCCGCCCGCACGTTCCCGCCCGAGCTGCTGGACGCCCTGGTGGCGGCGGCGGAACGCGGGACGCGGGTGCTCAGCGTCTGCTCGGGGGTGTTCGTGCTCGGTGCCGCCGGACTGCTCGACGGGCGGCGGTGCAGCGTGCACTGGCGGCACGCCCACAACCTCGCCCTGCGCTGTCCGCGGGCGATCATCCAGCCCGACGTGCTCTACGTCGACGACCACCCGGTGATCACCTCCGCCGGAACCGCGGCCGGGATCGACGCCTGTCTGCACATCGTGCGCAAGGAGCAGGGCCCCGAGGTCGCCAACAAGATCGCCCGGCGCATGGTGGTGCCGCCGCACCGGGACGGCGGGCAGGCCCAGTACATCGAGCGTCCGCTGCCCAAGCGCCCGTGCGACACCGTCGGCGACGTGCTGGCATGGATGGACGAGCACCTCGACGAGGAGGTCACCGTCGAGCAGCTCGCCGACCGCGCGCACATGTCGCCGCGCACCTTCGCCCGCCGCTTCCAGCAGGAGACCGGCACCACCCCCTACCGCTGGATCCTGCGCCAACGCGTGCTGCTGGCCCAGGAGTTGCTGGAGCGGACGGACGAGACGATGGACGCGATCGCGGCCCGTACCGGCTTCGGCACGGCCGCCGCGCTGCGCCACCAGTTCGTCCGGACGCTGGCGACGACCCCGCACGCCTACCGGCGCACGTTCCGGGGCCCCGAGGCCGCCTGAGAACGCGCGCCGGTGGCAGCAGGCGCGCACACCGTCACCGGGGGCGGCGGGCCTGGCGCGCCGGGCCCGTCACCACTCCTCGGGTGTCAGCAGCAGCCGGTGCGGGCGGAGCGTGATGCCCACCCGGGTCGCGTCGTTCGACCCGCCGACCTGCCTGAACCGGTACTTCGCCGACAGCGCCGCGGTGATCAGGGTCAGCTGCGCCATCGAGAAGTGGTCGCTCGGGCACTTGCGGTTGCCCACGCTGAACGGGTTCATCGCGTACTTCGGCACGTCCTTGGCCCGCTCCGGCAGCCAGCGGTCGGGGTCGAAGCCGAGGTTGTCGGCGTACGAACGGGCATCGCGCTGGACCGCGTACGGGCTGTAGACGATGTCCGCCCCCGCCGGAATGCGATAGCCGCCGAGCACGGTGTCCGTCACCGCGCGCCGGGTCAATATCCATACGGCCGGACGCAAGCGCATCGCCTCGACGACGACATTGTTGGTGTGCCCGAGCGCCCGGACGTCGTCGAATCCGACCGGCCGGCCGCCGGTGACGGATTCCACCTCGGCGCGCACCTTCTCGGCGTGTTCCGGGTGTTCGGCGAGCACCTGGAGCAGCCACATGATCGTGGAGGCCACCGTTTCACTGCCGGGGGTGAGTATCGCGACGACCTGATCGTGGATCTCCTGTTCCCCGATGGGGTCGCCATTCTCGTCCCGGGCCGTCAGCAAAGCCGTCAGCAAATCGTCCGGCCTTTGCCCCGACGCGCGGCGTTCGGCGACGATCTCGTCGACCAGGAGGTGCAAGTCGGCCAGCGCCCGGTTGAATTCGCGGTTGGCCGGCAGGGGCAGCTTGTACAGCGGTCCGAGCGGCACCACCATCCGGCGGTACATTCCGCGGAAGACGGTGGCGAGCGCAACGCACAACCGCTCGGCCCGCTCGTCCATGTACTCGCCGCGCAGCAGACAGCGGGCGGCGATGCGCACCGCGATCCGGAAGGACTCCGAGGTGCAGTCGACGGTCTCGCCGGGCCGCCAGCGCTCGGCCAGCGCGTGCGCCTCCTCCTCCATGACCGGCCCGTAGGCGGGGATCGCGTCGAGCCGGAAGGCGGGCTGGATGGTGCGCCGCTGACGCCGGTGCCTGGGCCCGTTGGCGGTGGCCACCCCCTCCTTGCCGAGCAGCCCTTCCAGGGATTCCCACAGCGGGCCGTCGATCTTGTAGTCGGGGCTGAGGGCCAGCGCTCCGGTGAGTTCCGGGGAGGTGACGGCGTACACCGTCTTCGGGCCGAGCTTCAGCCGTACGACGTCGCCGTGGTCGCGCAGTCGGGACATGAAGGCCAGCGGATCGCGGACCAGCCGCCAGCCGTGGCCCAGGCCGGGCACACCGCCGCCGGCCAGCGGTGGCTCGCAGAGCTGTGGCGTCCCGGGGGGCACGGGCCGCACGGACTCGACGGTCATTTCTCACCTGCCGCTTCGTTGTTGACGTACGGGGGCGTGGAGCGGTCCGCCCAGCGGTCGACCATGTAACGGCCGGACTCGTGGTGGAACCAGTAGACCGAGCTGAACCAATTGCGCATGTTGCAGATGCAGGCCCGAACGGCGACGCTGAGTTCCTTTCCCCGCGTCGTTCCGTCGGCCAGGCCGTCGGCGAACCGCACGGCGGTGCGTTCCGCCTCGACGAATTCCGTTATGCATTCCTCGACACGTCGCCTGACTTCACCGACCGCGTCTTCCAGGGTCATCCCCTCATGGGTGACGAGGCTGATTCCCAGGTTGTGCACCTCGGCGCCCGCCAATTCCTTGGGCAGTGAGCAGAGGTCGTTGTACCAGGCGGCGAATTCCTGGCTCAGCAGGGCCGGGCGGCGATATGCCGGGTCTTTCCGCACGGCGTCGGGGAGTTCGAGTCCCACGCTCGGCTCCAGCAGGTCCGTCCATATCCGGTGCGCGAAGGTCAGGCGGCGCAGGGCCAGGTACTCCTCGACGCCCGGGACATATGCCTCGGTGCGGTTGTGGAATTCGCGGTCGTACGCCTCGATCACCGAGTGGAAGTGGCGGGCGAACCGCATGTTCCAGGTCGGCGGGAGGAAGGAGTACAACCGCAGCATGCTGTCCGCGAACCCCGCTACCAGGGGATCCTGGTGGTTCAGATGGTGCTGTGGTGAGTCGAGGGCCGAGTGCAAGCGTGATCTCAGCCGCCGCCAGTCGGCCGTCCGGCCGTGCACGATGTCACGGTCGTGTCGGTCGTCCCAGACGAAGAACCACGCACTGTAGTCGGCAATGGCCTGCAACACGTCGTCGGCGGCACTCGTGTAGTACCCCGCCATCAAGTCCGTGTAGCACAGACCATCGGCATATTCCGTAATCTTGTCCGCCGGCATGAGCCGCTTTTCGAGCAGCCAGCGGCGTGTCTTCTCCTGGAGCCTGGGCCAATACGGATGCAGTTGCCTGGGAAAGGATTCCTCGATCACCGGGAGAGCGAGCGACGGTGGCACTGCCACCGCCGTCGGCGTCGATGTGGTGCCGTGTGGTAATGCATGCACGAACTAACCCCTCTCGGCCGTCAGGTACGCACGCCCCTCCCGCTGTGCCGGGCGTGCGCCGTTGCGTATCCCGCGCACCCTATTCAGCACCACAACTGACCGATCTGGGAACGGATTCACTCCATTCACTACCCCCTGGCGCCGAGGTTCCCCTCTTGTACGCTCGGCTTTGAACCGCTACGCACGACGCCCGGCCAGGGGGTCCCTGGCCGGGCGTCACAGCCGGCTGGTCGAGGCCCTGCCGGGCCTCAGTCGTTGGCGACCACGGGGTAGCGCGGCTCGTTCTCGGCCATCTGCCGCAGCGCGTCCTTGCGCTCGCGCTTGGAGAGCCGGTCGATGTACAGGTAGCCGTACAGGTGGTCGGTCTCGTGCTGAAGACACCGGGCGAAGTAACCGGTGCCCCGCACCTTGATCGGGTTGCCCCGCTCGTCCTGCCCGGTCACCTCGGCGTAGTCGGGACGGGCCAGCGGCGCGTACGCGGCAGGCACGGACAGGCAGCCCTCGTTGCTGTCGTCGAGGTGGCGCCGGTCGGCGGGCAGGTCGACGAGGACCGGGTTGCAGACCACGCCGACGTGCCGTTCGCCCCCGTCGTCCCCGCAGTCGTAGACGAAGACCTTCAGGTCGACGCCGATCTGGTTGGCGGCCAGGCCCACGCCCTCGGCGGTGCGCTGGCTGGCGAACATGTCCGCGACCAACTGCTGGAGTTCGTCACCGAACTCGGTGACGTCCTGGCACTCCTTGTGCAGCACCGGATTGCCGACGACCGTGATCGGCCGCGAGGTGCCGCGCTCCCGCCAGGCGGCCTCGCGCTCCTCGGTGCCGTCGGTGTCGATGACGAAGCCCTCGTCGTCCACGGGGAGCACGCCCGCGTGCTGCTGATCGGTGTCCTGCTGCGCCATGACCGACGTATGCCTTCCTCAAAGAACAGGGAACTGTGGGAACGGGGAAATGTGGGAACGGGGAAATGTGGGAACGGGGAAATGTTGCTGATACAGGGTACGTGCAAGCGCCCCCGGCACAGACTCGGACGCAGAGACAGCCGAAACCGGAGCCGGAGACACAGCCACAGCCACAGCCACAGCCGGACGACGCGCACCACGACCCCTCCGGCAAAGCGGCTAGCAGACCTCTTCCAGGTCCCGCCAGTCCCGGGAGTCCGGGCTGTCCGCCACCCACCCGTCCAGCAGCCCCCGGACCAGCGAGGCCGGCGCGGCCACCCCGCATTCCCGCTCCGGTACCCACAGCTGGCCGTCCGTCCGGTGCCCGAGCGGCCCCGGATGCCCCGGCTCGCTGTGATCGTGCGGGTCGAGGTGCTCCCCGTCCCCCTCGTCGGACGGCATCCGCGACTCGGAGCACATCCGGCACAGCAGCCGCACGGACGACGACCAGTCCTCGGCGGCGAAGCCGGCGTCGGCGGCCAACTGCTCCAGCGCGTCCCGGTCGGCCTCGGTGGCGGCCTCCAGCAGGACCACCCAGGTGGGCACCGGCGACGGCGCCCACAGTTCGATCTCGTCGAAGACCGGATAGGCGTGCCCGGCGGCCGTGGTGCGCTCGCCGTGCGGCACCCCGTCGTGCAGGACGACCTCGCCCCAGCGGCGCCCCGACGAGGGAAGCGGGATGGACAGCACCTCGATCCGGGCCGGGTCGAGCCGCTTGCCCCACACCACCTCGGCCTCCCCCTCCGGGGACAGCCGGACGACCGCGCTGCCCAACTCCATGCCGAGCGGTTCGCCCGAGGCGCCGGCGCCTCCCGGCCGGGAACCCCCGGGCACCCGCAGCCCGTACGCCTGCCAGGCGCGATGGGCCAGCGGCCAGTCCTGTAGGGCGGTGGCGGCGATGCCCACGTTCCACCAGTCGGGCGCTCCGGTCTCCCGGTCGAGCAGGGCCACGGCGCGCAGTCCGGCCGCGCGGGCCTGCTCCCAGTCGTGCCGGAACTTGTGCAGCAGAGCGAGGTTGAACCAGGACTCGGACAGCCAGGGTTCCAGGTCGGCGGCGCGCGTCAACAGCTCGCCCGCATCCTCGTACCGGCCGTCACCGATGAGTGTGAACGCCCGGTCGGTGGCCTGCCGCCAGGAGGCGGAGGGCCGGTGCCGTCCCTTGCCGAAGATCCTCACGATTCCCGCCTGCCAGTTCCAGATCCGCACTGTGGGCTGGCTTGTGCCCCCGGACACCCTCTCCCTCGCATCCAACCACGTACGGCGGGAGGGCCGCTCATTACCCATGGGTTACCCAGCCCCGGGCCGGGTCAGACAGCCCCGTGCGACGTCCGCCCCCGCCCGGCCCGAACCGCTCGCGTCCCGCCGCCCGGTCGCCCAGCACCCGCGCGAGCGATTCCACCACATCAGGCGCGTACTCCCCGGCGGTGCCCAGCCGCAGTTCCTCCAGCGCCGCGAGGGGAGCGCCGGGACCGGCGTCCCGCGCCTTCTCCTCGTACGCGTTCACGGCCCGTATGATCCGCGCGGCCACCGGCTGCTCCCGGTACGGGTCGGCCTGCCGCTCCACGACCACGGCGACCGCGGCGTCCACCCCGGTCTGCCGTACGACGGCGCCGCCGAGCAGCGCTATCCGCCGCTGCTGTTCGGCGGGCAGCCCGGCGGTGGCCCCGGCCGGCACCGGGTCGACCAGGCTCAGCTGACCGATGTCGTGCATGAGCGCCGCGTACTCCAGCACGGTCAGCTCGGGCGAGGTCAGCCCGAGGTCCCGGCCGACGGCCCGGCTGAGCGCGGCGACCCGGTGGGCGTGTCCGGCCGGGGTGTACCCGGCGGTCTCGGTGGCACGGGCGAGGGAGGCGATGGTCTGCCGGTAGGTGGCCCGCACGGCGGCGTACCGGCGCAGCGAGAGCTGGGTGAGCAGGAGCGGCAGGCAGAACACGGGCAGCGCCCACAGTCCGACGGCGGCCACCGCGAGCGCCATCACCGCGCCCGTCGCGCACACCGCGGACCCGATCCCGGGCAGCGCGCGCAGTTCGTCCCGCAGCAGCGGTCCGAACGGCCACCGGGTGCGGGAGTGGGCCAGCGCGGCGGCCAGCACGGCGTCGCACAGCGCGGTGAGCACGAGGAGGACGAGCAGCAGCACGGCGTGGGTGACGCCGCCCCAGGCCCCGAACACGCCGCCGCCGTGCAGGGGTTGGCAGCAGACGGCGGCGAAGCCGGTGGTGAGGACGCGGCGGGCCAGCAGATCGGGGGTGGCGGTCCGGCCGCACCAGATGTGCGGGACGCTGCCGAGCAGCGAGGCGGCGACGACGACGGTGACGACCTGCGCGGCACGGACGGGGGTCCCCGCGCTCTGGGCCAGGCCGAGCGCCTGGGACATGGCCGGATGTCCGGCTCCCTCGCCGAGCAGCGCGTACGACAGCGCGCCGGCCGCGCCGAGCGAGGCGGTCTCCCGGGTGTCGACGCCGGTGACGGCGTCGGCCCCGGTGATGCCCGCCGCCCGAGCGGGTCCCGGCCCCCGGGGGACGGTCAGCTCACCGACGGCTATGAGCACGCCGAACGCGAGGGCGGTCCCGCGCTGGTCGACGCCGGAGACGAGGGTGACGGCGAGGGAGAGCGCGGCGAGCAGCGCGGCGGCGGCGTGCACCAGCCGGAGCGGGGTCACCGGTGTGCTCCGCGGGGGTCCGCGACGGGGTCGGCCGGCGCCACGGGGTACCGCGGCTCGTCGGCGGTGACCGCGGGATGCCAGCCGTGCCGCCCCAGGGCCCGCGCCAGCGCGGCCACCATCCGGGGGTCGAACTGGGCGCCGGCGCAGCGCTCCAGTTCCCGCAGTGCCGCCGGGACGGGCCGCGCCCGGCTGTAGGTGCGGGTGGAGGTCATCGCGTCGAAGGCGTCGGCGACGGCCACCACCCGCGCGCACTCGGGGATCTGACCGCCCGCGAGGCCGTACGGGTAGCCGGTGCCGTCGAGCCGTTCGTGGTGGTGCAGGATCGCCGCACGGGCCTCCCCGAGGAAGGAGATCCCGCGGACCATCTCGTGGCCGTACTCGGGATGCAGTTCGATCACGCGCCGCTCCTCGGGGGTGAGCGGCCCGTCCTTGCGCAGCAGTCGCGTCGGTACGCCCAGTTTGCCCACGTCGTGCAGGATCCCGGCGAACCGCAGCATCTCGACACGGTCGTCGTCCAGGCCCAGTTCCCGGGCGATCAGCACGGACGCCTGCCCGACCCGCTCGCTGTGGCCGCGCGTGTAGCCGTCCTTGATGTCGACGGCCTGCACGAGCGCGCGGATGGTCGCCTGGTGGGCCGCCCGCTCGCGGTGGTACTGCGCGAAGACCCACCAGGACACACCCATCGGCAGCAGCACGAGCAGCGCCGCGACGGGCCCGTGCGGGCCGCGCCACAGCACGGCCATCATCAGCCCGGCCAGCCCGTGCACGGCGATCGGCGCGAGCGAGCGGGGCAGCAGCGCGTGCCAGGCGCGGCGCGCGAGAGCTGTCCCGCGCTGTCCCCACGGGGCGGGCGGCACCCCGACGCCCAGGGCGCGCAGGCCGCCGTCGAGCGCGCCGAGGACGAGGCAGAAGACCGGTACGGCGGCGGCGACGGGCACGAGCGCGTACGGGAAGTCGGAGTGCACGACCGCGTCCCCGCCGCCGAGCCACCAGTGCACCCGGGCCGTCGCCCACACGGCGAGCGAGGACTGGGCGGCACGCCAGATCCGGCGCAGCACGCGGGGCCGTTCGGCGGGCGAGAGCAGCGCGCCGGGCACCGGTACGAACGCGGCGGCGGGCGCGGGCAGCAGGAAGGCCCCGGCGAGCAGGACGGGGTGGAAGGTGCCGCCGAAGCGGCGCCGGACGATCCGCTCGCAGACCGCGTACAACACCGCGAGCAGCGTGATCACCCACCAGGGCGAGCGGACGTGGGGCAGGCGCAGCATCCCGATCACGGCGAGGGCGGCGACGCAGGCGACATACACGCGTGCGCGCGCCGGAACCGTCTCCATGACGCCCTCCCCGCCCGACCAGCCCGTCCTGGCTCCGGAGCCTATGGCGCGGCTCGGGGGGCCCGTGGGCCCGTACTGGACGGATTAGCACGTTCGGGTGATGACCCCGAAGTCAGGAAGGGAGCGGCCGGAAGCGCGGACCGGGGCTCGGGCGTGCGGGCGGGCCCGGTGGGCGCGGCCCGGACCGAGCCGGGTCAGGACTCCTGCGGGGTCGCCGTGACCTCGTGCTCCGGCACGGCCTGGCCGGAGCGGATCAGATCGATCCGCCCCATCACCTTGGCGCGCAGGTCGATCGGCACGTCGTCATGGCCGCAGCACCGCTTGACCAGCTTCTTCACCGCCTGCTCCAGGCCGTACTTCTCCAGGCACGGCGAGCACTCCTCGAAGTGCTGCTGGAACTTGTCGAGGTCGGCCGGCGGCATCTCGCTGTCGAGGATCTCGTAGAGATGGTCGAGTACCTCACTGCAGTCCGTGTCGTGCGGCTCTCCGCAGCTCATGAGCCCGAGCCTTTCGCTTCGTTCGACTCTGCGGCACCCGCCGGGACCAGTCCGCGATCGCGGGCGTAGTCCTCCAGCATGCCGCGCAGTTGCCGGCGGCCCCGGTGCAGCCGGGACATCACCGTACCGATGGGTGTCCCCATGATGTCCGCGATCTCCTTGTAGGCAAAGCCCTCTACGTCCGCGAGGTAGACGGCGATGCGGAATTCCTCGGGGATCGCCTGCAACGCTTCCTTGACGTCGGAGTCGGGCAGGTGGTCCAGCGCCTGCGACTCGGCGGAGCGCAGACCGGTCGACATGTGCGACTCGGCGCGGGCCAGCTGCCAGTCCTCGATCTCCTCGGCCGCGCTGCGCTGCGGCTCGCGCTGCTTCTTGCGGTACGAGTTGATGAAGGTGTTCGTGAGGATCCGGTACAGCCACGCCTTGAGGTTGGTGCCCTCACGGAACTGGTGGAAGGACGCGTACGCCTTGGCGTACGTCTCCTGCACCAGGTCCTCGGCATCGGCCGGGTTGCGCGTCATGCGCAGCGCGGCCGAGTACATCTGGTCGAGGAACTCCAGCGCGTCCCGCTCGAAGCGCGCGTTGCGCTGCGCGCTGGACTCAGCGCCGATGCCCTGGCCCTCGGGCAGCTCCGCCTGGCCGTTGCCGGTCCCTGCGTCGGTCCCAGTGACCGCACCCACCTCCTCAAGATCCCGGGCGGGACCGAGAGCGGTCCCACTCGAATCGGAGGATAGAACACCACCCGGGCCCACCGCCCCTCGAATGGGTGCGGTCTTGGCCGCATGCAGCACCGTCCAGTCCAGGTCAGGGCGGCTGCTGTGGCTCGGGCAGATGGTCGAACCCATGCGGCGGACTTCCTCTCTCCCACGACGTCGGTGCCGGAGAACCTCAGCACTCTGACCGCCACAACAGCGCGCCCACGCCCGGCATTCCCGGGCGTCACCCGAGTGACGCGGCCCACTCCGCGACCGCCTCGGTGACGATCTCCAGGGCCCGTTCCTGGCCGATGTCGGCGCGCTTGGGCACGGCGAGGCCGTGGTCGGCGTACGGCACCTCGACGAGCCGGTACGCCCCCTCGGGGAACTCGGCCGGCCTGCCGAACGGATCGTTGCCGCCCTGGACGACCAGCGTGGGCACCCCCGCCCCCAGCAGCTCCGCGGCCCGGGACTTCTCGGGCCGGCCCGGCGGGTGCAGCGGGAAGCTCAGGGCGAGGACCGCGTGCGCGCCCAGTTCGCCGGCCGTGCGGCAGGCGACCCGGGCCCCGGCGCTGCGCCCGCCGGAGATCACCGGCAGCCCCGGTGCGGTGAGCGCGGGCCAGATCCCGCGCCAGCCGGTGTCGAGGGTCTTCGGCGCCGGGGCGACCTTCCGGCCCGCCACCCGCCAGGGCTGCTCGACGAGGGCCACGCAGACGCCCCGGTCGGGCAGCGCCGCCGCGAGCGCCCGCAGGTCCCGTGCCTCGATGCCGCCGCCGGCCCCGTGGCTCACGGCCAGCACCAGCCGGGCCCGCCGGGTCCGGTGCCAGGTGACGCGGGCGTCCCCCGCGTCCGTGGCGATGGTCAGGGTGGTCGCTGTGATCTCTGTCGTCACATCAGAAGAGTGTGCCCTCTTCCGGGCCCGTCAGCTCCTTCAGCAGCTCCGGACCGTTGTTGCGGACGTTGCTGACGGCCGTCGGGACCGGGTAGGCGCGCATCAGGCCGTGCGGCGGCGGTGCGAGGAGCGGGCGCAGGTCCCCGACGTCCGTGCGGGACGGGTCGAGCCAGGCGTCCCAGCGGTCGGGGGTGAGCATCAGCGGCATCCGGGGGTGGATCTCGGCGAGGCTGTGCGGGCCGTCGGCCGGGGCCACGGCCAGCGGGGTGGTCTCCGCCTCCGTGGTGATCACCGAGCAGGTCGCCCACCAGGCCCGCGGGTGGTCGTCGGGCAGGGTCCCATCCCGCCAGAACTCGTACAGGCCGGCCATCGCGAAGACCGATCCGTCGGCGGGCAGCACGAAGTACGGCTGTTTGCGCGGACGCTTCTTCTTCCCCTCGACCTCCAGGTCGCGCTCCTGCTTGCCGGTCACCCACTCGTAGTAGCCGTCGGCGGGCAGGATGCAGCGCCGGGCGGCGAAGGCACGGCGGTACGACGGCTTCTCATGCACGGTCTCCGCGCGCGCGTTGATCATCCGGGCCGCGCCCTCGGGCGACTTGGACCAGGACGGCACCAGCCCCCACCTGAGCCGGCGCAACTGGCGTACCGGGCGCGGATCGTCGGTGTCCTTCAACGGGCGGTCGAGCACGGCGTAGACCTCTTTGGTGGGGGCCACGTTGTAGTCGGCCGCGAGGGTCTCCTCGGGGTCGAACCTCTCGACTTCGAAGACTCCGGCGAGATCCTCGGGCGCACGACTCGCCGAGTACCGTCCACACATCTGTATTCGCCCCTCCGGCCTGCGCAAACCCTGTTCCTGTGTCCGAGCCGTCCGGACACCTCCCAGGGTGGCAGACCGGTGGGGGTCGCGAGGGGGCGGGAGGACGCGAGGAGGAGCGGTGCCGGCCCGGGGTGGGGCGGGTTCGCCGGGGTGCTCACAGCGGTGCTCACAGGCGTCTCCTGGTCGGCGCACAGGGGCCACGGGTAGCACAAGAGCCGCGGACCGCTCCGCGGCGCTACGACGGTGACCTGCGCGTTCGCCGTCAGGAACGATCGCTGCCGCAACGGCGTCTCACCAGGTGTCCGCACGTACGTGCCACACTGCCAGGCCGAGCCGCCCGCCCGGCCACCGGACCCGGCCGGCGGGACCCGACCGGCCGGACGACCGGCGCGACCCGCACGACCGGTACGACCCGTACGACCTGCACGACCCGCACAAGCCGCAAGACCCGCCGGACCCGTCCGACGGCCGGACCCGTCCCGACCAGCCAGACCCGTCCCGACCAGCCAGACCCGTTCGACCGGCTCGACCAGCCAGAGGGAGCGACCGCCACACATGGACAGCACCGCATCGACCGCGCTGCCCGACCTCTGGGACCGGCTCTGGGGCAGCCAGCCCGACCCGGCCCTGTGGGTGGTGCTGGCCACCCTGGCCGCGGCGCTCGCCGTGGTCGTGCCGCACTCGGCCTGGCGCGTCTCGCGCAACGCCGTCACCATCGCGCACGAGGGCGGTCACGGCCTGGTGGCGCTGGTCACCGGCCGGCAGCTCACCGGCATACGCCTGCACTCGGACACCAGCGGCCTCACCGTCAGCCGCGGCAAGCCGCACGGCATCGGCATGATCCTCACCGCGGCGGCCGGGTACACCGCGCCCCCGCTGCTCGGCCTGGGCGGGGCGGCGCTGCTGGCCGCCGGGCACATCACGCTGCTGCTCTGGCTGGCCACCGCGCTGCTCGCCGCCATGCTGGTGATGATCCGCAACGCGTACGGGGTGCTGACGGTGGTCCTCAGCGGCGGCACCTTCCTGCTGGTGTCCTGGCTGGCCGGACCGCAGGTGCAGGCGGCGTTCGGGTACGCGGTGGTGTGGTTCCTGCTGCTGGGCGGGGTGCGCCCGGCCTTCGAGCTCCAGGCCAAGCGGGTGCGGGGCGCGGCGGGTGACTCGGACGCCGACCAGTTGTCCCGCCTGACCCACGTCCCGGCGGGCCTGTGGCTGTTCCTGTTCCACGCGGTGTCGCTGTGCTCGCTGATCGGCGGGGGCCGCTGGCTGCTCGGGGTGTGACCCGCCCCGGCCGCCGAGCCCACCCCGCCCGCGGGACCCGTTCCGAACCCCACCCCGGTTGCCGGACCCGTTCCGAACCCCGCCGCAGCGGCCCGGACCGCACCGCCGTCCGGCTCCGCCGCCGGCGGGATTCCCCCGGTCGGACGGAGCCGCGAGCGGGCCGACGACCTGCCCCACGGCGCCGCACCCGGACACCACCGGCCCACTAAAGTGGGGCCATGGCCCCGAACGAAGCACCCACCGCCCTCTGGCCCGCCCCGCACGCGAGCGGAGCCGTCGACGCGACGGTCCACGTGCCCGGGTCCAAGTCCGTCACCAACCGTGCCCTCGTGCTCGCCGCGCTCGCCTCCGAACCGGGCTGGCTGCGCCGCCCGCTGCGCTCCCGCGACACGCTGCTGATGGCGGGCGCCCTGCGGGCCATGGGCGTCGGCATCGAAGAAGGGGTCGGCCCGGACGGCTCCGGCGAGGCCTGGCGGGTGCTGCCCGCGGGCCTCAGCGGCCCGGCCACCGTCGACGTCGGCAACGCGGGCACCGTGATGCGCTTCCTGCCGCCGGTCGCCGCGCTCGCCGACGGCCCCATCCGCTTCGACGGCGATCCGCGGTCCTACGAGCGCCCGCTGAACGGTGTGATCGACGCCCTGCGCGACCTCGGCGCCCGGATCGACGACGACGGCCGCGGCGCGCTGCCGCTGACCGTGCACGGCGGCGGCGCCCTGGAGGGCGGCCCGGTGTCGGTCGACGCCTCGTCGTCGTCCCAGTTCGTCTCGGCGCTGCTGCTCTCCGGGCCCCGGTTCAACCAGGGGGTGGAGGTCCGCCACACCGGTGCCTCGCTGCCCTCCCTGCCGCACATCCGGATGACCGTCGACATGCTGCGCGGGGTCGGCGCCCAGGTGGACACCCCGGAGTCGGGCGGCGAGCCGAACGTCTGGCGGGTCACTCCCGGCGCCCTGCTGGGCCGCGACCTGACCGTCGAGCCCGACCTGTCGAACGCCCAGCCCTTCCTGGCCGCGGCCCTGGTCACCGGCGGCAAGGTGCTGGTTCCCGACTGGCCGGCCCGGACGACCCAGCCGGGCGACCGGCTGCGCGAGATCTTCACCGAGATGGGCGGCTCCTGCACGCTGACCGAGTACGGCCTGGAGTTCGCCGGCTCCGGCGCGATCCACGGCATCGACGTGGACCTGGGCGACGTGGGCGAGCTGACCCCGGGCATCGCGGCGGTCGCCGCGCTCGCGGACTCCCCCTCGACCCTGCGCGGCGTGTCCCACCTGCGGCTGCACGAGACGGACCGGCTGGCCGCGCTCACCAAGGAGATCAACGAGCTGGGCGGTGACGTGACGGAGACCGCCGACGGCCTGCACATCCGTCCGCGTCCGCTGCACGGCGGGGTCTTCCACACCTACGAGGACCACCGCATGGCGACGGCCGGCGCGGTCATCGGCCTCGCGGTGCCGGGCGTGCGGATCGAGAACGTCGCGACGACGGCCAAGACCCTGCCCGACTTCCCCGAACTGTGGGCCGGGATGCTCGGGAACTGACGGGCGGGCCTGGATCATGCGCCGCTACGGCAAGCACACCGACGAGGACGACATCCGTACCCGCCCGAACCGCAAGGGCAACCGGCCGCGCAGCAGCATCCGGCCCAAGCACGAGGACGCCGCCGAGGGCATGGTCCTCACCGTCGACCGGGGGCGGCTGACCTGTCTCGTCCAGGGCCGTACGGTCCTCGCGATGAAGGCCCGCGAGCTGGGCCGCAAGGCGGCCGTCGTGGGTGACCGGGTGGCGCTGGTCGGTGACCTGTCCGGCAAGAAGGACACCCTCGCGCGGATCGTCCGCATCGAGGAACGCACGTCGGTGCTGCGCCGGACCGCGGACGACGACGACCCGTACGAGCGCGTGGTCGTCGCCAACGCCGACCAGCTCGCCGTAGTCACCGCCCTCGCCGACCCCGAACCCCGCCCCCGGCTGATCGACCGCTGTCTGGTCGCGGCCTACGACGGCGGTCTCGACCCGTTGCTGGTGCTGACCAAGTCGGACCTGGCCTCGCCCGACAAACTCCTGGAGCTGTACGGCGACCTGGACATCCCGTACGTCGTCACCAGCCGTCAGGAGCTGGCGGAGGGCGTCGCGGTGGAGCGGGTGCGGGAGCAGCTGACCGGCAAGGTCACCGCGTTCGTGGGCCATTCCGGGGTCGGCAAGACGACGCTGGTCAACGCGTTGGTCCCGGAGGAGTTGCGGCGTACGACCGGACACGTCAACGCGGTGACCGGCCGGGGCCGGCACACCACCACGTCGGCGCTCGCCCTGCCGCTGGGCAACGGTGACGGCTGGGTCGTCGACACCCCGGGCGTGCGCTCCTTCGGCCTCGCCCACATCGACCCGTCCCGTGTGATCCACGCCTTCCCCGACCTGGAGCCCGGTACCGCGGGCTGCCCGCGGGCCTGTAGCCACGACGAACCGGACTGTGCGCTGGACGAATGGGTGGCCGAGGGGCACGCGGACCCGGCTCGCCTGTACTCTTTGCGCCGGTTGCTCGCCACGCGGGAACGCAGGGACGGCGACTGACCTCGGCGGTGTTTGCGGGGGTGCAGCTGTGGCAAGTGCATAATCGCACCGAGCCGGACATACGGGAGAGGACAGCACATGGCCTGGCTGCTGGTCGTCGTGGCCGGAATTCTCGAAACCGGCTTCGCGGTCTGCCTGAAGCTGTCGCACGGTTTCACCCGGCTGTGGCCGACCATCGCGTTCGCCTGCTTCGCCCTCGGCAGCTTCGGTCTGCTCACCCTCTCCCTGAAGAAACTGGACGTCGGCCCGGCCTACGCGGTGTGGACCGGCATCGGCGCCGCGGGCACCGCGATCTACGGCATGATCTTCCTCGGTGACCTGGTGTCGACGCTGAAGATCGTCTCGATCAGCCTGGTCATCATCGGCGTGATAGGGCTCCAGCTGTCGGGCTCCGCCCACTGAGCAGTCGGACGGGCCGCCGGTCACACGGGCTGGCGGTGCAGTGCGTCCCGCACCAGGTCGGCGATCCGGCCCTCCGCGGGCGGCGCGGCCACACAGGACAGCGCGAGCCGTACCACCAGTTCGCAGGACCTGAGCAGTTCGGCGCTGCCCGGCCGGACGGCACCGGGCCCGGTCAGGGACGCCAGCGCCCGGTCCCGCACGATCCGCACGAAGTCGCCGGGCGACGGCAGCGGGCCGTCCGCGCGGCGCTGCGCCGGTGCGGCCGAGGAGGACGGCACCGCGGACAGTGTCGGCGTGGGCAGCCGCTCGCTCCAGCAGCCGGTCAGCATGGCGCGCACGATCGGGTTGTCGCGGGCGACGGCCGCGGTCCACTCGACGGTGGCGGTGAGCCGGTCGCGCGGTTCGAGTCCGTCGGACAGGGCCCGCTCGACCCCCGCGAGATAGCCGTCGGCCTCCCGGCGCACGAGTGCCCTGGCGAGCCCTTCCTTGCTGCCGAACTCGTTGTACAGGGTCTGCCGGGACACTCCGGCCGCCGCGGCGACGTCCACCATGCGCACGGCGGACCAGGGTCGCTGCGCGAGCGCGCGGTACGCGGCGTCCAGCAGGGATTCCCGGGCAGCAGGCATCGTCGCCTCCTGGGGTGAACGGCTTAGCGGACAGGTTTGACGGGTGCCCCCGCACTGTCAAGGGTTCGCGTAGGGGAGGCCCGCTCCGGGAACGAATGTCCGCCACCCCGCCGGCCGCGCGCCGGTGCCGGGGCGGCGGCCCCGGTGGCCGGGCCGCGACCGGGCCGGATACGGTTCAGCACATGCCCGACTACCTCGACGACCTCCGCCTCGCCCACGTCCTCGCGGACGCGGCCGACGCCGCGACGACGTCCCGCTTCAAGGCCCTCGACCTCAAGGTGGAGACCAAGCCGGACATGACCCCGGTCAGCGAGGCGGACAAGGCCGCCGAGGAGCTGATCCGGGGCCAGCTCCAGCGCGCCCGCCCCCGGGACGCGATCCTCGGCGAGGAGTACGGCATGGAGGGCACCGGCCCCCGCCGCTGGGTGATCGACCCGATCGACGGCACGAAGAACTACGTACGCGGAGTCCCGGTCTGGGCCACCCTGATCGCGCTGATGGAGGCGGGCGAGGGGGGCTACCATCCCGTCGTCGGCCTGGTCTCCGCCCCGGCGCTGGGCCGCCGCTGGTGGGCGGCGAAGGGCCACGGCGCCTTCACCGGCCGCAGCCTGACCTCCGCGCACCGCATCCACGCCTCGCAGGTCTCCTCGCTGGCGGACGCCTCCTTCGCGTACTCCTCGCTGTCCGGCTGGGAGGCACAGGGTCGGCTGGGCGGCTTCCTCGACCTCACCCGCGAGGTGTGGCGCACGCGCGCGTACGGCGACTTCTGGCCGTACATGATGGTCGCCGAGGGATCGGTGGACATCTGCGCCGAACCCGAGCTGTCCCTCTGGGACATGGCCGCGACGGCGATCGTCGTGACGGAGGCCGGCGGCACCTTCACGGGCCTCGACGGCCGTCCGGGCCCGCACAGCGGCAACGCCGCCGCGTCCAACGGACTGCTCCACGACGAGTTGCTGGGGTATCTCAACCAGCGCTACTGAGAAACACGAGGTGCGCGTACACGCCCCCGGGCTGTTGCACGCGCCCTCTTGTTGACTCGCGCTTTGCCTGCCAGTCTGAGAGTCCCCCCATTTGTGAATTTGTGAATCCGGGAACTAGCTCTCCGTCGACCCAATGACCTGTCGACCTGTCGACTGCGTGGCTGCGGTCGATCCGCCGATCCGCCGATCCGCCGACGCATCGAACCCTTCGATCCGTCGGATCGATCCGTCGGACTCGTCGGACCGGACTCGTCGGTCCGGTCTCATCGATCAGTGGACTCGTCGGACCGTCGGACCCGCCGGGCAACGGGCCCGTCAGATCCGTCAGACCCGTCAGGCCCGCCGGTCAGGACCCGTCGAACCGCCGGCCCGGATTCCACCGGAGGTTTCTCCCTAGGAGGTGGCTCCATCCCATGCTCGTTCGTGACGCCATGAGCACGGTGGTCCTCACCATCGGTCCCGCACACACCCTCCGCCAAGCCGCCGCCCTGATGTCCGCGCGCCGGGTGGGCGCCGCCATCGTCCTCGACCCGGACGCCGGCGGCATCGGCATCCTCACCGAGCGTGACATCCTCAATTCCGTGGGCCTCGGCCAGAACCCGGACACGGAACGCACGCACGCCCACACCACCAACGACGTCGTGTTCGCCACCCCGACCTGGACCCTGGACCAGGCGGCGCACGCGATGGCGCACGGCGGCTTCCGCCATCTGATCGTCCTGGACCACGGCGAGCCCACGGGCATCGTCTCGGTCCGCGACATCATCCGCTGCTGGGCCCCGGTACGGCAGCGGGTGCCGGTCTGAGACATGCCGACGGGCCGGAGCCCCCGCTTCCGAGGGGTCCGGCCCGCGCCACGGCAAGCGGTCCAGTGCTGGTGATCAGCCGCGCAGGGCCTGGACCGCGGCCTCCAGCCGCTTGCCGAAGTCGTCGTCCGCCCGGCGGAAGTTGCCGATCGCGCGCTCGGCGATCTCGTCCCGGGACACCTGGGCGATGGCGCCCGCGAGATTGCCGATCAGGCGTTCCTGCTCGGCCCCGGACATCAGGCGGTAGAGGTTGCCCGCCTGCACGAAGTCGTCGTCCTCGGCGTGCGCGGGTGCCTCGTGGGTGCCCGTACCGCCGGACACCGCCGTGGACTGCCACAGCGGACGGTCGGTCTGGGCCGGACCGCCGAAGCTGTTCGGCTCGTAGTTCTTCGCGCCCTTGTGGCGGCCGTCGTACAGGTGGCCGTCCCGGGAGTAGGTGCGCGCCTCGGCGGCGTGCGGGCGGTTCACCGGGAGGTGGTCGGCGTTGATGCCGACGCGGTAGCGGTGGGCGTCGCCGTAGGCGAAGAGGCGGCCCTGGAGCATCTTGTCCGGGGACGGGCCGATGCCGGGCACGAAGTGCGCCGGGCTGAAGATCGACTGCTCGACCTCGGCGAAGACGTTGTCCGGGTTGCGGTTCAGCTCCAGCCTGCCGATCTCGACCGGCGGGTAGTCCTCGTGCGGCCACACCTTGGTGAGGTCGAACGGGTTGAAGCGGTACGTCGCCGCGTCGGCCGCCGGCATGATCTGCACCTGCACGGTCCAGCTCGGGAACTCCCCGCGCTCGATCGCCTCTCGCAGATCCCGCTGGTGGCTGTCCGGGTCCTTGCCCGCCAGCACCGCCGCGTCCTCGGCGCTGAGGTTCTCGATGCCCTGGTCGGTCTTGAAGTGGTACTTGACCCAGAAGACCTCACCGGCCCCGTTCGTCCACTGGTAGGTGTGCGAGCTGTAGCCGTTCATGTGACGGTACGAGGCCGGGATGCCACGGTCGCCGAACAGCCAGGTCACCTGGTGCGTGGCCTCCGGGCTCAGGCCCCAGAAGTCCCACACGTTGTCGGGCTCCTGCGAACCGGTGTACGGGTCGCGCTTCTGCGTGTGGATGAAGTCCGGGAACTTCAGGGCGTCCTTGATGAAGAAGACCGGGGTGTTGTTGCCGACGAGGTCGTAGTTGCCGTCCTCGGTGTAGAACTTCAGCGCGAAGCCGCGCGGGTCACGGACGGCGTCCGCCGCGCCCAGGTTGCCGGCCACGGTCGAGAAGCGCAGGAAGGTCTCCGTCTGCTTGCCGACCTCGGAGAGGAAACCGGCGCGCGTGTAGCGGGTGACGTCGGCGGTGACCGTAAAGGTGCCGTACGCGCCGGCGCCCCGGGCGTGCACCACGCGCTCCGGAATGCGCTCCCGGTTGAAGTGGGCCAGCTTCTCCAACAGCAGCTGGTCCTGGACGAGCACCGGGCCGCCGACGCCCGCGGTCTCGCTGTTCTGGTTGTCGGCGACCGGAGCACCGGCCTCCGTCGTGAGCGGTCCCTGCGTCACGTGTGCCTCCTGCGTCACTTGCCACTGATCTTGGTCCTTGGCCAAAGCCCAATCCGATCCTACAATGGACATTGTCTAAGTCAAACGTCAATCCAAAGTCACACCTGGTCGCGACCTGGTCGCTCTAACTGGTAAGCTGGTTGTCATGAGCGACCTTCTGGAACGGCTGCGCGGACGCGGATGGCGGATGACCGCGCAGCGCCGCGTCGTGGCCGAGGTCCTGGACGGTGAGCACGTCCACCTGACGGCCGACGAGGTCCACGCCCGAGCCGTCACCCGACTGCCCGAGATCTCCCGCGCGACCGTCTACAACACCCTGGGCGAGCTGGTCTCCATCGGCGAGGTCCTTGAGGTCGCCACCGACAAGCGGGCCAAGCGGTACGACCCGAACGCGCACCGGCCGCACCACCACCTGGTGTGCGCCCGCTGCGGCTCGATCCGCGACGTCCACCCGAACGGGAACCCGCTCGCCGACCTCCCCGACTCGGAGCGCTTCGGCTTCACGGTCTCGGACGTCGAGGTGACCTACCGCGGGCTGTGCCCGGACTGCGTGAGCACCTGACACCTGCCCGACAACGCCTGTACGAGCCCCGGCATCGACGGATGCCGGGGCTTTGTGCCGCGTACGGGCTTCCTGAATCTGACGACCCGTCATATCGTCAACGGCGCCCACCAGTCCGTACCGCACTCCGCGAGGAGACGCCCGTGGGAGAGCCGTATCCGAAACTCCGAGCCACCGATCTGACCCGTACCTTCGGCCGAACCCCCCACCCGGTCGACGCCCTCGGCCCCCTCGACCTCACGGTCGCCGCCGGCGAGTTCGTCTGCGTCGTCGGCCCCTCCGGCTGCGGCAAGTCCACGCTGCTGCGCGTCGCCGCGGGCCTGCTGCGCCCCAGCACGGGCACACTGGAGATCCGCACGAGAAGCCCCCACCCGGTCGCCATGATCTTCCAGGACTACGGCATCTACGACTGGAAGACGGTGCGGGCGAACGTGCGCTTCGGCCTGGACGTCCAGCGCGTCCCGCGCCGCGAGGCGAACGCCCGCGCCGCCGACTGGCTGGCCCGGCTGGGCCTCGCCGACTTCGCCCACGCCTACCCGGCGACGCTCTCGGGCGGCATGCGCCAGCGCGTGGCGATCGCCCGCGCCCTGGCCGTCGAACCCGAACTCCTGCTCATGGACGAGCCGTTCGCCGCCCTCGACGCCCAACTGCGCACGATCCTCCAGGACGAACTGCTGGAGATCACCCAGGCGCTGCACACGACCACCCTGTTCATCACCCACAGCCTGGAGGAGGCGATCGTCCTCGGCGACCGCGTCCTGGTGATGTCCGCGCGCCCCGGCCGGATCATCGCCGAGCACCGGCCGCCGTTCCCGCGCCCGCGCACCGGCGACATCCGCTCGGCCCCCGCGTTCACGGCGCTCAAGGGCGAGCTGTGGGACCTGCTGCGCAAGGAGGCGGTGCCGGCATGACGACCGTGCTGCCCGACCGGGAGGCGGTCCTGGTCCGCCGCCCCGGCGCCCGCGAACTGCAACCGGTCCGCGCCCACCGCAGGCGCCGCACCCTTGAGCTGTCCCTGGCCGTGGCCGTGCCGCTGCTCCTCGTCCTGCTGTGGCAACTGGCCGCGAGCAGTGCCTGGATCGACGACCGGGTCTATCCGGCGCCGTCCACGATCCTCGCCGACGGCTGGCACCGGGCGGCGGCCGGCAACCTGTGGCCGGACGTCTGGGCGACCCTGCGCCGCGTCCTCGCGGGCTACGCCGTCGGCACCGCGACCGGTTATGTCCTCGGCCTCCTCATGGGGTCGCTCCCCCTGGTCCGGGCCGCCCTCGAACCGCTCCTGGACGCCCTGTACGTCGTACCGAAGCTGGCCCTGCTCCCCGTCTTCCTCAACATGTTCGGCCTGGGCGAGGGACCCCAGGTGGCCCTGGTCGCGGCCACCGTCTTCTTCTTCGTCTGGATCTCCACCATGTCGGCGGTGATCGCCGTCCCGGCCGGCCACCGGGACGCCGGGCGGGCCTTCGGCGCCTCGCCCTGGCAGATGTTCCGGCACGTCCTGCTGCCCGCCTCGCTCCCGGCGGTCCTGGTCGGCGCGCGGATCGCGGCCGGCGTGGCTGTCCTGGTGATCGTCGCCTCGGAGCAGATCGCCGCGTCGGACGGCCTGGGCCATCTGATCTTCGACTCGCGCGCGCTGTTCCAGAACGACGTGATGTTCGTGGGGATCGTCTGTGTGGCCGTGCTCGGGGTGCTCTTCTCCGAACTGGTACGGATCGCGGGCCGGCTGCTCACCCCGTGGGCGCCGCGGGACCGGGGACGGGGGCAGTCATGAGGAACCGTCGCGCTTCCCGGCGAGGGACGGCGCTCGCCGTGGTCGCGGCCCTGCTGGCGGCGGCCGGCTGCTCGGCGGCGCGCTCCGGGGACGCCCGGCCGCGGTCCGGCACGGAGCACCGCACGATCCGTCCGGTGGCCGGCTGCAGCACGGCCTCCTGGACGGACCCGGCGGACCTCGCCGCCGATCGCGCGCCGGCCCGCTGCGCGCCGCGGGCCCCGGCCGCCCGGCCACTGGCCCAGCGGCGGAAGCTCACCATCGTCACCGGGACGCTGAGCGCGGAGTACGTCGCACCGCTCCAGGTCGCCGTCGACAAGGGCGAGTTCAAGGCGGAGGGGCTGGACGTCACGCTCCGGGTGCTGCCCACGCCGGACGCGCTGCCGCTGCTGGCCAAGGGGGACGTCGACGCCCTCTGGGCGGCTCCGGAGGCGGCCGTGATGAACGGCGTCCGGGGCGGCTTCGACATCAAGTGGGTCGCGGGCAACTTCTCGCCCGACCCGGCGTCGAAGAGCGGGCTGTGGGTAAAGCTGGCGGACGGGGAGAGCACGGCGCGGGTCCGGATGGCCGACCGCACCATGGGCACCATGATCGGCAAGGGTTCGGTGATCGCGTACCCCATGCAGCGCGCCCTGGCCCGGCACGGCGGCGGGCTCGACGAGATCCGCTACCAGCAACTGGGCTCGGCGGACGTGCTGACCGCCCTGCAGAACGGGGGCGTGGACTCGGCGTGGCTCCTCGACCCGGTCTGGCGCCGGGTGGACGGCGAGAGGGGCTACGCGTTCCTGGGCGGCCAGCCCCTCGGGGAGCCGCTGGGCGGCATGCTGTACGGTCCCGCGCTGCTCCAGGACGACGTGGACGCCGGTGTGGCCCTGCTGAGGGCCTACATCCGCACGGTGGACACCTATTTCACCGGCGACTACAAGAAGGACCCGGACTTCGTCGCCTATCTGGCGAAGCTCCTGAAGACGGATCCGACGGTCCTGGAGTCGACGCCGTCCCTGCGCATGGACTGGGAGATCAGGTCCAACACGGTCGCCCGGCTCCAGTCCGCCTACCGGGCGCAGGGCGTCGCGGAAGGTACGGACCTGCCGGAGTCGGAGACGGTGGACCGCGCGTTGTACGAGGAGGCGGTGGGGCACGTCCCTTGATCCGACCGGACACACGCCAAGGGGCCGGAACCCAGTGATTGGGTTCCGGCCCCTCAGTTTCAGTAGCGGGGACAGGATTTGAACCTGCGACCTCTGGGTTATGAGCCCAGCGAGCTACCGAGCTGCTCCACCCCGCGTCGGTGAACACAACATTACGTGAGGGATCAGCCGGGAGGCAAATCGATTCCCGCGCCCCGCCCAGGGGGCGCCCACAGGCTTCGTTCGCAGGGCGTGGGGAGCTGATCCCACGTGCTCCTCGCCCACAGGGCGCCCAAAGCCGACTCCCGCGCCCGCGGCGAGTCACCTCACCGCGAACCGACTCCCGCGCCGGGCCTCCCACGGGTCCCTGGTGCCCCCGCGGCGGGCACCTCTCCGGACGGTCCCGGCCGAACATTCCCGGCGCTTCCTGACGCGGCGTGGTCCGGCGCCGCTCGGCGCAACGAGATGCGGCCCCCCATCGCCCTGGCGGCACGGTCCGGCGCCGCTCGGTGCCACGTGATCCGCCCCCCATCGCCCCGGCGGCACGGTCCGGCGCCGCCGGGCGCAACGCGGTCCGGCCGCATCCGGCCGCGGGCGACGCGGTCCGGCCGCGTCCGGCCCGGCGTGGTCGGGTCCCACCTGGCCCGGCGCAGTCCGACCCGACACAGCCCGACCCTACGCAGCCCGACCCCACTGGCGCGGCATGGCGCGGCATGGCGCGGCGCCCGCCTATGCGGACAATTCCTCCCGCAGCACGTCCCTGAGGCGGGCGGCCCGTTTCGCGACCTCCGCCGGGCCCAGCGTCACCGCCCGGTCGGCCCACCGCTGCCCCTCCACCAGGTCTCCCCGGCGGGCGCAGACGAGCGCCAGCCGCAGCGCCGCCCGTCCGTGCCCGGCGTCGGCGGCCCGGGTCCACCACACCGCGGCCTCCGGCTCGCTCCCCTCGCGGGCCAGCAGCAGCCCCAGGTTGAACGCCCCGTTGCGGGACCCCGCCTCGGCCGCCTCCCGGTACCAGCGCGCCGCCTCCACGACGTCGCCGCGCGCGGCGGCCAGCATGCCGACCCGTACCTGCGCGCGCCGGTGCCCCTGGGTGGCCGCCCGCTCGTACCACTCCTCGCACTCGGTCTTCTCGTGCACCGACTCGCCCAGTTCGTGCGCGGGCGCCGGTGGCCGCCGCGCGTCCAGCAGGGCGGCCAGCCGGTACGCCGCCTCCGCGTTCCCGGCGCCCGCCGCGGACCGCAGATACCGCTCCGCGTCCTGCTCGTCCCCCTCCCGCAGCCGGACGATCCCGACCTGCAACGCCGCCTCCGTGTGCCCGGCCGCCGCCGCCCGCTCGTAGCACCGCAGCGCCACCCGCTCCTCGCCCCGGCCGGCGTACAGGATCCCCAGGTTGAACGCGGCGTCCACGCTGCCCGACTCCGCCGCCTTGGAGAACCACGGCTCCGCGCCGCTCGTGTCGCCGCCCTGCAGCAGCAGGACCGCCAGCGCGTTCGCCGCCTCCCGGTGTCCGGCGTACGCGGCCCGCCGGTACCACTGCTCGGCCTGGCCGATGCGCCCCTGCGCGGCGCAGAGCAGCCCGAGGTTGTACGCGCCGTTGTCGTCCCCTGCCTCCAGCGCCGCCCGGTACCACCGCTCGGCGGTCTGCGGCTGTCCGCGCTCGGCGTACAGCGCGCCCAGCGCGTTCGCCGCGTTGCCGTCGCCGTCCTGCGCGGCGCGCAGCCACCACACCACCGCGCTCTCGGTGTCCCCGGCGTCCCGCAGCAGGAACCCGAGCGCGCAGGCGGCCCGCGCCTCGCCGTCCTTCGCGGAGGTCAGGTACCAGCGCCCGGCCTCCTTGAGTTCGCCCCGCTTCTCCAGGATCGCCCCGAGTTGCAGCGCGGCACGGCGGTGTCCGCGCGCGGCGGCCTGCCGGTACCACTGCTCGGCCTCGCCCTCGGCCGGCGTCCCGGCACCGCGGCCCCTCCTCGGGTCCTCCTCGCCGCCCGCCGCACGGTCCAGCGTGCGCGCGAGCCGGTACGCCGCCTCGCGGTGCCCCCGCTCGGCAGCGGCCCGCATCCACTGTTCGGCCCCGCTCACGCCGCGGTGTTCCAGCAGATCGGCGAGCGCGTACGCACCCAGCACATGGCCCTGTTCGGCGGACTGGCGCAGCCAGTACTCGGCGGCGGGCTCGTCGCCGCGCTCGCGGTGGTGGCGGCCGAGCGCGTGCGCGGCGGCGGATGAACCGGCGACGGCGGCGATCCGCCACCACCCGGCGGCCTCGTCGGGATAGCCGCGCTGGTACAGGAGGACGCCGAGGTTGTTGGCGGCGGCGCGGTCACCGGCGGCGGTGGCGGCACGCAGTTGGGGTTCGGCTCCGTCGAGGTCGCCGCGGCGCAGCAGCATGGCCCCGAGGACGCTCATCGCCTCGACGTCGCCGGCCTCGGCGGCCAGCCGCCGACGCGCCTCCTCGGCGACCTCGCCCGCCTCACCCGCTTCACTGGCCTCACCGGTCTCGCCGGTCCCGTCACGGCCGGCGGACGGTACGAGGCCGGAAGACGACCCGGAACCGACGGACCGTCCGGCACCGAACGGCTCCACGACACCGGCCGGCTCCGCCATGCCGGCCGACTCCAAGAGGCCGGCGGACTGCCCGTGGCCGACGGAATGCCCGTGGCCGACGGAATGCACGAAGTCGGCAGACTGCCCAAAGTCGGCAGGCTGCGCAAAACGCCCTGTCTCCAACAGACTTGCCTTGTCCCCCATAACGTCCATCGTCGCACCACCTACACCCTGGGTACACCCCGGTATACCGCAGCCTGTGAGGTCACTTCAGCGTTTTGTCGACATGCCCACAGAACGACAAGTCAAACACACATCTGCCAACCCCTCACGGCGGCACGGCGAGCGACGCGTCGGCACATGCGTTCGCCGCGCACGCGCACACGTCGAAGGCCCGGATCCTTAGAGGATCCGGGCCTTCGACTTCAGTAGCGGGGACAGGATTTGAACCTGCGACCTCTGGGTTATGAGCCCAGCGAGCTACCGAGCTGCTCCACCCCGCGCCGTGTTCATGAACCTTATCACGGAGATCACGGCACGGGGTGTCTATTGATCAGCCGCCCGGACTCGGACTGCCGCCCGGACTCGGACTGCCTCCCGGACTCGGACTGCCTCCCGGACTCGGACTGCCGTCCGGGCTCGGACGGCCGCTCGCACCCGAACCGGCGGCCGCGCCACCGTTCTTGCTGCCGCCGCTCGCGCTGTCCGCTCTGGCCTGCGCCTCGTCGGCCCGGCGCAGCGCGGCCCCAAGGTCCTCCTGCGCCTTGCCGTAGGCCGTCCAGTCGTTGTTCTTCAGCGCCTCCTGGCCGGCGTCGAAGGCTTTCTGAGCGTCCTGGAGCGCTTGTCTGACCGTCGGATCGGACGATGTCGGCGGTGGATTGGCCGTGCCGGTGTCCGGCGGCGGAGCCGAAGCCTCCGCTCCGAACACCACGTTCAGGGCCTCGTCGAGGGTGTCCTCGAAGGCGGTCTTGCCCCCATAGGTCACCAACACCTTCCGCAGCAGCGGGTACTTGAGTCCGCCACCGCGTACGTAGACCGGCTCCACGTACAGCAGGCCACCGTCGAGAGGCACCGTCAGCAGATTGCCGTACTCGACCTCCGAGTCGCCGCCCTTGAGCAGTTTGATGGTCTGGGCGATGTTCTCTTCGGAGTTGAACTGGCTCTGCACCTGTTTGGGCCCGTCGACCGTCGTACTCGTCGGCAGTTTCAGGATTCTGATCTTGCCGTAGTCCGGGGTGCCCGCCTCGGCGTCGACCGACATGAAGGCGCTGAGGTTGTCCCGGCCGTTGGGCGTGAACGTCGTGGACAGCGAGAACGCCTGCGACGCCTGGTCGGGCATCCGCATGCTCAGGTAGTACGGCGGCACCGCGTCGCCCGACTGGTTGGTCGGGTCGTCCGGGACCTGCCACACCTCGCTGCCGGTCAGGAACGTCTGCGCGTCCGTGACGTGGTAGCGGGTGAGCAGTTCGCGCTGCACCTTGAACAGGTCCTGCGGATAGCGCAGGTGCGCCATCAGGTCCTTGGAGATGGCCGACTTGGGCTCGACCGTGCCGGGGAACGCCTTCATCCAGGTCTTCAGGACCGGGTCCTGGCCGTCCCACTGGTAGAGCTTGACCTCGCCGGTGTACGCGTCGACGGTCGCCTTCACCGAGTTGCGGATGTAGTTGACCTGGTTCTGCTGGGCCACCACCGCGCGCGAGTTGTTCGTCGCGGTCAGCGAGTCGGCCGTCGTGTCACCGAGGGTCGTGCGCGAGGAGTACGGGTAGCTGTCCGTCGTCGTGTACGCGTCGACGATCCACTGGATGCGCCCGTCCACGACCGCCGGATAGGCGTCGCCGTCGATCGTCAGCCAAGGGGCCACCGCCTCGACGCGATCCTTGGGCGTCCGGTTGTACAGGATCCGCGAACCGTCGCCGATCGCTCCTGAGTAGAGGATCTGCGGCTCGTTGAACGCCACCGCGTACGCGGCGCGGTTGATCGGGTTGGAGAGGCTGACCCCGCTCTTGCCCTGGTAGCTGGTGGTCTTCTCACCGTTGTCGTCGGAGTAGTCGATCTCCTTCTGGGGACCGCCGACGATCGAGTACGTGCTGGTCTTCTCGCCGTAGTAGATCCGCTGCTCGTAGGTGCCGAGGTCACCCTTGGACGGCAGGTCGGACTCGGTGAAGACCGGGCGTCCCCCGGAGTCGGCCTCGGTGCCCTTGGCGGCGACCACGCCGAAGCCGTGGGTGTAGCGGAAGTGGTCGTTGATCCAGTTGTTCTTCGGGATGCCGGCCAGGTTCAGCTCGCGCAGGCCGATGACGGTGTCCTGCTCCTTACCGCCCTCGGAGTACCGGTCGACGTCGAGGTTGGTCGGGAACGCGTAGTAGTTCCACATCTGCTGGAGCTGCTGGAACGTCGGCGAGACGATGTTCGGGTCCATGATCCGGATGCTCGCCGTGGAGTCGACGTCGTTGCGCAGTTTCGTCTTGTCCGTGGTGTTGCTGGTGCCGTCGTAGTCGGTGACCTTGGTGTCGTCGATGCCGTACGCCGCACGGGTCGCCGTCAGGTTCTTCTGGACGTAAGGCGCTTCCTTGGCCTGCTCGTTGGGCTGGACCTGGAACTTCTGCACGATGGCCGGGTACAGGCCGCCGATGAGGATCGCCGAGAGGACCATCAGGCCGAAGCCGATGAGGGGCAGCTGCCAGGTGCGCCGCCACAGCGTCGCGAAGAACAGCAGCGCGCAGATGGCCGCGATGCAGAACAGGATCGTCTTGGCCGGCAGGTAGGCGTTCGCGTCGACGTACCTGAGGCCGGTCCAGTTGCCGGTGGCCTTGAAGTCGCTGGACTTGACGGCCAGTCCGTACCGGTCGAGCCAGTAGGCGACCGCCTTCAGGGCGACGAAGATGCCGATCAGCACCGAGAGGTGCCCGGTGGCCGCGGCGGTGGCGCGCGCGCCCGGACTGGTGACGCGCAACCCGCCGTACAGGTAGTGGGTGAGCGCGGCGGCGACCACGGACAGGACCACGGCGGCGAAGCCGAAGCCCAGCAGGAAGCGGTACCAGGGCAGGTCGAAGGCGTAGAAGGAGACGTCGAGGTGGAACTGCGGGTCCTTCTGGTGGAAGGGCACTCCGTTGACCCACATCAGCCAGGTGCGCCACTGGCTGGCCGCGGAGGCCCCGGCGATCAGGCCCACCAGGGCGGTCACGCCGAACAGAAGCCACTTCTTGAAGGGCGCGATGCCGATGCGGTACCGGTCGAGGCTCTGCTGCTCCATGGACATCGCGCTCAGCGGAGGCCGCAGCCGGTGCGCGAGCCAGATGTTGAAGCCGACCGCGATCGCCATCAGCAGGCCGAAGACGAAGAACAGTCCGATCTTCGTCCACAGTGTGGTGGTGAACACGGACGAGTAGTGCACCGACCGGTACCACAGCCAGTCCGTCCAGAAGCCCGCGAACATGGTGAACGCCATGCCGAGGACGGCAAGAACGCCCAGTGTCATGAGCACGGTCCGGACACGCCGGGACGGGCGGCCCGCTCTGATCCGTGGCCCCGTCGGGCCTCCGCCGCGGTCCGGCATCTGGAAAGCCAAGGTGCGCACCTCGAAGTTCGGTGTTGGTTCGATGTCGTTGCGTCAGGCCCCCGGGTTCGCGGACCGTCCGGTGGGCCCGCAGAACGCGGGCCCACACCTATGCAACTTACTCACGGTTTACGCGGTTCCCGATTCCAGCTGTGAACGAGGCAGGATTGTGACCATGTCCAACACTCCCATGGCAGCGAACCCGCTCACCCAGGCCGTACTTGAGATCGACGAATACGTCTCCGGCCTCGGCTGGGACCAGCCCGCTCGCCTCTTCGCCCTCGTCGACACGGCGCGGCTGCGGGCCGAGGAACCCGCACTCGCCGCCCAGCTCGACCTGCCGGACGCGCCGAAGGCCCCTTCCGGGCTCACGCCGATCGAGCAGGACGAGATCCCCGCGGACAAGGCGCTCGACGACTTCCTCGGCACCATCGCCTGGCCAGACGCCGTGGCCGGCTGCGCGCTCACGGTGGAGCGTCTGATGCTGCCGCCGTCCGTCGAGGCCCAGGTCCCGCAGGGGCTGGACGGGGCGAAGCTGACGGCGTGGGTGGCGAACCACCCCGAGCGCCAGGAGGTCCGGATGACGGTCGCGGTCCTGCGCGACGGCACCCGTGAGTCGGCCCTGCGGCTGCGCGAGAAGGACACCGCGACGGAGGTGCTCACCGGCCCCGCCCTGGTGCCGGGCCTGGCGGACGCGCTGACGGCGACGTTCGAGGACTGACGGCGGCGGACGGGGGCCGGCCGCGACGATCACGGAATGACGCCGGCGTTCGAGGACTGACGACGCGGACCCGCGAGGGCCGGCCCGGCTTCCGCCGGACCGGCCCGGGTCCGGCGAACCCGGGCCGGTCAGGACCGTCCGCGTCTCTGTCCGGTCAGGGGCACGGTGCGGCCGATCAGCCCTTGGTCGTGCACTTCGGGAGGGCGGCCGTGTCCCCGTTGCGGATGTCGGTCAGGGCCCCCAGGGCGTCCTTCATGGTCTTGACCTTCACGAGGGTCAGCCCGCCCGGGGTGTCCTTGGCCGCCGCGGCGCAGTTGTCCGCGGGCGTCAGGAAGTACTGGGCGCCCTTGTCACGCGCGCCGACGGTCTTCATCTCGATGCCGCCGATCGGCCCGACCTTGCCGTTGTCGTCGATCGTGCCGGTACCGGCGACGAACTTGCCACCGGTGAGGTTGCCGGGGGTGAGCTTGTCGTAGATGCCGAGCGAGAACATCAGACCGGCGCTGGGCCCGCCCACGTCGGCGAGCTTGATGTCGATGGTGAACGGGAAGGTGTGGTCGGTCCCAGCGGAGATCCCCACGATGGCACGCTCGGGACCGGTGTCGTCGGACGGCTTCGTGGTGATCGTCACATCCTGGGTGGCGGTCGGCGTCCGGTGCTCCTTCTCCGCGGCGGCCTGTTCCTTGGCCGGGATGATCGTGAAGGAGACGTCCTGTCCGGGCTTGTGCTTGGTCACCAGTTCCGCGACGTCGGACGGCTGCTTCACGGGAGTGCCGTCCACCGCCTTGATCACGTCGCCGGCGTGCAGCCGGCCCTCGGCCGGGGAGTCCTTGACGACGGTGGAGACGATCACCCAGGACTGCACCGGGATGCCCAGTTCCTTCAGGGCGGCGACCTTGGCGCTCTCCTGGGACTGGCTGAACTCCTCGGCGTTCTGCTGGGTGGACTGCTCCTCGGTCTGGCCCTCCGGGTAGAGCGTGTCGTGCGGCACGACCTTGTCGTCGTGCGCCAGCCAGCCGTAGACGGCCTCGACCAGGTTCATCTTGTAGTCGGCGCTGGTGACCCGGACCGTGGTCATGTTGAGGTGGCCGGTGGCCGGATACGTCTGGTGACCTGAGATCTGCAGCACCGGCTCGCCGTCGTGGTCCCCGAGGGTGTTCACCGTCGGTCCCGGGGACATCTCCGAGTACGGGACGGGAAGGAGCACACCCGCGCACAGGAGCGCGATCAGCATCAGGGTGGAGGCGAGCATCGTCGCGGTGCGGCGTGGCATGCTCCGACACTACGGGACGACACTGTCAGCGAACCGTCAGGGCACCTCGGCCCGGGATCTCGGCCCCCCGCCCGGGATCTCACGAACCGGAGTGGGACTTCTCCATCGCCGCACGGAACCGGGCATAGCCGTCCAGCTCGGGGCCGTCACTACGCGTCTTGCGCGTCCGATTGGCCCAACTCCCCCACAGACCGGCGCCTATCGCGGCGACAAGCGGAATCAGCAACCAGGCGAGCGCCGCCATGCCGACCTCCCAACCCCATGACCGTCCGCAACTTACTGATCAGCAGATTAACCAGTGGCACTGACAACGCTCACGCCAGGGGTCCGGTTACGCAACCGGAAGCTGCTCGGCAGTCGCGCCCCGTAGTTCGGGGGTGGAACGGGCCCGGTGCCGTCCGGCCGAGCGGAACCGAACCGGTACGGGTCCGCTCTGCGGCCGCTACGCGCCCACCCACTCCTCGGTGCCGTCGGAGAACGTCTGGTGCTTCCAGATCGGCACCTCGTGCTTCAGGTCGTCGATCAGCTTGCGGCAGGCGTCGAACGCCTCCGCCCGGTGCGGACAGGCCACCGCGACCACGACGGCCAGGTCCCCGACGGCGAGATCACCCACCCGGTGAACGGCGGCCAGCGCCCGGACCGGGTACTCCGCGACGACCTTCTCGGCGATCCGGCGCATCTCGGCCTCGGCACTGGGGTGGCACGAGTATCCGAGCTCGTCGACGTCGGCGCCCCCGTCGTGGTTGCGCACGGTCCCCACGAACAGGGCGATACCGCCCGCCGCGGCGTCGCCCACGGCCCGGAACACCTCGTCCACGGAGAGCGCGGTCCGGCGGATGCCGATGAGCCTGATGGGATCCTGGGCCGCCTGCTCACCGGGGTGTCCGTTCATGGGTTCCATGCAGCCATCGTGCCGCACCACGCGGAGATCCTGGAACCGCGGGTTCGCCCGGTACGCGCGCGTACCGGCCGCCCACGCGTGCACCGCCTCCAAGGAGGCGGGATCCGGTCAGATCCGCCGCCGCGCCTTCCGCGCCCGCCGGACCACGGCCGCCGCGCCCAACAGGGCGACCGTCGCACCCGCGGCGCCCGCCGCGGTCGCGTCCTTGCGGCCGAGGCGCCGCCCGGCCACGGTGTGCCGCCCGGAGACCTCGTCCAGCAGTTCGCCGAGCACCTCCTCGTTGGTCCACCGGGGCCGCCATCCGGCATCGTGCAGCCTGCTCCCGCTGACCACCCAGGGGTACATCGTGTACGCCAGGTCCCCGGCCGGCGACGGGGTGAGCCCGATCCGGTGCAGCCGGGCCGCCGCCCCCAGGGCGACCGCCGACGGCAGCTCCATCCGCCGGATCCCGCTCAGCTCCTCGACCTCCTCCTGCTCCAGCCAGCCGTCGCACCCCACGGCCAGTTCCCCGTCGACCTTCTCCAGGACCGCGTACTCCAGCGCGCCGCACAGGTCCTCGACGTGGCAGAACTGCCAAGCGGGCCGCGAACCGGCCACGACGAGCAGCCGCGGGGATTCGAAGTACCTGGTCAGCGCGGTGTCGGTGCCGCCGACCAGGACGGCGGGCCGCACCACGGTGACGTTCAGCCCCGGATGCGCCCGCGGCGCCCGCCGGGCCAGCCGCTCGATCTCCAGCAGGTCCCCCACCCCGGTCGCCTCCGCGGTCGCCCGCAGCTCCGCGTCCTCCGAGAGGGGCAGCTCGTTGTCCGGCAGCGCTCCGTACACCATCGCGGAGGTGCACAGCACCACCCGGTGCACGCCGGCGGCCGCGGCCGCGGTCAGCACGGTCTGCGTGCCGCGCACGTTGTACGCCGTCCGGGCCGCCGCGTCGGTCTCCAGATCCAGGTCCAGCGCGAGGTGGACGACCACGTCCGCGCCGCGCAGCCGGTCCGCGATGGCCGGATCCCGTACGTCGAGGATGTGCCACCGGGCCGCCGCGCACTCGCCGCGCCGCTCGTCGATCGCGACGACCTGCTTGACCTCCTCGGACGCGGCGAGCCGCGCGGTGAGCAGCGCGCCGACCCCGGTCGCGGCACCGGTGACCGCGACGACGGGCCCGCGCACGGCGGGTGGGGTGGTTGCGTGGTTTCGCGCTGCGCGAACCTGCGGATCTGGGGAACTCACCAGGCGTCTCCAGCGGTTGTCTTCAGTACGTACGCGTAGGACGCGTACGTACCAGGTGGCATCCATCCTGCCGCAGGCCGACAGTCGGCGAAGCACCGAGGCCCGATCGGGTCTTGGTGTCTACGCTGGGTGGTGTTGTCGGGCAGCCGCGCCGTCGGAGACAACCGGCGGCCTTACGAGCCGAGGAATCCCGTGAGTGACACCCCATTCGGATTCGGCCTTCCGCCGGAGGAGCCGGAAGACGGCGACGAGGGCAAGAAGAAGGACCAGCAGAGCGGTGGTGAGCAGGGACCGGCCAACCCGTTCGGTTTCGGGCTGCCCGGAGTCGGAGGCTTTGGCGGCCCGGGCGCCGACAATCCGTTCGCCGCCATGTTCGGTTCGCTGAACCCCACCGACCTGGGCGCCGCGTTCCAGCAGCTGGGCCAGATGCTCTCCTACGAGGGCGGCCCGGTGAACTGGGACATGGCCAAGCAGATCGCCCGCCAGACCGTATCGCAGGGCACCCCGGACGGCGTCAAGGACGCGAGCGTCGGACCCGCCGAGCGCTCCGCGGTCCAGGAGGCCGTGCGCCTGGCCGATCTGTGGCTGGACGACGCGACGTCCCTGCCGTCCGGTGCCGGCACCGCGGTGGCGTGGAGCCGCGCGGAGTGGGTCGAGGCCACTCTTCCGGCCTGGAAGGAGCTGGTCGACCCGGTCGCCGAGCGGGTCGGCGCGGCCATGGGTGACGTCCTGCCCGAGGAGATGCAGGCCATGGCGGGCCCGCTGATCGGCATGATGCGCTCGATGGGCGGCGCCATGTTCGGCACGCAGATCGGGCAGGCCGTGGGTGTGCTCGCGGGCGAGGTCGTCGGCTCCACGGACGTCGGCCTGCCGCTCGGCCCGGCGGGCAAGGCCGCGCTGCTGCCGCTGAACATCGAGGCGTTCGGCAAGGACCTGGGCGTCCCCAAGGACGAGGTGCGGCTCTACCTCGCGCTGCGCGAGGCGGCCCACCAGCGTCTGTTCGCGCACGTGCCGTGGCTGCGCTCGCACCTGTTCGGCGCGGTCGACGGGTACGCGCGCGGGATCAAGGTCGACACGGCCAAGCTGGAGGACGTGGTCGGCCAGTTCGACCCGCAGAACCCGGAGCAGTTGCAGGACGCCCTCCAGCAGGGCATGTTCCAGCCGGAGGACACGCCCGAGCAGAAGGCCGCTCTGGCGCGTCTGGAGACGGCTCTGGCGCTCGTCGAGGGCTGGGTGGACGCGGTGGTGCACACGGCCGCGAAGCCGCGTCTGTCGTCCGCCGACGCCCTGCGCGAGACGCTGCGCCGCCGTCGCGCCACGGGCGGCCCGGCCGAGCAGACCTTCGCGACGCTGATCGGTCTTGAGCTGCGCCCGCGCAGGCTGCGGGACGCCTCCCGGCTGTGGGCCTCCCTCACGGACGCGCGCGGTGTCGACGGCAGGGACGCCCTGTGGGCCCATCCGGACATGCTGCCGACGGCCACCGACCTGGACGACCCGGACGGCTTCGTCCACCGCGAGCAGCTGGACTTCTCCGAGCTGGACAAGATGCTCGGCGAGGCGGCCGACGGACCGGCCGGGAAGCCGAACCTGAAGAAGGGCGACACGGGGGACGACGCCGACGGCGCCGAGGGCGACGGCACCGAGTGAGCCTGTACGACGACGCGGTCCTCGTGCTGAAGGGGTACGAGGACCAGGAAGAACTGCGCCAGTCCTATCTGGACCACCTCTCGGCGCACCCGGACGGCATGGAGAAGGCGTGCACCGCCGGGCATGTGACGGCGAGCGCCCTGGTGATCGATCCCGAGCACGGGAGGGTACTGCTCACGCTGCACAGGAAGCTGCGGATGTGGCTCCAGATGGGCGGTCACTGCGAGCCGGGGGACGTGTCGCTGGCGGCGGCGGCGCTGCGCGAGGCCACCGAGGAGTCCGGCATCGCCGGGCTCACCCTGCTGCCGGGCGGTCCGGTCCGCCTGGACCGGCATGCCATCCCGCCGCCCTGCCACTGTCACTTCGACGTCCAGTACGCGGCTCTGGCGCCGCGGGACGCGGAGCACACGGTCAGCGACGAATCCCTCGACGTGCGCTGGTTCGGGTACGACGAGGTGGCCGAGGTGGCGGACGCGTCGGTGGTACGACTGCTGGCGGCCACCCGCGCGCGGCTGTGACGGCGGGCCGCGCACGCCTGTGACCGCGGCCCGCGTGACGCGGGCCGCGGTATTTCGCGCCGCACGCGCCCCGTGCTCCGGGACGCCCGCGGGGGACGAGCGTCCTGGAGTACACCGGCCCACGGACCTGGTGTCCCGTCGGGCGGCCGGTCGGCGCTCAGCTCCAGACGTTCCCCTGGTTCTGGCCGTACGCCCCGTGCTGGCCCATGCCGAACTGTGCGGCGACGCCGGAGCCGATCGCGGCATGCTGTGGCGGCAGCAGTTCGCTGGGCTGGACGAGCGCGTAACCGCTGCCCATGAAGCTCAGCTCCCAGCCCTCACCGGTGGTGCCCCGGCGCCGCCACACACCGGAGGAATGCGTCTGGGCCTGCATCTGGACGCGCAGGCCCGTGGACCAGGCGACGATCGCGTCGGCGTCGCAGTTGACGTACCTGTCGGGCGTCACCTGCATCATCAGCGGCACGCCCGAGGTCATGAGCGCGACCCGGCCCCGGCCGCTGATGTTGAGCTGGTACTTCCCGGACCCCGAGATGCCGTACAGGCTGTCCACGGCGATGACCTCGTGGTGCAGGGAGGAGTCCAGGGCGAGGACGTAGCTGCTGTCGACCGTCAGACCCTCCTGCTCGACGTCGACCACATGGACGTACTGGGCGAGGTTGGCGAAGAAGACCGTGCCCTGCCCGTGGCAGCGCATCAGGTCCAGACCCTCCCCGGTGTACGCACGCGCGTGTGCCTGGCCGGTGCTGCGGTACTCGGCGTCGAACTCGACGAGGCCCTGGTAGGCGACCATCGTGCCCTTGCGGGCGAGGACGTCGTCGTGGCCCCCCAGGGTGACCCGGAGCATCTGCTTGTTCTGCAGGCTCCAGCGCTCCTGGGTCTGCTGGTCGTTGTGGGCGAAAAGCGGGCTCTGCATGATGGCTCTGGCTCCCCCTCAGCTCCGGATCCGGAGGCGGTCGGTGCTGTCCTCGCTGGGCTGGACGACGACGATGCCCTGACCGGAGAAGGCCATCTGGAATGCCTCGCCGCTGCCCCGGCCGATCAGCGACTGCGCCTTGAAACTCCGCTTGCCCTTCACCTTGAGGTTCGGGGACCACGCGACGAGCGCGTCCGGATCCACGTACGTCTCGTCCTCGCCACCGCCGCAGTCGACGACGATGGGCGTGCCCCGGGAGGTCAGGGCGACCCAGCCCTGCCCGGAGATCCTGGTGTTCCACAGGCCCTGTCCGGCGAACTTCGCGAGCCCCTTGACCCGCTCCACGCCCCAGGACAGCTGCGCGTCGAAGGCGAGCAGATTGGTGGCGTTGACGGAGATGCCGTCGCCGTCGAGGTTGATCACGACGACGTGCGCGCCGTAGTCGGCGAGGTAGAGCAGGCCGTCGCCGGAGCACTTCATCAGCGGCGCGCCCTCACCGGTGACCCAGTCACGGGCGATCTGGCGGACGGCGGGCGGGTTGGGCTCGTACTGGACGAAGCCTTCGTAGGCGACCATCGAGCCCACGCGCGCGAGGAGGTCGTTTCCGGTCTGCAGGGCGACCTTGAGCATGTGGTCGCCGTGGTTCTCCATGCGGGCGGTGACCGGTGCGGGAGCGTAGCCCGCGAGCGGCTGGTTCATGACGGGCTCCCTCAGACCTCGTACGGCTGGACGACGATGAAGTTGCCGGGCGCGCCCCGGAACTGCAGGTTGACGCCTTCGCCGGTGTCGCCCGGGTAGTCGTTGCGGCGCATGCGGACCTGGCTGGAGACGATCACCTGCGCGGCGGCCGACCAGGCGACGACCGCGTTGGAGTCGGCGAAGGTGGTCGGTGTGACGGGCAGGACGACCGGGGTGCCGTGCGTCTTGACGACGACGGTGCCGGTCCCCTGGAACTGCATCGTGAACAGGGCTCCGCCGGGAATGCCGTGTCCCTCGACGCGGCGGACCTCGTACTGGAGGCTTTCGTCGAAGGCGAGGACGTTCTCGGAGGAGACGCAGATCGCGTCGCCCTGAAGTTCGACGGGGTGCAGTTGGGTGGCTTCCTCGGCGAGGAACACCTGGCCCTTACCGGTGCAGCGCATCAGCTGCATCTCCTGGCCGGTGGCATTGCCCACGATCCGGCCGGCGAAGCCCGCGCCCTTGTAGCTGAAGTCGACCTTGCCCTGGTAGAGCACCATGCTGCCCTGCCGGGCCAGCACGGGCTGCTCGCCAATGCCGAGGTCGACCCGGATGAGCTTGCTGTTCTGCTGCGTCCAGCGCTGCCCGGTGGGCGTCTCCTTGAACTGCTGGAGCGCCGCGGTCACCCCTGCGGCGCCCTGGGACGCGCCCTGGGGCACGGCGTAGGCGGCGGTCTGCCCGCCGGGAACCTGGCCGAGCGGGGGCTGCTGACCGTAGCCGGGCGGCGGGGTCGGCTGCCCGTAACCGGGCGGTGGTGGCTGCTGCCCGTAACCGGGCGGCGGGGCCACGTGGCCGTAACCGGGCGGTGGCGCGGGCGCGTGCGGGGCCGGGGGCTGGCCGTATCCGGGCGGCAGGGGCGCGCTCGGGGCGGCGGGACCGGGCGCGGCGGCCGGGGGCGGTACGGCGCCGCCGGGCGGCGAGGCCAGGGGGGCGGCGACGGTCGGCGTGGCGTACACGTCGGGCGCCGGGACCGGTGCCGGGGGTGGTGTGGCACCTGGCGGGGGCGGGAAGCCCTGCGGAGCGGGGGCCTGCGTGGGCGCCGGTACGGGTGCGGGGGCCTGAGCCGTGGCGGCCGGAGCCGGAGCCGGAGTGGAGGTGTGGGGCGGGGCGGACGGGACGCCGAACGCGGGCGGGGCGGCGGTCTGGGCGGGCGGGGCGAAGCCGGGAACGGCGCCGGCCTGCGGCTGCTGCGCGGCGTCCTCGGGCGCTTCCTCCTCCGCCACCTCACCGCCGAAGTTCTTCAGCAGCGCTTCGAGGCCGCCGTCGAAGCCCTGGCCGACGGCGGCGAACCGCCACACGTCCTTCAGGTAGAAGTCGCCCAGCATCACGGCCCGTTCGGTGGAGAACTCCGAACCGTCGAACGCGTAGCGGGCCACCTCCTCGCCGCCCGCCACGATGCGGATGTATCCGGGCTGGATCTGCGACATCTGCCCGGCGCCGTCGATGGTCGCCGTGAACGACAGCTTCTGGATCGGCGACGGGATCCGCTCCAGCGTGACCCGGAAGGACTCCGTGTCACCCGCCTGGGCGCCCAGCAACTGGATGGACTCCTCAGGGGACTTCGGCTGGTTGAAGAAGACGAAGTACCGGTCGTCGGAGAGGCGTTCGTCGGCGTCGAGACCGAAGCAGCTGATGTCGAAGCTCAGTCCGGGGGCGGAGATCTGCACCCCTACGTACAGATCCGTGCCCGCGGTGAGCTCGCTGATCCTTGCCTTGTGGCCGCGCTGGAATTCCCTGACCATGCGTAACGACCGTCCCCCATCCCGAATGCGAGTGCGTCGCGCCAGGCTAACGGCAAACTCCGACATCGAACGAAGCCGGTACAGACCCGGTACACAAGGGCCCTCCGCGGTGCGAAAGGGTCCGCCACGGAGGTCCGTTCACTCGTCCTGCGCGCCGGGTCCGTGGGGCAGCCGGTCCGCCGCGGCCACCCCTTCCAGGTAGCCGCGCGCCCGCTCGGTGCGCGGGTACGCCTCCAGCAGCCGCCAGAACCGCGGCCCGTGTCCGGGCACCAGGAGATGCGCGAGTTCATGACAGAGGACGTAGTCGATGACGTACTCGGGCATGCCCTGGAGGCGGTGCGAGAGCCGGATGCTGCCCTCGGCGGGAGTGCAGGAACCCCAGCGCGTGTTCTGATTGGTGACCCAGCGCACGGAAGCGGGCCGGGCCCGGCCGTCGAAGTACTGGTCCGACAGCCGCTGGGCGCGCTCGGACAGTTCCGCGTCGCCCAGCACCCGCCGGTTCTCCTGGGCGGCGAGTTTGTCGAGCATGAGGGTCACCCAGCGTCGCTCCTCCGCCTCGGACATCCGGGCGGGGATCAGCACGACGGTGCGATCGCCCTCGCGGTACGCGGAGACCGTCCGGCGGCGCCGGGCGCTTCTGCGGACCTCGATCGCGCTCGTCCCCGAGCCGTTCGGCGGCTGACTCGTCGTGCTGCGCTGTGGCTTTCCGGCGCGGTGCGGTGGGTCGGCGGGCACGCCCTGACGTTACCCGCTGCACATGGGGGAAGTCCCGGGTCCGGGACGGATCAGCGCTGTTCCCCCACCATGCGTCTGATTTGTACGACGAATACTCACCGCCTGTGGACAACTTTCGGCGCCGACTCGCCGCGATGGGCATGCTGGCACTCGTCGGCGAGGCGTGACCGGCCCCGTCCGACACAGGAGACACACAGGGAACTTTCCTGGATCTTGATCCTCGAAAAGGAATTACCGGTGCTTACGGGGGAAAAGATGCATCCGATGATGAAGCCCGCGTTCCGCCGCGGCTGGCGCGACCTCAACACCGTGCAGTTCGGCATGACACCGGCGCACGCGCTGACGCTCGGCCCCGTCGACACGGCGACGGGCAGTTTCCTGGAACTGCTCAACGGCACCCGGGGGCTGCCGCTCCTGCGCGACGAGGGGCACCGGATGGATCTGCCCGGCGACCAGGTCGACGTGCTCGTCCGCCGGCTCGCGCGGGCCGGACTGCTCGACGACGCGCGAGGCGGCGGGCCCGCGGGCGCGGCACTGCGGGAGAAGAAGGACGTCCTCGACCGGTTGCGCCCCGATCTGGCGTCGCTGTCCCTGACGACCTCCGAGCCGGGCGACCCGCTGGCCCGCCTGGCGGCCCGCCGCTCGCTGCGCGTACAGGTCAGAGGCGCCGGCCGGGTCGGTGCCGTCCTCGCCTCACTGCTCTCGGGCGCGGGGGTCGGCGAGGTCGACGTGCGCGACGGCGGCCAGGTCGAGCCGTGGGACGTCGCCCCGGGCGGGCTGCCCGCCGAATCGGCGGGTGAGCGCCGGGACGAGGCCGCGCGGCAGGCGGTCCGCCGGGCGGCGCCGGACCGCCCGCCGCGCCGCAGCCACACCTGCCCGCCCCCCGCCGACGACCCCGGCTTCTCCCTGGTGATCCTCGCACCGCGCGACGACGTCCTCGTGCACGCCCCGGACCCGGGCGCCGCCGAGCCGTTCCTGATCTCCGGAACACCCCACCTCTACTGCGGCGTCGCGGAGGCGACCGCGACCGTCGGGCCGCTGGTCCTGCCGGGCGAGACCGGTTGCGCCGGCTGTCTGCACCGGGAGCGCACGGACCGGGACCCGGTCTGGCCCCGCCTGGTCGCGCAATGGCGCTCCGGCCGGGCGCGCCCGGTGGCCCCGTGCGACCTGGCGCTGGCGGCCACGACCGCCGGGCTGGCCGCCGCACACGCGCTCGCCTTCCTTGACGGGGAGTCGCCATCGAGCACGGGCGCGCGCTGGGAGGCCGCGCTGCCGGGGTTGCAGTGGCACGCGCGCCCCGTCCCACCCCATTCCGCCTGCCCCTGCGGGGCCGCGGAGCGGGGTAACGAGGAACACATCGCCACGGACGGGGAACCGCACGCGACAATGGGGGAGCAATGGCCGTCGACTGAGCAACGAGGCACCATGGACGCGGCGCGGCCGGCTGGGACTTGGAGGGCGCATGTCTGATCTTCCCCGGAAGGCGGTCACCCGGACCGCCAAGCTCGCCGCGCTCCCGCTCGGCTTCGCCGGCCGGGCGACCTGGGGCCTGGGCAAGCGGATCGTGGGCGAGTCCGCGGAGATCGTCGGCCGCGAACTGCAACAGCGGACGGCGGAGCAGTTGTTCAAGGTCCTCGGCGAGCTGAAGGGCGGTGCGATGAAGTTCGGGCAGGCCCTGTCGGTCTTCGAGTCGGCGCTGCCCGAGGAGGTCGCCGGCCCCTACCGGGCGGCCCTGACCAAGCTCCAGGAAGCGGCTCCACCGATGCCCACCCGCACCATGCACGCGGTCCTGGAGGCCCAGCTCGGGGCGGACTGGCGCGAGCTGTTCCTGGAGTTCGAGGACAAACCGGCCGCGGCGGCCTCGATCGGCCAGGTGCACCGGGCGGTGTGGCGCGACGGCCGCGAGGTGGCGGTCAAGGTGCAGTACCCGGGAGCCGGCGAAGCCCTTCTGTCTGATTTGAGCCAATTGAGTCGCTTTGCCCGCCTGTTGGGGCCGCTCGTCCCGGGCATGGACGTCAAACCGCTGATCTCCGAGCTGCGGGACCGCGTCTCCGAGGAGCTGGACTACGGGCTGGAGGCCCAGGCCCAGCAGGCACATGCGGACGAGTTCAGGGACGACCCGGACGTGGTGGTCCCGGCCGTGGTGCACCAGTGCGACCAGGTGCTGGTCACCGAGTGGATCGAGGGAATCCCGCTCTCGGAGGTGATCACGGACGGTACGCAGGAACAGCGCGACCGGGCCGGTCAGCTCCTGGCCCGCTTCCTCTTCTCGGGTCCGGCCCGCACGGGCCTCCTGCACGCCGACCCGCATCCGGGCAACTTCCGTCTGCTCCCCGGCGTGCCGGAGGGCGAGGGCGAGTGGCGCCTGGGCGTTCTGGACTTCGGCACCGTCGACCGCCTCCCCGGCGGTCTGCCGACACCGATCGGCGACTCCCTGCGCATGACCCTGGACGGCGAGGCCGACGCGGTCTACGACATGCTCCGGACCGAGGGCTTCGTCAAGGACTCCATAGAACTGGACCCGGACGCCGTCCTCGACTACCTCCTGCCGATCATCGAACCGGCCCGGGTGGACGAGTTCACCTTCACCCGCGCCTGGATGCGCAGTCAGGCGGCCCGCATCGCCGATCCCCGCTCCCCCGCCTACCAGCTGGGCAAGCAGCTCAACCTGCCCCCGGCCTACCTCCTGATCCACCGTGTGACCCTGAGCACCATAGGCGTCCTGTGCCAACTGGGTGCGACGGTGCGACTGCGGGAGGAGCTGGAGGAGTGGCTTCCGGGATTCGGCGCCGAGGAGGACCCGACCGTGCAGGAGCCGGCCGCACAGGCGTGAGCCCGTTCACCACGAGGCCGAGTCCAGCCGGCCCTCGATCGCTCTGAGGTGTTCCCGGGAGCAGTGGTCGCAGAAGTACTGGCGGACTCCGTTCTCCACGGAACAGGTCCAGGTCACGGGCTGGGGGCCGGCAGAGGGGGTGCCGCAGCGGGCGCACACGAGGGGATGGGGCTCCGTGGTGGGGCCGCCGTGGTCACCGTCTTCGGAAAGACTCGTCACTCGGTGACGATAACTCCACGGCGGTGCTGAGCGGGCGCAACGCACCGCGGGGGCCGGTCCGTTCGGACGGACCGGCCC